>JBGSOI010000235.1:0-12592 GCA_041739215.1 Akkermansiaceae bacterium
CATCTTGGTGCGCGTCTTGACCTGGGCGTGGACTTCGAGGCCGATGGTGACGAGGTAGGGCATGGGAAGAGGTTGAGAGTGGAGAGTTAAGGGTTGAGAGTGGAGAGAAGTTGTTGCAGAGAGTCTGGATCTATTTTCTAACCATCAACTCTCAACCCTATACTCTCAACTCATTCAAAGATTGAGATTCTTCAGGAGCGAGCGGAGCTTGGGGTCGTCGAGGGCCTTGGTGAGAAGCGGGTGGCGCAGGAGTGTGCTGAATTTTCCCTCGCGGGCAAGGTTTTGGAGGGCCGGGTCGCTGACGATGATGGCGCGCGGGACGGGCTTGCCGGTTTGAGGGTCGATCATGGGTTTTTGCGGAGATTTGGACTCCGCGGCAATGAGTTTCGCGAGGGCCACGCGGTTTGGCTGGGCATTGGGATCGAGCGCCTGAATCCAGGAGGCGGGAAGAATGCCGTTGATGGAATCCTTCATCTGTTGGAACAGTCCGGCCTTTCCGGAATCTTCATGACTTGAAGACTTTCTCGAATAGTCGCGGACCTCCGCGATGGAACCGCCGTGATGGACCAACGCGGCGACGAACAGGGAGATCAGCGCGGTGGGAATCAACGCCAGGACAAGCCGAACCGCCGTCCCGGCAAGAGACTGGGGTTTCCGCGGTGCTGAGGATCCTCCAAATGGCCGGGCGACGGTCCGGGCGATTTTTCCGATGATGAAAAACGCGGCGAGAAATGCTGTTGCGGGAAGTCCATTGTTGAACCAGGCAATGGATTTTCCGAACCAATCCAAGGACAGGCCGGGTGCCATTTGCCAGACAAGGAAACCGACCCACGCGCTAACACCTAGCACCAGGGTGCCGACAATCATCCGGGTGATGCCGCGCAGCAGGACGAATCCGGCGCATATCACGAAAATCACCAGCACTGCGGTGCCGAGACTGATCTGCGGTAGGGCGTCGGGAGACAATGGGAGAAGTTGTGAGTTGATGGTTGAGTGTGGCGAGCGAAGAGGGCGAGGCCAAAGGGAGCATTATCCTACTCTCAACCCTCAACTTTGGACTCCCATCCAAGTGCTTTCTGCCTCAAAAGATGATCCGTTAGCACCAGCGTTGCCATGGCTTCCACGATCGGCACGGCGCGCGGAAGGACGCAGGCGTCGTGGCGGCCGCGGCCTTTGAGCTCGGTGTTTTCGTGGCTGGAGGTGACGGTGTCCTGCTCGCTCATGATGGTGGCGGTGGGCTTGAAGGCGACGCGGAAGATGATGTTTTCACCGTTGGAAATGCCACCCTGGATGCCACCGGAGCGGTTGCTGGTGGTGCGCACCTTGCCGTCCATCATGCGGAACGGGTCGTTGTGCTCGCGGCCGGTTAGAAGCGTGCCGGCGAATCCCGAGCCGATCTCGAAACCCTTGGTGGCGGGCAGCGAGAGCATGGCTTTGGCGAGGTCGGCTTCGAGCTTGTCGAAGATCGGCTCACCAAGGCCGGGCGGGCAATTGCGGATGACGCACTCGATCACGCCGCCGACCGAGTTGCCGTCGTTGCGGATAGTTTTGATGCGGTCGATCATGGTTTCGACCATCGCGGGATCGCCGGTGCGGACGATGTTGGACTCGATGTCGGCGGTGGTGACTGTTAGCGGGTCGACATCGGCGTTGAGTTCCTGGATGGATTTGACCCAGGCGAGGATTTCGATGCCGGGATGAAACGCATCGAGCACCTGGCGGGCGACCGCCGCAGCGGCGACGCGGCCGATCGTTTCACGGGCCGACGCGCGACCGCCACCCGAGGCGGAGCGGATGCCGTATTTCGCGTCGTAGGTGTAGTCGGCGTGGCTGGGGCGGTATTTCGCGGCCATTTCATCGTAGGCACCGGGGCGCTGGTCGGTATTTCTAACGATAATGGCGATGGGCGAGCCGAGGCTGAGGCCGTCTTGGAGGCCGGAGAGGATTTCCGCGGTGTCGGCCTCCTTGCGCGGGGTGACGATTTCGGATTGGCCGGGGCGGCGGCGGTCGAGTTCGTGTTGGATTTGCTCCCGGGAAATGGGAATTCGGGGCGGGCAGCCGTCGATGACGACACCCACGCCGCCGCCGTGCGACTCGCCGAAGGTGTGGATGCGGAATACGTGGCCGAACGTGGAAGACATGCGCGGAGGGTAGACAAGGAGCGGCGGTGGGCAAGCGGGATGAGTTTTCAGTGTTCAGATTTCAATTTCCAAGGAAGAGTCAGGCCATGCGACTGAGGCTGCCCCAGCGGGTGATCGAGTTTCCCCGGCGACCGCTGGTGATGGGGATCGTGAATGTGAACGACGACTCGTTTTCCGGCGATGGGACGCTGGATTTTGATGCGGCTATCGCGCTGGCGCGGAACCAGGTGGCGGCTGGAGCGGACATGATCGACGTGGGAGCGGAAAGCGCGCGGACGAACCGCGAGGCGGTAAGCGTGGCTGAGGAACTGCGGCGTTTCCGGGGATTCATTGAGCGCTGGGAGGACGTTTGGACCGGAGTGGATGCGAAGGACGATGTGCAGATTTGGCCACCGGTTTTGTCAGCGAACAGCTGGCGACCGGAGGTGGTCGAAGGCGTTTTGCGGCTGGGAAAGGTGGAAATCATCAACGACATGGGGGCACTGCCGGATGATCGGAATGCAAAATCCTGCGCCTTGCATGGAGCTGCGTTGCTCATCATGCACAGCGTCGGCGAGCCGAAAATCCCGCATTTCCAACAACGGTGGGATGACGTGATGGAGGCGATGGAATGCTTTTTCGAGGACAAGCTGGAGCTGGCGATGGCCGCCGGGATGGACCTGGAATCAGTCATCCTCGATCCCGGCATCGATTTCGCAAAACAGCGGGACGACAATCTAACGATCTATCGGGAGCTGGAGCGCTTGCAGAAATTCGGCCGCCCGGTGCTGGTGCCGGTCTCGCGGAAAACCGTGATCGGCGAGGTTCTCGGGCTTCCGGATCCTGCCAGTCGGGGTGCGGGGACCATCGCCTGCCTCAGTGCGGCGATGGCGGGCGGGGCGCAGGTTTTCCGCGTCCACAATGTCGAGGCGGCGTGGCAGGCGGTGAAAGTGCTGGATGCGATTTCGCCGGCCCGCTGAACGGTTATTTTTCCAAACGGATGGCCGTCGATCTGCCGTGTGCGTCGAGGCCTTCGACGCGGGAGAACTCCTCGACCACGGACAGCGATTTCCTAACGGATGCTTTGTCGAGCCGCACGATGCTGGTCCGGCGTTGGAATTGATCCGCACGGATGCCGGAGAACGATCGTCCCGAGCCGCCCGTGGGCAGGGTGTGGCTGGGGCCTGCCAGGAAATCGCCGACGGCGACCGGCGAGTCGTTGCCCAGATAGATCGCGCCGCAGGTGCGGATGAGCGGTAGCCAGCGGTCTTCGTCCGCGGTGATCAGCGAGAGGTGCTCCGGGGCGAACGCGTTGCAGATCGCGACCCCTTCCGCGAACGATTTCACGTGCAGCAGGAAGGTGCCGCGCTTGAGGACCTCCTTGATGATCTTCGTGCGCGAAAGGGTGGGGAGCTGGCGGTCGATGGCCTTGATCACTTTTCCTAACAACGCCTTCGAATCCGTCGCGAAGCCGACCATGCTGTCGCCGCCGTGTTCGGCTTGGGCGAGGATGTCGGCAGCGATGAAATCGGGATTTCCGGTCTTGTCCGCGAGGATGAGGATCTCGCTCGGCCCAGGGAGAAGGTCGATCGACACGGCCCCGACGAGCTGGCGTTTCGCCTCGACGACGAAGCTGTTACCCGGTCCGAAGATCCGGTCCACCGGGCGGATCGATCGTGTTCCAAGCGCGAGCGCGGCGATCGCTTGCGCGCCGCCGACCTTGATCGCCTCGGTCACGCCGGCGGCCTTCAACGCGTATAACAGCGCGGGATTCACCGACCCGTCGCGGCCGCAGGGCGTGGCGGCTAGAATTTCAGGAACTCCGGCGGCCTGGGCGAATCCGGCGGTCATCAACGCGGTGGAAACCAGCGGCGCCTTGCCGCCGGGCACGTAAACTCCGACCCGCTCGAACGGAGTGAAACGTTCCCCGACCGTCGCGCCCTCGGCATTTTTCGCGGACCAGTCTTTCCGCAAGCTCCGTTTCGCAAAGGCGTGGATGTTCGTCAAACTGCGGGCAACCGCGGTCTTCGTTTCGGCGGTGACGGCGGCGTCGGCTGCGGAGAATTCCGCGTCGCTAACAAAAAGCGTCTTTGCGGTGAGCATCGCGCCGTCGAAGCGCTTGGTGAACGTGAACAATGCCTCGTCGCCCTTGGCTGCGACTTCGGCGATGATCTGGGTGACGAGATCGCGCGTTCCTGGCTCCGGCATGGCACGGCGGTTGAGGCGGCGGAGAAATGGCGAGTAGCCGGAATCGAGGTAGCTGAGGATTTTCATGCCGAACGGAGGTGGCGGAACATGAGTGCTGTTTGCCGAAACGCCAAGCTTGTTCCTGGATGAATCATGCGGTGTGGCGCCGCTTCGCCACAGCTTGTCCGTTAGCACCCGGCTCGGGAAAATCCGGACCGGAAGTCCGCGACTATGCGTTAGGCGGCTCCGGTTTCACCGGCGGCGCGCTTTCGCGGTCAACGAGGCCGTATTCATCGGTCAGGTTGTCGTGCGAGTGATTGACGAATACCGATTCGCCGAGCGGGTGATGATCCCCGAGCACCCGTTTCATGCCGCGTCCCAGAAGGTCCGCCACCTGCGCCCCGGCCTGCACCGCGTAGGTCATGGACGAGGGCGCGGCCTGATGCAGGAAATCCGCATCGTGCTCTACCGAGTCCTCCTCGCGCTCGATGTGGCGGAGCAGGGTCTCGATCTTCTCCATTCTAACCGAGTCGGGTTCTCCGCGCAGTTGGGATTCCTCGAAGTTCCGTTTGAGCGCCTTTTCCTCGATTTTCAGCACCTCAAGCCGCCGCTGGAGTTCTTGTCCGGCGGGCTGGCCGATCTCGGCGATCTCTTGTTCGAGTTTCTCAAGTTTCAGTTCGGCTTCGAGGATTTTGGCCGCGAGCGGCGAGGGGTTTTGCGAGTCAAATTTCATAATTCACGGGGTTGCTTACCACCTCGCAGGTTACCTGATGCCGGAATGTCTCGCAACGCGTTTTTCGGCGAGATGCTCTTCAGCGCCCGGGGCGGGATGGTCAAGCGGTATGGATGAGTCCTTCCTCTATCAGTTCCCGCCGGTTTTCATGAATTCCTGCACCTCGGCGCGCTCGCTGGCGGGGAGGGTTTTCACCCACTGCGCGGCTTCCGCGGGATCGTATTGCGCCCAGTTGGCGGCGAGGTTCTTCTGGGCCCACAACCGGGCGTCGCCGGCGGGCAGGCTTTGGACCCAGGTGCCGGCGGCGGCGGGATCAGTCTTCGACCAGTTGACGGCGAAATTGGAGGCTTGGGCGACTGGATCGAAGGAGCTGCCCCGATATCCGGCTGCGGGGTCTGCTGGTTGGGCGACGAGGTAACGGATGGCATCGCCGACCAAGGCGGGACCGACATTGCGGGCGTAGCTGCTGTTGCTGGCGATCACCTGGGCAACCTGCTTTTTCCGGTCGTCCGGCATGGTCCGGAACTGGTTGCCGAGATCCGCGATTTTTTCCGGGTCCCATTCGCGCAACATCGAGAGAAACTGATAGGAGTCGCTGGATTTGAGACCGGCGGTGGCGACCTTCTCCAACCAATCGGTGGGGTTCTCGATTTTTTCCGCGGAGCTGTTGTCGCTGTTGTCGCTGTTGTCGCTGTAGGCCGCGAGGGCGGCGCGGGCCTGTTGCTTCTCTTCCTCCGAACCTAGCAGGGCGAGCAGGGCTTCGCCTTTTTCAGGTTTGCCTTCGAGATTCGCGAAAATGTTGGAAATGACCGCTTCCCGGTTGCCGGGATCGAGGTCCGCGGATCCTAGCAGCTTGAGTGCTTCCTCGGGTTGTTTGGAAGCCATCCGGTTCAACGCCGCCGAACGGATGCGTTTCGCGTCCTTCTCGTTGAAGCCCAAATCTTCGAGGTCGGCATTCCACCATTTGGTCGCGGTGGATGCATCCATCAGGTCGTAGGGGTCAGAAGCGAGGGATTTTTTCCAAGCGTCCGGCATCTCCGCGAGTTGGTCGAAAAGCTTGTCGCCGATTCCGGGGATTTCGGAAAAATTGGTGGTGAGGATTTTCCAACCGTCGGGACGTTCGAGGAGTTTCGCGAATTCATCATTGAACGATGTTTGCAAGCGTTGCCCGATCAGCACCGCCTCTGCCTGGGTCCGCAAACCGGCGGGGAGCGAGGCAAGCGCCGCCTCCAACTCGGCCGGGGAGGATTTCGCCAGTTCCGCGAGTGTCTGTTTGTTATAATAACCGGCCATGCCGTCTTCGGAGGTGCTGCTGGCTGGCATTTCGCGGAGGCATTTGAGGGCGAAGGCCGGGTTGGCTTTGGCAATGGCCGCGAGCGATTGCAGCTGCAGGTTCTTGTTAGGATGGTTCTTGAAAAAAGCGGCGACCCGCTCGGGTTCCTTGGCGGCCCACGACGCGAGCGTCGCGGCGGCGTTGCCGGAGTTGTTTTTCAGTTTCCAGACGAGCAGGCCCTCGGGGTCTTCCTTGTTCCAGCGTTCCGTGAGGATCTTGTTGAAGAGGCTCAAGTCGAAGCCCTGGCCGGTGTTGAACCAGCGGTTTTCCATCCACGCCTCGATCTCGGAAACGGGCAGGTTGTAGGCGAGCTCGATGGTGGCGCGCATGCGTTCCTCCGGCGTTCCGAGCGCACGGATGGACGCCATCTGCTGGCGGACCGCATCAGGCGGACCGGACTTGCGGGCGTGACGGGTCGGCCGGTTGGCGACCTTGGCCGTCACTTCCGGCTGCGAGGCTGCGGCTGGCTTTGGCGGTTGATCGGCCAGGTTCCAGCCGAGAACGGTCATCGCCAGAAACCCGAGGGCGGCACCTGCGAGAACGACAGGCTTGTTAGGGAGCGGGTTCATTCGACGTTGATGTTGCGTTTGTAGTTTGCCTTCTGGGAATCGGGCAGGTCAGCCGATTCGAGCCAAGCCTGGGCTTCGCCGGGATTAACCCGGTTCCAATTGTAGAAGACATTGCCCACCTGGGATTTCGCTTTCTCGGAACTCATCGCCCACTCGGCGGCTTCCTCGAACTGTTGTTGCTGGGTGAGTTGGCTGACGACGACGGCAGCCGCTTGATTCCGAACCTCCGGATCATTCTGCTGGTTCACCCAGTTGGTGTAGGCGACGAGGTCTTGCTTCGCCCATCTGCTCGCCAAGTTCGAAAAGGTCGATTCATGCCCGTCATTGCCTGCTTGCGGGGGAGTGAGCTCCAAGACTTTGGCCGGGTCCTTGTCCATCAGGCCGTTCACCAATTCCTGGACGCTCTTGATCTCCGAACCTGAACCGGAGGCTCCGTTGGGATACTTGATCCAGGTCGTCCCGCTGAGCGCCCCGGGGTAAATGGCTAACATTTTTTGGGTGAGTTCGAGGGCTTTCGCCGGATCGGTCTCGGCGAAGCTCAGGCCGACGGCGGCCAGTCGTTCCGCGGCGATGCGCGGGGCTTGGGTGGAGGTGGCTTGTTCGAGGGCGGCGTCGGGGTCGGTCTTGAGGAGATTCTCAAACAGAACCGCCTCCATTTTCCGCTTGGCCTCGCCGGACGGGGTTTGGTCGGCCAGGCGCTGGAGGGCTTCCGGTTGGGATTCGCCCATCGATTTGACGAGCATGTCCATGGCGTTGTTGGTGCTGCCATACTGGCTCGCGATGGTGGACTCGTTCTGCTTGATCCAATCGAATGCGGCCCACGGGTCCTTGCGGATCAGGGTGCCGAAAATCCCCGGGTTGAAGCGGTTGCCGTTCATTTTCAGGAGCTCGAGGATTTCCTCGGGATTGTCGGTGTCGTCCCATTTGGACAAGCCGGAGAGCGCGTTGTATCTGCCGGACTCCGGAATCTGGTCCAAATTCTTTCGGAGCCAGTCGGCATGAAACTCGCCGATGCCCCAGGCGACGTTGTTCACGCGGTCCGGATTGGCGGCGATGGCAGCGGCCAACGCGCCTTTCGGATCGTGGCAGGCCCAGGCCCACCAGGCGTAGTGCTCGTTTCCAGTGCCAGCGACGGCGGCGATCGCGGCCCGCGGGTCCAGCCGCGTCCAGTTGACGAAAATGAGGTCGGTGATGTCGTTCGAGCGGTCTTTGTCCTTGGCCGTGGCCCAGTAGGCGGCGATTTCTTCCTCGCTGGCGTCCATCATCCATAGCGCGAGCCGGGAGTATAGCGAATCGTTGTCCAGCGCGGCGAGGGACTCCAACGTGTCGCTGGACCGAAGCGTGGACGGCTTTGCGGGCTGCGCCTTGGTGCCTTTGGCCGCTGGGGCGAGGCTGCTTTCCGTGCTGTCACCGGCATTGTCGCGGTTTGCGGGGGAATTCCGGGCAACCTCACCCACGGTGGAGGCAGGCGGGCTGGTGATGAGGCGCTTGCCCGCGAAGCCGGCTAGAAACCCAGCCGCACCCAGGCCGAGGACGAGTGGAAATGTGGATTTTTTCACGGTGGGTTGGTTGACGTGACATAAACTTCGGATCTATCAGCCCGTCAATGAAATTCCCTGAGTGCCGCGTGCTCCTTCTCTGGTCTGGACAGGCCGGGACGGTCAGCTAGGGTGTGGCGAGTTCATGCGTATTTCAGACCGCTACATTGGGAAACAGGTGCTTATGGGCACGCTTTACGCGGTTCTCGTGTTAGGTCTGGTGCTGGTGCTGGGGAACCTTTTCAAGAAGATCCAACCCCTGCTGGTGGACATGAAGGCACCGCTGGAACTGGTGCTCCGTTTCGTCATCAACGTGCTGCCGCTGTCGCTGATGTTCACGATCCCGTGGGGATTTCTATCAGCGGTGCTGATGGTGTTCGGGCGGCTGTCGGCGAACCACGAGATCACCAGCTTCCGGGTGGCCGGGCTCAGCCTGGTGCGGCTGTCGGCACCGGTGTTTGTGATCGGGGCGGGGCTCTCGCTGCTGAGCCTGTGGCTCAACATCAATGTGGTGCCGCACTCTCGGGCGGAGATCTGGCAGCTTTTTTACGAGCAGGCGAAGCGCGATCCGAAGTCGCTGTTGAAACCGGGCTTGGTGAAGTTCGACTTCAAGGAGGACGGCGAGCAATTGAACAAGTTGCTGATCGAGGGGACCAGCGGCGAGTGGGTGGAAGGGTTTCATTTCTACACTTTGCCGAAGACCCGGGAGGTCGCGGGAGACGTTTCCTACATCCACGCCACCCGAGCCGCTTTGTCACTGCCTCCGGGAACGAACCAGTTGAGGGTGAAACTGCTGGATGGCTATCTGGAGTCCCGCAATGCCACGGGCGAGTTGGAAATGGTTTTCGCCCACGAGGCGGAACCGTTGGTGTTCGATTTGGGGAATCCCAAGAAGCCGAAGGCCAACGCGATGTCTAACGCGGAGATCCTCCACGAGATCGCGAATGACCCGACCCTGAGCGAAGAGAAGAAACTCAAGATGCGCACGGTGATCATGACGCGCTATTCATTCTCGATGGCCTGCTTCGCTTTCGCCTTCGTGGCGGTGCCGTTGGGGCTGCAATCGCGCCGCCGTGACACGTCACTCGGGCTGGTGTACAGCTTGCTGATAGGCACCGGCTATTTCCTGATCACGATGATGGCCGACCAGTTCAAGTCACAAACGGTGGCGACAATCCTGCTGTGGGCCCCGAACGTGGCCTGTGTGGTGTTAGGAATCTTCCTTTTCCGGCGGGCGCGCTTCAAGTAGTCTCCATCGATTCGATGAAACTTTTCCGCACGCTCGGCAAGACCACCCGCAACGTCCGGGATTTCTTCGCGGCGGAGCGGGTGCAGATCGCCCCGTTCACCAAGGACCTGCGAAAATACAGTATCGATAAACTGCGCGCCGACGCGTGGGCCGCGGCGAACGTGACGGTGCTGGCGATCGCCCAAGGCATCGCGTTCGCGGCGATCGCCGGACTGCCGGTCGTGTATGGCATCATCAGCACGGCGGTGGCGGCATTCGTCGCGCCGTTGTTTGCCGGCTCGCGGCACACCATCCTCGGGCCGACGAATGCGACGGCGTTCATGCTGTTCAGTTTCTTCTCAGTGAACCCGGCGTTGACCGGGCGCTGGAGCGAACTGATCCCCCTGTTAGTGATGATGGTGGGATTCTTCGCGACCGTTGGAGCTGTGTTCCGGGTGGCGGATTTGTTGCAGTTCATTTCGCGCAGCGTGCTGGTCGGTTATATTTCCGGCGCGGCGGTGTTGATCGTGGCGAACCAGTTGAAGCCGTTCCTCGGGTTGGAGGCTTATGTGAGCGACGAAACCTCCTCGACCTTCGTGGGCCTGTTATTCGGGCTGGCGCGGGCGCTTCCGCATACCCATTGGGTCTCGGTATTGATCGGCAGCACCACCTTGTTAGTGTTTCTGGCGTTCCGGCGGTGGCGGCCGACATGGCCGGCGTTCGCACTGGCGCTGTTGATTTCCTCGGTGGTTTTCGGCTCGTTGATCCACAGCGGGACGGAACCGTTCAAGGGGACGGCGACCTTCGCGACCTTCGGCTTCGGTGATCTGATGTTCAAAATGCCGCACTTGGTCCGCCCGGGGATTTTCTCGGATATCTCGTCGTTGCTGAGCATCGCCTTCGCGCTCGCCTTCCTCGCGTCGTTGGAGAACACCCTCATGGCCAAGACCCTCGCCTCGAAAACCGGCGACCGTCCGGACGTGAACCAGGACATGCTCGCCGTCGGCATGGCCAACCTGGGCAGCGCCATCGCCGGCGGGATGCCCGCCTCCGGCTCTCTAACACGTTCGATGCTCAATCAAGAGTCCGGCGCGCGCACGCGTTTCGCCTCGTTGTTTTCCGGCATCTACACCATGGGCTTCGCAATCCTGATCGCCGCTTCGGTCGGCTGGGGCGTGCCCCTGATCGACTACGTGCCCAAGGCCGGGCTGGCGGCGCTGGTCATCGCCCTGTCGTTCTCGCTGTTCAACCTGCGTCACATCCGGATCTGCCTGCTCTCGACCACCGACGACGCGGCGGTGCTGGTGATCACTTTCCTCGCCACGCTGTTAGCACCGTTGCACGTGGCGATCTTCATCGGCGTGGCGATTTCCATCATGCTCTTCCTGCGCAAGGCGAGCCGGCCCTATCTGATCGAGTATGAGTTCAGCGAGAAGGGCGAACTGCGGGAAATGGGCGAGAAGCGCCAGCGCCCGATCCCGGCGATCTCGATCGTCCACGTCGAGGGCGATCTGTTTTTCGGCGCGGCGGAACTGTTCCGCACGCAGATCCAGCGGACCGTCTCCGACCCGGCGATCCAGGTGATCATCCTGCGCTTGAAAAACGCCCGCCATCTCGACGCGACGAGCGTCATGGCGCTGGAGGACCTGATCCTCTTCATGCGGGAAAAAGGCCTGCACCTTATCGTCTCCGGCGCGACCCGTGAGGTCTATCGGGTGCTGAAAAAATCCGGGATCCTCATCACCTTGCAGGACGGCTGCGACCGCCGGGCCGGCGAGAGCAACATCTTCCTAACCAATCCCCGCAACCCGAACCTCTCGACCCGTGCCGCACTCAAACGTGCCCAGCAACTGCTGGGCACCGACAAGGCGGACATCCGGATTTTCTACGATCCCAACCAACACGCCGCCGCCACCCCATGAAACGCCTCGCCATTTCCCTCGTCATCCTTGCCGCCCTCGGGGGCCTCGCCTACTGGTGGTTTTCCGACACCCAGGTCTTGAAACGCCGCACCCAGTCGCTGCTCACCACGCTCACCCTCGACAGCGGCCAGGGAAAAGTCGGCCGCCAGATGGGGGCTTACTCGCTCAACGCCTTGCTCTCCAGCCAGGTGAAACTCGACACCCCGACCATCAAGGAAGCCAACGGCACCTTCCAACGCGAGGAACTGGAATCCGCTTACTCCTGGCTCTGCAACCAAGCCAAGGAAACCCGCTTCGACCTTAAGAGAATCCGCTCCGTCACCATCAACGGCGACCAAGCCACGGTGGAACTAACATTGGTCGGCCTCGTCGTCCTGCCACAATATCGCCCCGTGGACGGCACCTTCGATGTCACCTACGAGTGGCAGAAGGAAAAGGACGGCTGGCGTCTGACCAGCGCAAGTTGGACGGAGGTGCCGTGACGAAACGGGAGCGCGAATCCAGAGTCTGCGCTAGCAGAACTTCCAAAATGGCGAAGCCCGAATGGCTCGCCCCAAGGCAAATTCATTTCGCGCGAATTCTTTCATCAATTTCCAAGCAACGATGGAAACCGGATGAAGCAAATCCCAGGCTTCATTCAATCGACCGGCCCAGAGCAGGCGGGAACCTGAGCAGCGGATTCGGTTACTACTGATGCTTTCCCAGCCTGATCCTGTTGTGTCCCCGGCCATTAGTTGAAATGGGAAACCTGATCCGATTCACTGAGATTTCCCTTGAGGGGTAGTCTCCCGGATTCGATCACCATGGCTCCGGGAGTTCGGCCTAGACCCTTTGCCAAAAATAATTTCCGAAACCCCTCACAAAAGACTGGTACGACCGTTTGAAGTGATTAGGATGGCCGCATCTGCCGTCCCCGCCAGCTTCCCAATGAAGAATCCTGCCCGCTCCCCGAGCTTGAGCTG
>JBGSOI010000239.1:0-3096 GCA_041739215.1 Akkermansiaceae bacterium
CGGTCCTTACGGGCCCGCCGGCTTCGTGCTGCCCGGATTGCCGGCGGTGAACCGGCGAAGTCTTGCTAGCTGTTCCACTCCGACGGCTGCTTCCGCGACAATCCGCGCCAGGCCCGCGGACTTGTGTATAAAGATCAGGGCGTGACCAACGGCTATCGCGATCTGCTCGTCACCGTCCGCGGTGGCGGGGCCGCGCCGGGACTCGCCAGCCTGTCCTTCGATGGGAAAAACTATCCGGCCGGCGCGGGCGAGGCGAACGCCACCCTCAAAGGCGATGAGGAAATCCTTTTCTCCGAGGCGGTTCCCCCTTTCGAGCAGACGGAATCGCTCCACGGCATCAGCTTCAAGGTCACCAGCCCGAACCTCAAAACCGGTAACTCCTTCACCATCACACCCGCCGGTCTCGCGGAAGACAACCGTCCGATCACCATGGAAATCATCGGCACCATCACCCGCATCGAGACGGGCGACATCAATGTGGATGGCTCGCCGGAAATCTACATTTACGCCAAGGATGGCGACGGCACCAACCTCATCGCCTACAGCGCGAACCGCAAAAAATCCCTCAGTCAGATTTACCTGCTCGACCTCAAGGATGACGAAAAACACGCCCCTGGCTATCGCGGTCGCGATGAGTTCGCGGTCGTCGAAAACAGCCTCGCCCGCCGATTCCCGATCTTCGCCGCAGACCCGGCGGATCCCAAACCCACCGGAAAAATGCGCCAACTCCAATACAACCTCCACCCGGGTGAGGCCGGCTGGGTGCTGAAAGTCGGGAAAGCCACCGAGTTCTAACGACCTCCTCGGATGAAAGCTTCCGTCGTCGCCACCTCCGCCGTTGCGATTGTCTGGCTCTTCATGGCGGCCTCCTGCCGGCCGCTGATCAGGGGACCGGGCGAACCCTCGTCGCGCCTATCCGATTTGAAAGGCGCTCTCTCGGCGGGAAACCGCGAGGCTGCTTTTACGGACCGCATCCAGACGAAAACCGTGGATCGCGTATCCGTTTCCGCCTGTCTGCTGCCGGATGAGGAAGCTCGCCAACGCTATGGCGTGAACCTCGCGAAAAAAGGGCTGCAAGCCGTCTGGTTGCGGGTATCTAACAAATCTCCCGATGAAAACTGGCTGCTCACGGCCCACCTTGACCCTGAATATTTCACGGCGGACGAGGCGGCTTATCTCTTCCGGCGTCAGTGGGCCGGCGCGGGATTTACCTCAACCCAACAGCATTTCCGCGACTTGGCGATGCGCTCGCGGCTTGAGGCAGGCAAGACGTATGATGGCCACGTGTTGATACCGCGCAGTGAAGGCGGGCGATTCGTCGAGGTCACCACCAATGGCAACGGGAAGGTCCGGCGTTTTGGTTTTCCGCTGCGCACTCCGGATGGGCATTTCGATTTCGAAAAAATGGACCCTTCGGCGATCCAGGCGGGACAAAAGCCCGTTAGCTTGAGCCGCAATCAACTTCGCTCGAAACTTGAGCAACTCCCCGCCGCCGTGACCAATGCCAAAGGCACGGCTTCCGGGGATCCCCTCAACATCGTGCTCGTCGGTGAGCCCACGCAGATGATGGCGGCGCTGTCCGAATGCGGCTGGTCGTTTACTCATCGCATCGACTCCCTCACGGTCCGCCGCATGATCGGGGCCGCGATGAACGGAGAGCCCTATCCGAACGCACCCGTTAGTTCGCTCTATCTTTTCGGGAGACCCCAGGATCTCGCGTTTCAACGAGCCCGCGCCAATCTCTCCCAGCGCAACCACATGCGTCTCTGGCTCGCGCCCTACACGGTGGAAGGGCGCCCGGTGTGGGTCGGACAGATCAGCCGGGACGTTGGGATCAAGCTGACCCGCAAATCGCCCACGCTCACCACGCATGTGATCGATCCGATGGTGGACGAGGCGCGCCAATTTCTGTTGGAGAGCCTGTTGTTTCGTTTCCGGGTCGAGTATTTCGGATTTGTCCGCGCTTCAGAGCCTTCATTCCGCGAGCAACCGCGCACCAATCTCACCGGCGATCCCTACATCACCGACGGCATGCGCCTGATCGTTTTCATCGCCCCGGAGCCGGTCAAAGCCGAGGATGTGCGCAACCTTGAATGGGGGAAAACCGGCAAAGGTCCCATCGAGTTCGGGCAAAGCGGCGAGGCGAATTGGTAAGCAATCTCGATCAGTCCCGGGCGTTTCCGCGCTTCTTCGCCGGCTTCGGGTTTCCCAGCAGCATCTGGACTTCCACCGAGTTCAAGGCCGCCCACGCACCGGGTTCCAGATCCCCGAGCCACAACGCGCCGATGCGGACGCGGATCAGTTTGGTCACCTGATAGCCGAGCGTGTCGAACATCACCCGGATCTGGCGTTTTGCGCCGTGATCGAGCACCACCTTGAGACGGCGGGATGAAAGGCGTTCGATCGACTTCGCCTTCAATTTCCCCTCGGTCGTGAAAACGCCTTCGAGGAATTGGTCGAGGTGGGCATTTTCGAACGCTTGGTTCGAGGTGACGAGGTATTCCTTCTCGATCGATTTCGACGGATGCATCAACTGCTGCGAGAGATCGCCGTCGTTGGTTAAAATGAGAAGCCCTTCCGAGTCCATGTCCAACCGACCGACGTGGTGCAGCGAGTGCAGCGACGCGGGGAGCATCGAGTAAATCGTGTCCCGCCCGAGTTCGTCCTCGCGGGTGCAGACGAAGCCGCGCGGCTTGTGGAAGGCGACGATCATCGTCTCCCGTGGAGCCACCCGCTTGCCGTCCACCTTCACATGGTCGCCGGGCGAAATGCGGGTTCCCATGTTGATGCACGGCGTGCCATTCACCTCCACGCGGCCGTCCTTGATGAGTTCATCGCAGGCTCGGCGGGAGCCAACGGCGCAGGAGGCGAGGTATTTGTTGAGGCGGGTGCCGTCGTTGGTAGCCATGGGAGTAAATGCAAAAGGCGCGAACCCGGTGGGATCCGCGCGTTTTAGAAAGTGTTGAAAGCCAGGGGATTAACCCTCGTGCTTGGTCTTCGGAAGTCCGACTGGGGACTTGCCGGCTTTCCATTCGCCGCGCTCCTTGAGGAGTTTGACGCGCTCGAAGCGCTTGAGAACGGAACGTTTGCCGCCGA
>JBGSOI010000241.1:0-4745 GCA_041739215.1 Akkermansiaceae bacterium
TGCGGGTGAGTTCCGGGTTGCGGAACAGGCGCTGGATCTTGCGCTCGGTCGGAGCGTCGCCCTTCTGGACCTCGGCGGAGTTCGCGAGCGCGGTGTCGGTGTGTTCCTTCGAAGAGCCGGTCGCACCACCCACGCCATCACGTCCAGTGCGGCCGCCGATGAGCAGGATGACATCACCGGGGGCAGGCGAGCCGCGGAAAACATTTGAGCGCGGGGCGGCGGCCACGACGGCACCGATTTCCATCCGCTTGGCGACGTAGCCGGGGTGATAGACTTCCGCGACCTGGCCGGTGGCGAGGCCGATCTGGTTGCCATACGATGAGTAACCGCGGGCGGCGACCTGGCAGATTTTCTTCTGCGGGAGTTTTCCGGGAAGGGTATCGGAAAACGGCACGCGCGGATCGGCGGCACCGGTGACGCGCATCGCCTGATAGACATACGAACGTCCTGATAGAGGATCCCGGATGCAACCACCGAGGCAAGTGGCGGCACCACCGAATGGTTCGATTTCGGTGGGGTGGTTGTGCGTCTCGTTCTTGAACATGACGAGCCACTCTTCTTCCGCTTTTCCATCGATGGAAACCGGCACAACGATGGAGGCGGCGTTGACTTCCTCGGAAACTTCCAGGTTGTCGAGTTCGCCGGATTTCCTCAGCTCACGCATGCCAATGAGCGCAATGTCCATCAGTGTGACAGGCTTCTCGTCGCGACCGAGGGCCGTGCGGGTGGCGAGATAGGTTTGCCATGCACGTTGGACAGGCTCCGTGCCTTCGCCGAAGGTGACCTCGTTAATTTTGGTTAGGAATGTCGTGTGGCGGCAATGGTCCGACCAATAGGTGTCTAACATCCGGATCTCGGTGAGACTCGGATCGCGCTTCTCCTCATCGCGGAAATAGGCCTGGCAGAAGACGACGTCCTCGGTGGACATCGCGAGTCCGAGTTCCGCGCGGAGAGCGGCGGCGTCCATGGTGGCGAAGCCGGTGAGGATCGCGACATCGGCGGGCTCGTGGGTGTTAGGAGCGAGAGACTCCGGGATGGCCATCGAGGCCTCGTGCGAATCGACCGCGTTGATGACGTAGGATTTGACGCTCTCGATTTCTGCGGCGGTGAGTGTGCCAGCGAGAATGATGATCTTCGCGGAGGCAACCAACGGGCGTTCCTTGCCGGTCAGGATTTGGACGCACTGCGCGGCGGAATCGGCACGTTGGTCGAACTGGCCGGGCAGGAATTCCACGGCGAAGGCGGTTTCACCTGCCGCGAGGGTGAAAGACTCAGAAATCGAATCCACCTGTGGCTCAGACAGGATCAGGCGTGAGGCCGTGGCGAATTCCTCATCACTCAGCCCATCGCAATCGTAGCGTTGGACAATGCGCACGCCTTTCAGGCCGGGAAGGACGAGCGACTCGTGGAGGTCGTGCAGGAGGTGGCGGGCCTCTGCTTGGTGTCCGGTCTTTTTTTCGACGAAAATGCGGTTCATGAGCAACGGAGCTTTGGAAAGCGCCGGATGCTAGGACACCAACCCGTGAGAGCAAGCGGAATGGGCCGAGCGTCAAATCGACAGCTTTGCTGACGATTCCGCATGGAGTTTCGCGGTGGGGCGATTGAGCCACCCGGACTTGGAGTCGAAAAGGCTTGCCACTTGGCTCGAAAGCCGGCTTTACATTGCCGGTTAAATTTCCTCCCCATGAAACTTCCGATGACCCCCTCCTTCAATCTGGCCATTCTGGCTGGCATCTCCCTCGTCACTCCGGCCTTCGCAGTGGTCAGCATCGACTACGTCAACGTCGGCAACGTCGGAAATGCGGCCGACTTCACTTTCGATCCAGCAGGCTACGGTGCGGTGGCCTACGCCTACCAGATCGGCAAATACGAAGTCACCAACGCCCAGTATGCGGATTTCCTCAACGCCGTGGACCCCGGTGGCGCAAATGCCAACGGCATCTACAACACCAACATGGGCAGCAATGCACGCGGCGGCATCACCTACACCAGCGGGGCGGCCAGCGGCTCGAAATACACGATCCGCACCAGTATGGGCGACAAGCCGGTGAACTACGTGAGTTGGTATGACTCGGCTCGCTTCACCAATTGGCTGCACAACGGCCAGGGTGCGGGCAGCACTGAGACCGGAGCTTACACGCTCAGCGGGAATACCGGCATCATTACCAAGAACGTAGGAGCCACCGTCTGGCTGCCGAGCGAGGACGAGTGGTATAAGGCAGCGTATTACGACCCGACGCCCGGTGCGAGCGGGAACAATTACTGGCTTTATCCGACGCAGAGCGACACGGTGCCGACGAGGGGAACGGCCAACACCATCGGAGACATCTCCAACCCCGGCGCGAACGTGGCCAACTACGCCGCTGGCGCGGTCTGGGGCACGCCAGTTCAGAACGGCAACGTGACTACGGTGGGCAGCGCGGCGGCGAATAACTACTTCGGCACGGCCGACCAAGGAGGAAACGTCCGGGAATGGAGCGATGCCGTGATCGGCTCGTCGCGCGGGCTGCGCGGGGGCGCTTGGAGCTTCAGCGAGCTCCTCCTGCGCGCAGCCTTCCGCGGCCTCATCCTCCCCTCGGACGAGGACCTCAACGTGGGGTTCCGCGTCGCCAGTGTCCCTGAACCAAGTGGCCTTGTCCTAACGATGTTGGCCAGCGGGATGATGCTGGTCCGTAGGAAACGTTAGTTCTCCCCTTCGATCCTTTTGAACCTCGCGGTGATCGCCGCTACGTTCCGCTGCAAGCGAACGAAGGCATCGAGATGACCCGCTGGGCCGTCCGCATGGCGAGTGACCGGAAATTGCCTTCCCATCGATAAATCATGGCTGTGTGAAAATGCCGCCCTGCAATGCCGGCTTCCGGGACCGGCAGGATGTCGCGAGTGATCCGGGAAACGCGCATCGGTCGACTAGTCAATATGCCTGAGGCGGCTGATAGCCCGCGAGCGCAAGCGGAATGGGCTGAGCGTCAAATCGAGCGGCTGAGCGCTTCCTGATGCAACTTCTCAAGGTCCAAGGCCGGGATTTCCGTGGGATCCGGATACTCGAAAATTTCCCCTTCGAAATTCCGCAACGTGATGCGCCCGGCGGACGCGTCCACGACGTAATTCGGGTTGATCGGGATTTTTCCGCCGCCGCCGGGGCCGTCGATGACGAATTGGGGAATCGCGTAGCCGGTGGTGTGGCCGCGGAGGCCCTCGATGATGGCGACGCCTTCCGCGACGGGTGTTCTCAGGTGGGATGAACCGTTGATGAGGTCGCACTGATAGAGATAGTAAGGCTTCACACGGCACATCAGGAGCTTTTGGACGAGAGCTTTCTGGACCTCGACGCTGTCGTTCACGCCGCGGAGCATCACGCTTTGATTGCCGAGCGGGATGCCGGCGTCGGCGAGGCGACCAAGGGCGTCGCGGACCTCGGAGGTGAGTTCGCGCGGGTGGTTGGTGTGGATGGAGATGAAAAGCGGATGGTGCTTTTTCAACATCGCACACAGCTCGGGCGTGATCCGCTGGGGCAGGAAGATCGGGATCCGCGAACCGATGCGGATGAACTGGATGTGCGGGATCGAGCGCAGGCGGGTCAGGATTTTATCCAACCGATCGTCCGAGAAGAGCAGGGGATCGCCGCCGGAAAGCAGGACGTCGCGGATCTCGGTGTGCTTTTCGAGATATTTGAATGCCGGTTCCCACTGGGTTTCGAGGTGCTGCTCGCCGACGCCGGAGACGACCCGTGAACGGGTGCAATAGCGGCAATACGAGGCGCAGCGGTCGGTCACGAGGAACAAGACGCGGTCCGGATAGCGGTGGACGAGCCCGGGAACGGGCATGTGGGAATCCTCGCCGCAGGGGTCGGCCATTTCCTCGGGCGCGTTCCAGCCTTCCTCGATGCGGGGAATGACCTGGCGGCGGATCGGGCAATCCGGGTCATCGCGGTCGATCAGGTTGAAAAAGTGAGGCGTGATCGCCATCGCCAGCTTGGTGCCGGCGAGCAGGACGCCGGCGCGTTCCGTGTCGGTGAGGTTGAGGCGCAGGTCGAGGTCCGCGAGGGAATCGACCCGGTTGCGGAGCTGCCAACGGTGATCATCCCAGTTTCCAGTGTCTTCGTCCGACCAATAGCCGGGAGCATGGGAGATGAAGGCGGGGTCGAGGTCGGTGGGGCGCATGGAGAAATAGAGGGGGAATCCGCGGAATTCGTGTTGGCTGAGATTTTGGATGCCTTCAGGAATTCCGCAACCGGGAATGTTAGCTTCCTAATTTACCGAACACCGGCGGATCAGGTCGATCAAGCGGCCGGTGGAACCCGCCACGGTCGGCGCGAATGGTAGCCGCTCGTCCTGCTCGCCAGCGGTGACGAGCGGGCGGGTGGACACTCGGACGGCGGGCAGATCCATTTCAAAAAGGATGCTGGCGAGGTCGGTATCGCCGCCGAGGCACACGACTTCCGCGCCGTAAACCGCGCCGAGTCCGGAGATCAGACCGAGCGGTGCGGCTTCGACGTCACGTGAGGTCAGCCACAGCGGTTCGCCCGCGCCCATGGCTTCCACGCAGAGAATGGCGCGGGGCGTGCCAGAGGATTTGGCGAGTTCGAGGAATTTCGCGGCGGTTTCCACGACCGGGGATTCGGAATCGTTGGAGTGGGGGAGGAAGATGAAATGGACCGGGGCGTTCGGCTTGTCGCGGGCGAGCGCTTGGGCGGCGGCAAGGGTGGCGGCGAGGCCGGAGGCATTGGCCTCGGCCCCGCGCGAGCC
>JBGSOI010000008.1:0-11622 GCA_041739215.1 Akkermansiaceae bacterium
TGAAAATACTGTCATGCCTACTACTATTGCCATCAACGGATTCGGCCGCATCGGCCGCCTTGTCTTCCGTGCCCTCGTCGAACAAGGCCATCTCGGAACCACCTTCAACGTCGTCGCCGTCGGTGATATCGTTCCTGCCGACAACCTCGCGTACCTCCTGAAGTATGACTCCACGCAGGGTCGCTTCTCCGGCACCGTTTCCTCGAAAAAGTCCTCTCCGGAACTTGAAGAAGACGACATCATCGTCGTCAACGGCCACGACATCAAGGTGGTGAGCGCGCGCAGCCCGGAAGGCCTGCCATGGAAAGAGCTCGGCGTGGAAGTCGTCATCGAGTCCACCGGCCTCTTCACCGAAGCGGAAAAAGCCAAAGGCCACATCACCGCCGGTGCCAAGAAAGTCATCATTTCCGCTCCTGCCAAGGGCGAGGACGCCACCTTCGTCGTCGGCGTCAACGACGAGCTTTACGACCCCGCGAAGCACCACATCATCTCCAACGCAAGCTGCACCACGAACTGCCTTGCGCCGATCGTCCACGTGCTGCTCAAGGAAGGATTCGGCATCGCCGAAGGCCTGATGACCACCATCCACTCCTACACCGCCACCCAGAAGACGGTGGACGGTCCATCCAAGAAGGATTGGAAAGGCGGCCGCTCGGCAGCCATCAACATCATCCCGTCGACCACCGGTGCCGCGAAGGCCGTGGCGCTCGTCTGCCCTGAAGTGGCTGGCAAGCTCACCGGCATGGCGTTCCGCGTGCCGACCCCGACCGTTTCCGCTGTCGATCTCACCGTGAAGACCGTCAAGGAAACCTCGCTCAAGGAAATCAAGGCCGCCCTCAAGAACGCCTCGGAAACCTACCTCAAGGGTATCCTCGAATACACCGACGACGAAGTGGTCTCAACCGACTTCATCCACTCGCCGGCTTCCTCGATTTTCGACGCCGGCTCGTCCATCGAACTCAACTCCACGTTCTTCAAGCTGGTGAGCTGGTATGACAACGAGTGGGGCTACTCCAACCGCGTCATCGATCTCCTCACGGATGTCGTGAAAAAGGGAATCTGATTCCTCACGTTAGAAACTGTTATAAAAACGGCGGTCCGCAAGGCCCGCCGTTTTTTTTTTGCGTTTGTAGCGGCGCTCTTTGAGCGTCGATGCCAACGAGAAGCGCCAAGGCACGGAACCATTCGCGCCGACGGTCGCAGACCGCCGCTACAACTCCACCTGCACGATGCTCTCGATCTCCGCGACGGTGAACTCCACCCCTTTGAGCCGGAACAGCGGGGTCTTCGAAGGTGCTTTCTTCGGATCAGTGACCCATTCCAACATCCCCGTCAGAGGCTTCACGTGATTTTACAGCGTGACGCAAACCGTGCGACCTAGGATCACACCCCACCTGGCCTCAAACGCCCGCTTCTTCGCGTCGAGCTCCTCGCGCCATTTCCGATAGCCGTCTTCCGGGCCGGTGGCTTGGAAATTGAATTCTCCTTGGTCGAAGGTCATGGGCGGTGCGACCTTAGCGGGCGAGGAGACGGGATCAAGGAATAGGGACGCGATTTTACGAACCTGAGGGTTTGCCAGCGGGGCGCGGATATCCTAGCGTCACGGAAATGGTGGTGACAAAAACGTTACGCGCGGCGGCAGGCTGGCTGGAATTGGGACTCGCTGACGAGGCTCTCTATGAACTCCAAGCGCTGCCCCAAGAGGTTCAGAGATTGCGGGCGCCGCTTGAATTGAAACTGGCCGCGCAGATGGACCGCGAGCAATGGAACGCCGCTTCGGAAACCGCCCGCCTGCTGTGCCTGAAGGCGGAGGACGAACCGGAGTTTTTCCTACGCGCCGCCTATTGCCTGCACGAGACCGGCGACACGCTGGCGGCTTGCAACCAACTGCTACGCGGGCCGAAGACGTTGTTTGAAATGGCGGTCTTCCACTACAATCTTGCCTGTTATCTGTGGACGCTCGGCGAGGGACCGCGGGCGCGGAGCCATCTCAAGCAGGCCATCGAGATGGATGAAACCTATCTGGAATCCGCGCTTGAAGATCGGGATCTGGTGGGGATGAAACTGCCGCTGGCTTGACAGGGTCCGGGCCGGGTGAGAAGCAGGGGCCGTGAAAACCCTCCTTATCATCGCCATGTCCGCCGTATTATCCGCCACCAGCGCCCTCGCAGCGGGCGAATTCCGCCACGTCGTGTTTTTCAAGTTCAAGGATTCCGCGACGCCGGAACAAGTGAAGGAAATCGAAAAAGCCTTCGCAGAGCTGCCGAAGAAAATCCCGGCGATCATCGGTTACGAATGGGGTAAGAGCGAAAGCGTGGAAAAGCTCAACGACGGCTTCACGCATTGCTTCTTTGTTAGTTTTAAGGACAAGGCCGCGCTCGAGGCCTATCTGCCGCACGAGGCGCACAAGGCCTTCGGTGCGAAACTGAGTGGTCTGCTGGAAAAGGCGTTTGTCTTCGACTACACCGCGAAGACGGAGTGATCCCGCTCACTCCACGTTCTGCACCTGCTCGCGGATTTTCTCCAACTCGGTCTTCGCTTCGACAACGGTCTGGGCGATGGCCGCGTCGTTGGCCTTCGAGCCGATGGTGTTGAACTCGCGGAAGAGTTCCTGACAGAGGAAATCCAGAGCACGCCCCGGTGGCTCGGCGGCTTGCAGGTATTCGCGGAATTTCGCGAAGTGCGAATCGAGCCGGGTGATTTCCTCGCTCACGTCGCAGCGGTCGGCGAAGAGCGCAATCTCCTTGGCCACGCGGTCGTCGGCGGGATCGAGTTCAAGACCGGCGTCGCGGAGGCGCTTGGTAAGTAGCTCGCGCTGGCGGAGCGGCCGGCCGGGGGCTTCGGCGGAAATTTTGCGGGTGAAGGCGATGAGTCCGTCGAGGCGGGAGATGAAGTCATCCTTGAGATGGCCGCCTTCGCTTTCTCGCATCGCGGCGAGTTGGGCGAGCGCGTCGGTTAGGGCGGGTTCGATCGCGAGCCAGGCGGCTTCGGCATCGATTTCACTGCTGCCCGCGGCGATGATGCCCGGCTGGCGGAGGAAATCGGCGGCGGTGGGCATCACGGAGTAACCGACGGTCCTGCCGAGTTCGCCGAACGCCTTGGAAAATGCCAGGGCGAGCGCGGGATCTATCCGAAAATCGGCCCCGGCGCTTTGGGTCCGCTCGACGTTGATGGAAACCTGGACGCGACCACGGGAAACCACGGCGAGCACGGTCTTGCGGATGCGGGCGTCGAGTTCGTTGAGTTCGCGTGGCGCTTGCACGACGACTTCGGCCTGCTTGCGGTTGACGGCGCTGATTTCCACACCGGCCTGCCACGCGTCGGTCGCCGCCGCGCCGCGGCCGAATCCTGTCATTGAATGCATGGCGGAAGGATGAACATCGAACATCGAACGTCCAACATTGAACATCGAAGTTGGGAAATTTTCTTTCCTTCGACGTTCGATGTTCGACGCTTCCCGCATGGCGAAGGTTTTGGTGGGACTCTCCGGAGGAGTGGACAGCGCGGTGGCAGCGGCGCTGCTGATCGAGCAGGGTCACGAGGTGGCGGCGGGCTACATGAAAAACTGGATCAACGACGAGGGAATCCCGGGGGATTGCCCGTGGGAGCAGGACATCGAGGACGGCCGGGCGGTGGCGAAGTCACTGGGTATCGAGTTTCGGGTGATCGACCTCATCGATTCCTACAAGGACCGGATCGTGGACTATCTGGTGGAAGGTTACCGCTCGGGAATCACGCCGAACCCGGACGTCTGGTGCAACCGCGAGATGAAGTTCGGGGTGTTCCTGGACTACGCGCTGGCGCAGGGATTCGGGCACGTGGGGACCGGGCATTACGCGCGGCGGCGGACTCTATCAGACGGAACGGCGGCGATCCTGCGCGGGGCGGATCCTAACAAGGACCAGAGTTATTTTCTATCACTGATGACCCAGCACCAGGCGTTTCACGCGCTTTTTCCGACCGGCGAAATGCTCAAGCCGGAGGTCCGCGATGTGGCGCGGCGGTTCCATCTGCCCGTCGCGGAAAAGAAGGACAGCCAGGGGATTTGTTTCCTCGGACAGGTGAAAATGAGCGATTTCCTGCGGCACTATGTCGCGGACATGCCGGGCGAGATCGTCGATCCCACCGGCAAGGTGTTAGGCGAGCATCGCGGGCTGCACCTTTACACACTGGGCCAGCGAAAGGGCCATGGCGTGGCCTCGCCACGGGATGGCATGGCCTACGTGGTGGTGGGGAAGGACCCGGTGAAGAACCGCCTGATTGTCGGATGGGACAATCCGGATTCCCTGGGACTTTACACGCAAGTCTGCACGGTGGGCACTCTGTCCGCGCTCAATGAGCCGTTCGACACCAAACGGCTGATAGAGGCGCAGCCCCGCTACCGCGCGAAGGCGGAACCGGCGGTGCTGGAACCGCTGGACGAGGGGAAGATCCGGCTGAAATTCCAGCGGCCGCAGCGGGCGATCGCGGCGGGGCAGATCTGCGCTTTGTATGACGGCGGACGGTTGTTAGGCGGCGGGGTCTTCGAGAGCGTGGAATGAGTGACCCGAGTGCGATGTCGCGGCGCTCTGTGAGCGCCGATGTGAATGAATCGCGCGAAGCCACTGCCAAGGCCACAGCAGACAGTCGATACAAGCACGAATGCCGCCGCTGATTATTTTCACGGCGACGTCGCACACCGCGCGGCGTCCTTTTCGTTACAAGCTTTCTGTCAGCTCCGGCAACAGGTGCGGGACGCGGGCACAGAGGGTCGCGCCGGATTCCATCAGTTCAGCGCCGGTGCCGTAGCCCCAGAGAACGCCGATGGCCGGGATGCCGTTGGCCTTCGCGCCGATCACGTCGTGTTCGCGGTCGCCGATCATGATGACGTCCGTTGGAGAAATTCCCTCACGCTCGAGGATGTGGGCGATGAGCTCGGCCTTGTTAGCGCGGATGCCGTCGAGCTCGCTGCCGTTCACGCTGACGAAATAGTTGTCCAAGCCGAAGTGTCCGATGATCGGTTTCGCGTAAATCTCCACTTTGGAAGTGGCGACGTGGAGCGTGTATCCCAGATCCGCTAGTTCGATCAACGTGTCCTCGATTCCCGGATAGATCTCGCTTTCAAACATCCCGACCGCACTGTAACGCTCCCGGTATTTTTCGACGACGGGCCGGAAAAGTTCGGGGGAGTCCGGCCCGACGAGGGTCTTGAGGCTTTCGAGAAGCGGCGGCCCGATGCACCAGAGGAGGTTTTCGTCTGCCGGGACCGGGAGGCCGTTTTCCCGCATGGAGTGCTGGATGCAAGCGATGATTCCGGGACGTGAATCGACGAGCGTGCCGTCGAGGTCGAAGAGGAGGTGCATGGGAAGTTGATAGTGGATGGTTGATTGTTGATGGAAAGAGCAAGAGCAAGCGGAAGGAATCTCTTCTTTCCATCAACCATCAACCTCATCACTCCGCCGGAACGTGTGGCTCGAAGGTCATCGCGCGCTCATGCTCGCGGGCTTTGGCGGCCTTGCGCGCTTGTTGATAGAAATGATCCTGCACGCGGAAGGCCTTCTGGCCCTTGGCGCGGACGAGGCGTTGGGAGCTGCCGTCGGGCATGAGACGGGAGGCCTGGGTGTTGTCCTGGAAGAAGGCCTCCAGGATTCTAACCAGCCGGCGCTTGAGCGGGGGTTCTTCGATCGGGATCATCAGCTCGATGCGTTTTTCCAGATTGCGCGTCATCCAGTCCGCGGAGGCGATGTACACCCCGGCGCTGCCGCCTTGGTGGAAATAAAACAGGCGGGCGTGCTCGAGAAAGCGGTCGATTACGGAGATGACCTCGATGTTTTTCGAGTGTTTCGGGTCGCCGGGTTTGAGGCAACAGATGCCGCGGATGTTGAGGCGGATCTCGACGCCGGCCTGGGAGGCTTTGTAGAGGGCGTTGATGATTTCCGGATCCTGCAGCGAGTTGACCTTGGCGATGATGCGGGCGGGGAGGCCTTGTTTGGCGCGTTCCGCTTCGCCGGCGATGAGGTCTAACAAAGTCGGTTTCATTGCGGTGGGGGCCGGGACGAGGCGTTGGAAGCGCAGGAGTTTCGAACGTCCGGTCACGGCGTTGAAGAACAGCGAGGCATCGTTGCCGTATTCCGGCTTGCACGTTAGATACGAGAGATCGGTGTAGAGCTTGGACGTGGTCTCGTTGTAGTTGCCGGTGCCGAGATGGACGTAGCGGCGCAGGTGGCCGGACTCGCGCCTGACGATCAGGCAGATTTTAGCATGGGTTTTTAGGCCCTTGACGCCATAGACGATCTGGGCGCCGGCGCGCTGGAGTTCGTCGGCCCGGTCCAGGTTGCGGGCTTCGTCGAAGCGGGCCTTGAGCTCGACCAGCGCGGTGACGTGCTTGCCGTTTTCCGCGGCTTTGATCAGGGCGTCGATGATCCGGGATTTTCTGGCAGTCCGATAGAGGACCTGCTTGATGGCGATGACATCCGGATCCTCGGCGGCCTCCTCGATCAGGCGGAGCACGGGTTCGAACGATTCATACGGGTGGTAAAGCAGCACGTCGTGGGAGGCGATGGTCTCGAACATCGAAGCGCCCGGCGCAATGGAAGGGGAGTGCTGTGCCGGCCAATCCGGATCGCGGAGGTGGTCGAAACCTGATAGAAACGCGAGCTCCATGAACGATGCCAGCCCGGGCGGGCCATCGACCCGATAGACCTCCTGCGGCGTGGTGGCGGTGACCAGCTTGATCACGCGGACGAGATCGCGCGGAGCGTCCGAGCGCAACTCCAATCTAACGGTATCAGCGAAGCGACGGGCGCTCAGCACGTCCTCCATTTCACCGGCTAGGTCGATGGCATCTTCCTCCTGTACCGCGATGTCGCCGTTGCGGGTGACCCGGAACGCGGTGGTTGCGGTGACGATTTCCCCGGGGAATAGCTGCCCGGCAAAATTGGCGATGACATCCTCAATGAGCACGAAGGCGTGGCCGTCGCCCTCGGCGGCGACATGCACGCGGCGTCCGAGGGATTCCGGAATGGGAATGAGCGCGTAACGGGTGACCTGCGTTCCAAGATCCAACAGGCGGCAGGCGACCGTGATTTGCAGCGCCGGAACGATGGGCGGCGCGCCTTCGGAATCGACGGCGAGCGGAGTGAGCAGTGGGAAAATCAGGTCTTCGAACGCGGCGGAGACCTGCGAGGCCTGCACGACGGAAAGCTCGCGCGGTTGCAGCGGTTGGATCCCGGATTTTTCCAGCGCGGGGACGAGCGTGCCGGTCAGCAGGCTGTATTGGTCTGCGTACATCTTGAGGATGCGCTGGCGCAGGGCGATCAGGTTGCGCGCGGGGGAGTAGCCCGAGGCATCCGGTGTCTTGCGCCCGCTGCGGCGCAGCAGCATCAGCCCGCCGATGCGGACCTGGAAAAACTCGTCGAGGTTGGATGCGGTGATCGCCAGGAATTTCACCCGTTCTAACAGCGGCAGGTCCTCGCGCTGCGCTTCGTTGAGCACGCGCTGGTTGAACTCGATCCAGGACAGCTCGCGGTTGAGATAGGGGATGGACATTGGAGAATTTGAGATCTGAGATTTGAAAAGTGAGATGGTCAGTTGTCTTCATCAATGACGATGCCGAGGCCGAAGACTTGCTCGAAGAGGTCGGCCTTGGAGGCCATCGCGAGGCGCTCGACGGCGGCATCGGCCAGTCCGGGCAGGCGGATCCGCAGCTTGCCGGTCTCGCGGCGGATTTCGAGATGTTCCACACGTTGTGCGTGGGTCCGCTCGAGGGCGTCGGCGACGCGCAGCAGGGCCGCAAGTTTGCACACGCGGATCCGGTCGTCGGTGGTGAGCGCGGCGTAGGCCGGGTGATCGAGCCGCGGGCCGGAGTGGCGGTGGTAGCGGGCGACGAGCGCGACGATGGTGACATCCAGCCGGTCGAGCCCGAAGACTTCGGAGTTCAAAATCAGATACTCCGAATGCTTGTGGTGGGCGCGCGGACTGACATAGGTGCCGACCTCGTGGAGAATCGCGGCCACCCGCAGCAGCAGCGCGTCGTGCTGCGTGAGCTGGTGGAGGTCGGTTAGCGCGTCGAAGAACCTGGCGCAGAGGTTGCCCACGTGTTCACCGTGGCTGGGGTCGGACTGATAGCGTTTCGCAAGGATTTGCGCGGAGCGGATTACCTCCTCGGCGAAGGCCCCGGTGAGTTCCTGTGAGACCAGCAGGTCGTGTAGCAGGCCTTGCTCGTATTCGCTGATAGGGATGTGGACTTCCGCCAGTTTGAACGTTTCCGCGACGGCGAGATTGATTTCCAACGCGGGAATGAGCGCCTCGGCGGTCTGATAGTCGAGTTGGAAGCGCTTCACCAGTTCCACGTCGCTCATGTTGGCCGCATCGGCGGTGAACTGGCGCAAGGATTTGGTCGAGCACGATTGGCTGGACGTGGCGAGCGAGGTGGCGACCGACTGGATTTCGTAACCGATGATCACCAGTCCGTCCAAGATGACATCCGAGTAGTCGAATCGGATCTGCGCGAGGTTCCCGTAAGCGTGTTCGCGGATGACCCGCAACATCGCGGAGCCTTCCGCGTGCGAGCCGTCCACCGCCTCGCGCGTGCGGTGGGTGCCCATGCGGTAGCTGGTGTAGCGGGTGATCAGGCCGTTCTGGAATAACAAGGCGCGCGTGTTGCCAGGGCCGACGTGCAGGACCAGCGTCGTGTGCTTGCGCATGGTGGGCAGCATGAGCAGGCGGCGGCGGGTTTTCAGATAGATCAGCCGGGTCATTTCCCCGTCATCGATGGTGCCGACCCGCAACCCGCAGGCGATCCGGATGCGGTTCATGAAGGTCTCGTGATTGGTAGCTTCGCTGAGGATGTTGGTGGCCACCGCGCGGGTGACTCCGTGGGGGTCGAGCCCGAGTTCCGCCAGCGATTTCTGATAACCCTTGATGATCGAGACCACCCGCTCGGTCGTGGACGCGCTGATCACCCCATTGCGGAAAATATCGCGGGCGACCGGAGCCGGCTGTTCGAGAAAATCGATCGGGCTGATCGACCCGTCATCCGCCCGCTCCGCGACCATCATGGAAACCGAACTCGCGCCAATGTGGAGGGCGGTGAAGAGATTTTCTGCGACCAAGGCAATTTTCGCGGACTTGCGGGCGTTCGGCATCGGACAAAGACAACGCGCAATCGCCGGTGGTTCAATCCCCAATATGTGACAAGGCGCATCTTCGGTGAGTCGGGGCTTGTCACGCGGGAGTCGGCTCGCGATAAAGGCGGTCATGCCAGTCAGTGGAGCGTTGGAACGTTATTTGGTGAAGCCCGGTGCCGCGGTGGACTTGAAGAAAATCGACGGCCACGAAAAGTCCCTCTTCAAAGGCTCGGGCAAAGAGGAGAACGAGCGGCAGTTCGACGAACTGCAGGGCCAGCTCCAGGAACTGCAAAAGCGCCTTTACGCGCAGAACAAGCACCGCGTCCTGGTGGTGATGCAGGCGATGGACACTGGTGGCAAGGACGGCTGCATCAAGCACGTCTTCTCGCGAATCGATCCGCAGGGAATCCACGTCCGCTCGTTCAAGAAGCCGAACGAGGAAGAGCTGTCATACGATTTCCTGTGGCGGGTGCACTCCAAAGTTCCGCACCGCGGGCAACTGGTGATTTTCAACCGGAGCCACTACGAGGACATCATCGCGGTGCGAGTGAAGAAAATTTTCCCGGACGAAGTTTGGAAACGCCGCCAGCGCCACGTCATCGAATTCGAGCGTATGTTAGCAGAGGAGGGGACGACGATCGTGAAGATCTTCCTACACATTTCCAAGGGCGAGCAGAAGAAGCGCTTGGAAGCCCGGCTGGCCGATCCGGTGAAACATTGGAAAGTCAACCCGGACGATCTGGTGGACCGCGCGCGGTGGGATGATTTCATGGCCGCCTATGAGGATGTGATGAGCAAGACCTCCACCGAGTTCGCGCCGTGGTATGTGGTGCCCGCCGACCGCAAGTGGTACCGCAACCTCTGCGTCGCCCGGATCATGTTGGACACGCTCAAGAAGCTCAACATGGAGTATCCGGTCATCACCTGGGACCCGGCGACGATCAAAATCGAGGATTGAGCGTGCCTCAAATCACCCGCGACCAAAGCACCTTGAGGTAGCGTGATTCCGGGTAGTTAGACAGCGTCGGATGATCCGGTCCCGCGCCCGTGCGGTCGAAGGTTTGCAGGCGCTTGTTCCGGCGATGTGCCGAAGTGATCACGATCTGCTCGAACTCACCCGCGCCTAACATGCCCGAGCACGAGCACGTCACAAACAGACCTTCCGGCGCGACGAGTTGCAGCGCGAGCTTGTTCAAATCCGCGTATTTCGCGGTGCCGATGTCGTCCTCGCGACCGTGGATGAACTTCGGCGGATCGGCGATGACGAGGTCCCAGGTACGGCCGTTTTCGATCATCGTCCGGGCCCAGGTGAAGGCGTCGGCGTGGGTGAATTTCACCCGCGCGTTGTTGAGGTTCGCATTGCGCTTGGCCATCGCGATAGCCGTTTCGTCGAGGTCCACGCCGGTGACGTCCTCGGCTCCTGCCAGGGCTGCGGAAATGCCGAAGCCGCCGGTATAACAACAGAGATCCAACACGGTCCGGCCGTCTGCCAGCGCGCCGAATTTCTTCCGGCTGTCGCGCTGGTCGCAGAAAAATCCGGTCTTGTGGCCTTCCGAAAAATCCACCTCGTAGCGCACGCCGTGCTCGCGGATTTTCACCGACCTGACGTTGTCGGACTCGACGCCGCCACGGCGGGGAATGTTTTCGATCCGCGCCAAATCTTCATCCACGCCCACGACCACGCGCTTCGTGTCGAAACATTCGTGCAGCAGTGGCAGCCATTTTGGCAAGCGCTGCCAGGCTGCTAGATTGGTGATTTCCACCGACAACACGTCCGCGAATTTGTCCGCTACGATGCCCGGCATGAAATCCGCGTCGCCGTGGATCGCCCGGTAGCTGTCGGTTCGGGCGTCCAACTTTAGAACCTCGCGTCGCAGTTTGGCCGCCCGGCGGATCGCATTTTTAAAGAAAGACTCATCCTCCAATTCCTCCAGCGAATGGCTCACGACCCGCAGCGGCATCCGCGACTTCGGATTCCACAAGCCCCAGCCGAATGGTGTGCCTTCTTTCCCTAACACGAGGACAAATGCCCCCGGCGTCGCGTCGCGGGAAACCTCGCCGATCATCTTCGGCCAGATCGAGGGGTGGAACGTTTGATACTTGAGTTGGACAGTCGGCACGGCGGGAATACGAAGCAGCGGCGGGAAAATGTCGAATGATTTCACGTCAAGGAAGACATGGCCGACACCACCGCGCGAAAATCAGAAAGGCACCACGAATCTCACGAATCAAACGAATCTCAAGATTCAGAAGGTGAAGCCTGACACTGCATTTCTGAAAAGATTCGTTTGATTCGTGAGATTCGTGGTGCCTTCCCCTCTTTTCCACAAACCAAGTTTGCCACGCGGTCCGCTTTAGGACAGCTTCCGCCTCCATGAAAATGCACCGCATCCTCGCCGAGGCCGCTTCCAATATCGCCAAGTCCGTCTTCCGCGAGCACAAGGTCCTCGATCACGAACTCGCAACCGCCTTCGAGGAAAACCCGAAATGGGGCAAGCGCGACCGCAGTTTCATC
>JBGSOI010000058.1:0-11455 GCA_041739215.1 Akkermansiaceae bacterium
GCCGACCGCGCCGGTGCGGGTCGAGCGGCCGACGATGGCGATGCTTTCAAGCGACGCGGTTGATATCGCGCCGGTGCTGGCGAGTTTCCAAGCCCCGCAGCCGATGCTCGCGGATTGGGAGAAAAGTGCGGCGGTGACGGCGGATCCGGTGGCTGGGGAGGTGCCTGTCGCGTCGGGCGGAGCTCCGGATTTCCGGGTGCTGGGGATGTTGCATCAGAGGTTCGTGGTGCTGGAAAGCGGGGACGGGTTGGTGCTGTTCGATCCCAAGGCCGCCAAGGAGCGGATTTTTTATGAGCAACTGCTGAATCACGGGCACGGCGTTTTGGAAACACAGGGACTGCTGGTCCCGGTCCTGCTGGAGCTCGATCCCCGCGATCTGGATCTGGTGCTGCGCGAGCGGATGGCGCTGGGAGAAGCGGGCATCGAGGTGGCGGCGTTCGGGGGAAATACGCTCCAAGTGACCAGCTATCCAGCCTGTTTGCCAGTGGAGGATCCGCGGGCGTTTCTCGGCGCGCTGATGGATGAGCTGCTCCACGACCCGGCTCCGGGAGCGCGGTTTGCCATCGACCGGTTGGCGCGGGTGCTGGCCAAACGGGCCTCAACGCTGGTGATTCCCAAGCTAGCCGAGACCTGCCCGCTGCTTGAGGAGTTGTTCGCCTGCGAGCTGCCCTATTGCGCGGCGGATGGCCGCCCGACGCTCACGGAATTCGGCATGCGGGAACTCGACCGGCGTTTCGGGATCAGCAAAGGTTGACGCAATCGCGTAACTCGACCCCCGCGATCGCGTCGAAATTAATGCTTCGGATTTGTTCAATATTTGCAAAAATTAGCTGGGTGGTGGCGGCCCGATGAACTAATAAAGCCGCAAAACGAGTTAGAATTCCCAGAAGGGCGCGGCGAGAATTCAGATTTCACCATCAGAAGATCAGCAATTCACAGCCGAAAACCCTTGTAACTCAAAGGAAATCAAACATGACCACTAAAATTCTATTTTGTTCAAAAATCCTCAAAGAATTTTCTTGTTAAGATTCATTAAAATTTTATAGTGCTGGCAAGTTCAAGCCATCGAGAGCTTCAACACATCTTTCCAAAGACATGAAAAACTTGTGGATCACAACCGGAATCGCCAGCGCGGCCCTGATGGGATCCGCCGTCGGAGCCCGGTTGACAGATCGTCTGGCGAGTATTCATGAGAGTGTTCTGGAGGATCGGCGCGAAGCTTTGCCATCGCTGAGCGATCCATTCGGTGTCCCCCAAGCGGCGCGGGTGGTCGCCGAGCGCCCTCAAGACGGTTTCCGCAGCCAGGCCGAGTGGAAGCGCAATGTCGTTTCTACGGTTTTCTGGGTGGGTGAATTACCTACTCAGAACAATCCGACTCCCAACACCAAGAGCGCATGGGATCAGAACTGGCAGGCGAATTTCGGCGGGTACGACCAACCGGATCACCGCGACGGCTATCTGCCTGCAGGATTCGTTCCGGCGCTCAATCCGTTTTACATCGCCCTGCCATATAACGATGTAGCCAAAGGTGGCGTCCATCGGCCCGAAGCCTCCGAAGTGATTCCCTGGTTCTGGGAAAGCTATCGAGGCGATGGGATTTCCGTGTGCAAAGGCCGCTGGGTAGCGATTCATTACGGAGGCAAGGTTTGCTTCGCCCAATGGGAGGATGTGGGTCCGTTCGAGGTGGACCACTGGCAATACGTTTTCGGCAAGGAATCCCCGCGCGCCAACCGCAACCAGGCGGCCGGCATCGATCTGAGTCCCGCCGTCCGGGATTTCCTGAACCTCCGCAGCGGCGCAAAAGTCGAATGGCGATTCGCGAGCGACCAGGAGGTGCCGGGAGGCCCCTGGAAAAACTGGTCCCGCGAGCCGGCCTTGCCCCGGCGCTGACAATTCACCCCAAGACAACTGCTGCTAAACCACCAACCCGATCCAAACGACCCATCCGTCACTTGAATCAAACAACAATCCCTTCTGAGGTGCTGCCAGATTGACAGTCCCTCAGGCGGCCCGGATCGGGATTCTGTCCCGAATCGGCAGGGTCCATCGAGAAACTCTCGCTGACCCCTGCCCTTGCCCGAACCGGGCCGCCCACCTCTCAAAAGATGTCCCGCTTTTGAGGTTCCGGATGGAAGGACTTGCCTGAAATCTCACCCTTACAACCAGCCATGAAAACCAGCCAATTGGCTGCCGTATCGGCAGCCGTCATCTCCGTGGGCACCTTCGTGCCATCACGTGCCTACTCCCAAACGATCCCGTCGATCCCCGTCGGTTCGTTGACAGCGTTCCCTTCAGTCGTTCAAACCGGCACCAAGCCGACCCTGACCTGGAGCATCAACTACCCGTCGATCGTGAAGAATTTCGTGACCGTCACCGGGCCCAATACGATTATTCCCAAGGAAAATCTGGTCTGCGATATCCGGGTCCTGGGCGCTGGAGTCACCTCGCAGAACTCGAATGGCTCGATCAAATACTACTTCACCCGCGGCCGGATCGCCTTTGGAACCTCGCCGGGCTCCTCAAGCTACACCACGATCTGGGATGGCCGGAACACCGACTCAGAGGTCCAGCAGCAAGCCATCATCAAGGCAAACCTCAGCGTCGCCAAGAATGTCAGAATGCATTTCGGCGGACAATACAACGCCAACAACAGCAGCTCTTCCAGCAACTGGGCCACTTGGTACAGCACATCCAACAACAACACCAACGTCCGCACACTGGTCAGTGGTGACCTCTGCCCCACCAACATTCCGGATTACGACGCACCCTCGCTGGAAAGCTTCCTGAAGCCGTATTTGGATTCCTCGAACCGAGTCAGGATCGGCCCCATGGACGTGATCGTCTTCATGGAATTGACCCACACGGACCAATCCAACATCGGGTATGACCTCCAGGATCTCGCGTTCCTCGTCACTTTCCGCAAACCTTGATCCCATGAAAACCTCACTTCTACAAGGATTGTGCCTTGCCGTCATTGCGGCACTGGGATCCCAGTCTCAAGCGGCACCGCCGGCGATGCAGGATGCCGCGACCCATCAACAGCTCAGCCAGAACCTGCGGAAGGTCGCGCAAGAGGATCCGATGAAAACTCTCAAGCCCACAACAGGTGCGGATTCATCCGTGACCAACCGGCCGAAGAGCATCCTCGAGCAGTCGGATATCGTGTGTTTCGGAGGATACGCCACGCTCGTGCCAAAGCGGGCGATTCTGCAAATTCCCAAGAATATCGCCGACCGCATTCGTCTTCAACCCGGAGCAAAGCTGCAAGGATGGAGCGACTTCTACGCCCTCAACCGCGGGTGGATTACCACTGTCGAAGTCAGTCGTACTCAAGCCGAAGGAAACGATCCGCTAGCCGAGGAGACTCAACGACAAATGGCGAAATCCGGCAATCTGGTCGTTGCCACCTATCGCGGTGGTCCGATCTCCGTGCTGCCGCTCAAAACTCCGGAGGCACCCGCCACCACCACCACCACCCCCAAAGTCAAACAGCCATGAAACCTTTCCTACCACGCCTGATTCCTGCCATTGCAGCGTTGATTTCCATTGCCGGAGCCGCCGAGGAAGTCACTTACGTCAACTACATCCGCCAGACCCAGATGCCCGCCGATGTGACTTGGGATGCCTCGGATACCGTGATGTCCTCGGGCACCCAGTTGTCCGCACTCGCCATCAATCCGGGAGGTGCCCGTTTCGACCTGTGGACGGTGAAATCCCCGGCCATGACGGAATACCTGCTCGATACCAGCTATGTAGGAACCTACGTCCCGCTCGCCGACGTGGTGATCGATTCGGGAGATCCGTATGGCAAGGATCTCACCCACACCGGTCCCGTGCCGAAGAACCTCCCCGCGATGATCCGCCGGACCCGCGCTGACAAGTCTTTCCAAGTGTATATCACCACCAGCGGGCTGCTCAGTGGAGCGACTGATCCCGAGCCATCGAAGAGTGTGAAACTGTTCCGTCACGTCCAATCCTACGGCACCGGCGGCACGGGGGTGAATATCAACCGCACCCAAGCCACCTTGCTGTCGCAGGCTTCCATCAGCGTGAACGGCCTTCAAACGTTGAGCTACGCGTTGAATAGCATCCCCGGAGCGGACCGTGCAAAGGTCCGCGGGGAGGAACGCTTCTCCGTCTTCTCGCTCGAAGATTACCAAGCACCCGAGTCGCAGGTTGCCTCCCAGTTCATCCAGGTCTGGCCGGTGGCCGACGCGACGATTTCCGGGCTCGCCGCTAATCAGTTGATCCGCTTCGCCATGCCCACCGTCACCCTGACGTTGAACGACCTTTACCCGGATTCCAGAACCTACGCCCAGGTTTACAAAGGCAATCCGGTGCTGGGGACGGTCGGCAAGGTGGTTCCCGGTTCCAACCAAATCATCAGCGATTCCTTGCCCCAGAACCGCGTGCTTACCTTGTCGAACTACGACAACGCCTTCGATGGCGACGGCCGCTGGACCATGGAAATCCTGACGGTCACCCCGTTCGGCACCGATCGCCTTGCCCACGTCAGCTTCGATCTGGATCGTACGATCGAAGTGAACGGCTCTTTCACCACCATCGAGTGAGTCAGGGAGCCTTCAGTTCCCGCGCCAATTCATTCCTGAAATTATCGTTCCGATAGATCAGCGAGAACCTCGCATCCTTGGATTTCCGCAACAAATCCTCCACCTCGGTGAAAGCCAGCAGGAGGAACAAGCCCTTCACCGGCTCCCGATGAAAAGACTGTGTCCGAGTTACGAAATTGTCCTCCACCGACCTGCGCTGCTGGTTGGTGAGGAGGGCGCCATGTTCAAGAGCGACTTGTTTGCGCAGCGCCTCGAACCGGGATTCCATCACATTGGCGGAGGCCTCGCGGTCGAAGTAATGGACGGTCAGCTCGAACAGCTTGCCGGCGAGAAAACGACCCTCCACCGCGCCTGCCTGGGTTTCCGGCAGGAAGCCCTTCTTGGGTTCGATCCTCATGATCCGCATTGCGGGTTGATCTCCAGGCAGGGAAATCGTTACGTCCAAGGAATGTCGGGATGCCCAAGTAATCAACTTTTCCGGAGAATCGCCCCAGCGCAAGCCGAACGGCGGTTCAAGGACGGCTTGGGCAAAGCACTGCCCGGCCACCAGCAAGAGAATGGTGGCGCCATATGCCCATCTGCCAACGTGCCCGCACATGCGCGGAGTTTCAGGTCTTTCCGCCCGCTTCGCAAGGTTCGATCACGGCACCGCGGATTTGTCATGGTTGAGGCGATGATCGGGCTCTCAATCCTCACGGTCCTCGGCCTCATCCTGCTCAAGTTATCGCTCAACATCCTGCATCCGCGGCAGTGGATTCTGCAGCAGGCCGTGACGGATGCCTACATGACCTACGAACGGGCCGCCGCCGAGCGGATTCCCTTCGAAGCCCTGCTGGCGGCGGACTCACCGTGGCCCGCCTCGACGCTTACGAATGTTTCCGGCGTTGTGACAACCACGATCAACAAAACCACGAGCACCGTGGTGATCGGCCGCTTGCCCGGTGGAACCCCGATCAACGGCACCGTGTCGCGGACCCGCCTGCCCGATGCGGCCAACTACCCGATCGACGGCGGCTGGGGCACCCTCGAAAACAATCCTGCGGCGATGAAAATCTGGATGGTCCAAAGCGTGCTGACCTATCAGATCGGCAATCGCACCTATTCGAAATCCCGAACCGTCCTGCGCTCCCAATGAAACCCGCCCTCAAGCGCGCCCGCCGCCGGGGATTCACCCTGATCGAGCTGACCATCGCCATCATGATGGGCCTGGCGACGGGAACCATGGTGCTTGCCTTGTTCAACCAGCAGCTCGCATTCCTGAAAATTTTCAAGGCGCAGGGGTTCCTAGCGGAAGAAGCGCCGATGATCAGCATGTATGTGAGCCGCCTCGTCGGAAAGGCGGATCGCTTCCGCCTCCACGATTCCGTGGCCGATGCGCTCTCGGGAGCCAATCCCCGGCTGACCGACTCGCCCGTGGTGGTGTTGAATTTCCGCCAGCCTAACGGCTCGATGCGGGCAACCATCCTGGCGTTCGAAAACAACGCTCTCTACTATTACGTCGTCCCGGTTTCGGGAGTGCTGGGCACGCCAGCGTGGGCCGTGTCCAAATCCCCGAGCAATGTCGTTTTCAAGATGGAGCAGGGCGTGCTCAGAATGGTCATCACCGGGCCCTATCAAGAAGAAATCACCTACTCCGGAACCATGCAGCAATGAAAACCACCCCTGCCAAACGCCACCAGGCCGGCTATGTATCATTCCTCCTGGTTCTATCCACGGGGGCGATTCTCTCGTCCCTGATGATCTATGCCTATCGGCGCGCCATCGCTTCCCAGGCCGTGCAATCGCAGGTCCAGCTCCGGGTGGACTACAGCGAGAAAGAAGAAGCCATCCTGCGCTCGATCGTCGCCATCACTCCCAACCGCGCGATCCGCGCCATGCAGGGCGGCTCGGACACCACGGCGAAACGCCCCGCGCTGAACTGGGAGAACATTTTCACCGAGTCGCTGGTCCTTGCGAACGCGCGGACGTCGATCTCCTCGTCCCTGGTGTCATCGCTTAATCTCTCCGGAGCCAACAAAGGAAACGCGGGGGATTCGGACCTGGGAACAGTTAAAAATATCTTCAAGCCCATCCCACCCCATGTGATCGGGGTGATTGCCGAGGGAATCAATTTGAACATCGGAGCGGGATATCCGCCACTGATGACCTGCACCGATTCTGTCACGTCCGACCGGGACCAATACTATCCAATCATTTCAAAATTCAAAAAGTATGGGACTCTCGCTCAAGCGGATTTGAACTCAGCAACCCTCAACGGCGACGGAACCAATGGCTATGGTCTGCCGGTTGCCACTTATCCTGATTTCAATATCCTCGAGTACCCTCAAATCAACTTCGGCTACACAAAGCCCGGCGACCCTTTCGTTGCCAAGCGGAACTGGTGGGCCTTCACCATGGATGTGGCGGACCATGATGACCACAAGACGTTGCTCGCCCGCTCACCACGGAACTTCGTGCTCTCGATTTATGAAATTCCGTCGCAGCTTTCCATCTCGGCAGCATCGTTCATGTCACTCGGCCAGTTCGCCTCGGGCAACGCCTGGCAGAACGTGAACATCGATGGCGGCGTCTTCACCAGCAAAGCCGAGGTGAAGGGAAATACCCCGATCACCGCGTTTGCCAGCCGCCGTAGCATGACCTTCGACGCTGGCGCGTCCGTCGATGGACAGACGCTCGCCGCCAACCCGTTCGCTGCCGGAGTCCGGGAAGCCTATCAGGTCACAACCGGAGCTTTCTATCCGGTCTCGCTGGCGTCAGAAAGCGGCCGGGCGGCGTTCATCCCGATCAGCCGTGGAGCCAGCTTCTTTGATCGCTTCGATCCGCTTGAGAATGATCCGGTCGAATCGTCCGGCGCCCTCAACCATGTTGCCGCCAACACCCTGTCCACCACCACCTGGAACAACTATTCCATCGGCGCGCAGCAGTGCGCCATGCGGATGGACATCACCGGTGTGGTCAGTTCCACCAATCCGACGCCCACGATGCTGCGTTTCCAGTATCTGTTAGCCAATGGCAACCGGGCATCCATGAACATGCCACTCACCTCGGCGGTGATGACCAGTTTGCCAGCCGGGTATGTGGCGATCTGCGACGAAAACGATGCTTTCAATCTGTCCTCGCTTTCCTCAGGTCCCGTGGACGTGGCCTATGGGGAGGTCGGTGGCTATACTTTCAGGCAGGGGCTCAGCGGAACGATTGATTTCAACAACGGCACCTTCGGCGACCCTTTGGTTGGAACTGTCAAAAAAGGTTACTGGAGACCGAGATCCCCCTATCAAATCAACCCGTTGCCCTCGGGACAATTGTGTCTCACCGTCTATCCGGAAAGAATTCCTTCGTTCCTCACCCGGATCGGAGCCGCGGGTCCGGCGATCAACAATTCGCTCGCGGTCAACGTCGATTATTCCGTAACCGGGATCAACAACATCGCAAGCAAACCGTCGATCCCCTGCACCGTCAATGACTACGGGGTCATTCTCAGGGAATGCGCCAATCTAACTCCATTTACCAAAGGCTTCTCGCTGGTCACCAACTTGCGGCTCTATATCGGCGATGACTTCAATACCGTTCCCACCACTCCGCCGGCCGGATACACGCCGGCCATCACCGCGTCCAACCCCACCGGCCGTTACATGCCGCCGTGCTCGTTGTTCACTCCGGAGAAGAGATATGGAGTCGATGTCGATGCATTTGCCGTGACTCTCGGCGGACAGATCGGTTCGCTGGCCAAGGTTGATAAAGTAAACAGCGGGGACGCGGAAGCTCCCATGGTCAGGCCTTTGGATTCCAAAAACCTGAGCGGCAATGCGATCGCGGCCGACAAGATCACCGTCAATCTCAGCCAGATCCGCCATCCGGCGGAATTGCCGCCGATCTCGATGATGAACTGGCTGATCCTGCTGGAAGAACGCCGGAAGGAGTTCAACTAACGGCCAAACTCACTCCTCGACGTAGAGGATCCGGCCGCAGTCCTCGCACTGGGCGATTTCCCTGCCGGTCTGGACCTTCATCACCGTGGAGGCAATGAGCTTCATGTGACAGCCTTCGCATTTGCCATCGCGCATGGGTGCGACTGCCAGACCGTCCTTGGTCTTCATCAGGCGGTTGTATAGCGGGATGATGCTTTCTGGAACATTCGCGAGAAGCTTTTCCCGTTCGGCAATGACCTCCAGCCGATCGGCTGCCATCCGCGCGTGGCGTTGGGAAATCGACGCGAGATCCTCCTCCACCAGCTTGCGGGTGTTGGCCCGGGCAGCCTCCGCAGCTTTATGCGCGTTGCGGAATCCGTCCACTTCCTCCATCGCTTCCAATTCCTTGGTCTCGAAATCATCCAGGTCTTTCGCGTAGCGAGTGATCTCATGGCCAAGTGCCACGAACTCCTCGTTTTTGCGGGTCTCGAATTGTTGCAATTTCAAGCGCTTGATCGTTGTCCGCCGGGTCTCCGCATCGAGTTCGATTTTTTTCACCCGCAACTCGCACTCGAGCAGCGCCTGATGGGCTTTGCTGACCGCCGCTTCATCGCTGGCCAGCTTTGACTTTGCCCGGGCCTCATCCTGGGGCAGTTTTTCGAGATCCTTGGCCAACCCTAACAAACGGCGATCCCGGTCCTGGAGAATCAATAGCGCGCGAACTTCATCTTGCATGGACGTTGGGTAAACGTCCCGGCCCGGCCCGGCAAGGATTGCTTGCACGGATCTGCTCATTCCGGAGCGAGGCTATCTTCATGATTTTTTAAAAAATCCACCTAACAAAAGGTGCTATATTTTAGAAATTTTGATAATATGGATTCCGAAATGAGTGCACCCAACCTTACATCAATCCCGTTCCTCCCGACCCTGCGGGAGTCGGCTCGGAAACAGCCCGTCAGCCACCAGTCTCCAGGCTGGAAAATCCTGACATTCCTGTGCTGCCTGGCAACCGCCGCTGCGGCTGAGCAGTCCGGAGACTTCATCTACACCGACAACGGTGCCACTGTCACCATCACCGGCTATGCCGTGAGTGCGCCGAACGACGTTGTGGTTCCGGCGACGATTGTCACCAGCCTGGACCCGCTTGTGGAAAAGCCGGTCACCGCCATCGGTGCCAGCGCGTTCGAAGGCAGGACGGAACTGACCAGCATGACCATTTCTTCCGGAGTGACCAGCATCGGAAACCGTGCGTTCTTCAACTGTGGCGGGTTGACAAGCGCCTCGATTCCTTCAGGCATTATGAGCATCGGGAGAAACGCGTTTTCATACTGTGTCGCGCTTGAGGGCATTTCGCTACCTACCGGGTTGACCAGCATCGGGATCGAAGTATTTCTCCATTGCGATCTGTTGGCGAGTGTCACCATCCCGGCCGGTGTGACCAGTATCGGCACCGGTGCGTTCTCCTATTGCAGCAAACTCAAGAGTTTGGTCATCCCATCCGGCGTGATCTCCATCGGGAGCGGGGCTTTTTCCAATTGCAGCGGGCTGACCAGCGTGACCCTCCCCTCTACCATCACCACCATGGGTTCGTTCGCATTCCAGTACTGCAGCGGACTAACCAGTGTGACAATTCCAACTGTAACCAGCCTGCAAAACAAGGTTTTCGCCAACTGCCGCGGACTGGAAACCGTGGATATCCCCGCCAGTGTGACCACGGTCCACGTCGCCGCATTTGCCGAGTGCAGCTCGCTCACTTCATTCACCGTTGCCGCGGCGAATCCGAATTACAGCACGTTGAACGGACTTCTAACCAACAAGACACAAACCTCCCTGATCACTTGTCCCGCCGGTTTGGGCGGTAATTTCACCATTCCCGCCGGCTTCACCACCATCGGCAACCAAGCATTCCGTTATTGCAGCGAATTGGCGAGCGTCACCATCCCCTCGTCAGTGACGAACATTGAGAGCCAGGCCTTCTCCACCTGTGAAAAACTGGTCCTCGCCGTGTTTGAAGGGAATGCGCCGACAATGGTACCGAACGCTTTTGAACTCGCCGCTCCCGGATTCACGATCAATTTCCTCAACAGCTCCACCGGCTTCACGACTCCAACTTGGTACGACTACCCCGCGATCGGCACGGGTGAGGGAGCCAACCCGGTGATCGCCTGGTTGCTCTCCCATAATCTGCCCGCCAATGCGGATCTGCAGTCGGACGACAATGGTGACGGCATCAATCTCCTGCTGGCCTATGCATTGGATCTGGATCCTAACGTGAGCAATCCTCTTCCCCAACCAGTCCTCAGCACCAACCAGATGAGCCTCAGCTTCTACTCGGGAACCCCGGGCATAACGTATATCGTAAAGGCCAGCGATGACATGCTGGACTGGAGCGCCGAAGGCGTCGTTCTGTCAGAGCCGGATGCCAACCAGATCCGCACGGCCACCGTGCCAATCTCCGGAAACCAGCGCTTCCTGCGTCTTGAAGTGAACAATTGAAGCCCGGCTATTTCCTCGACCTGGCATCCACCGCAAAGATTCCAACAGCCAGCCAGATCAGTCCGAAGGACAGCAAGCGCGTCCCGGTCATCGGCTCGCCGTAGAGTTTCCAACCGATGAAAAACTGGATCGTCGGCCCGAGGAATTGCAGGATGCCCAGCGTACCCAGCCGGATGTTGCGCGCGGCATGGCCGAAGCAGACCAGCGGCAGCGTGGTGGCCACGCCGGCACAGATGACCAGCACCGCGTTGGCAAAACTCCCGCCGAAGGCCTCCGCCGGGTTGTTCGAGTGAAACAAAAGCCAACCCAGCGCGATGGGCGCCAACAGCGAGGTCTCCGCCGTGAGGCCGAGCCGGGATTCCAGCGGCGAGCGCTTTTTCACCACGGCATAGAGCGAGAAGGTCACCGCCAGGGTGATGGCCACCCACGGAAATCGACCGACCGCCGGAATCTGCAAGGCCACTCCGCAAAGGGCGAGCG
>JBGSOI010000064.1:0-11341 GCA_041739215.1 Akkermansiaceae bacterium
CGTCTATGGGGAGTTGCGCAAGCTGGCGGCCTGGCGCTTGAGACAGGAAGCAGAGGCACATACCCTGCAGGCGACCGCCTTGGTGCACGAAGCTTACCTGAGGCTCTCGCCCGGGGAAAAAGAGTGGGACGGGAGAAAGCACTTTTTCTGCGCGGCCGCCGAAGCCATGCGCCGCATCCTGATCGACCGCGCGCGGCATCGTAAAGCGGTCCGTCACGGCGGCGAAATGCAGCGGACCGGTTTCGTGGAGGATCTGATCGCTGTTCCTTCCGTAAAAGATGACGAAATTCTCGCCATCAACGATATCCTCGATCGCTTTGCTCAAATCGAACCGCGCAAGGCCGAGGTGGTCAAGTTGCGCTATTTCGTGGGATTGACGATCGAGGAAACCGCTGAGGCCCTCGGCATCTCGACGCCCACTGCGAAGCGGGACTGGATTTATGCGCGAGCCTGGTTGTTCCGGGAACTGAAACGGGACGTTTGAGGTGACGAGGCCGGAGTTTTTGATCCTTTCTTTGGGGGTATTCCGCATAGGGTGGTTGGCGTCAGTCAATGACGGTCCCGAACTTCCACCAAGATCCACCCGCCGTGCCGAATCAACCCACTCCGGAAATCATCCTGCATGCAGCCTTGGAAATCCCAGGCCCGCAGGAACGCGCCGCCTATCTCGACGAGTCATGCACGGGCGATTTGGCGTTGCGCAAAGAGGTCGAGTCGCTGATCGCGGCTCATTTTGCGGACGAGACTTTCTTGGAACCCTTCGCCGATCCGCTGTGGCGCGAAACACGCAGGGAAGGAGAAGGTGATATGATCGGTCGTTATAAGTTGCTCCAACAAATCGGCGAGGGCGGTTTCGGCACGGTGTTTCTAGCAGAGCAAAGCCAACCGGTGAAACGCCAGGTCGCGCTCAAGGTGATCAAGCCGGGCATGGATTCGAAAGAAGTGATCGCCCGCTTCGAGGCGGAGCGCCAGGCGCTGGCCCTGATGGATCATCCGCACATCGCGAAGGTGCATGACGCGGGCACGACGGAAGGTGGGCGACCTTACTTCGTAATGGAACTGGTCAAGGGGGTGCCGATCACGAAATACTGTGCGGAAAATCATCTCGATACCCGCGAGCGCTTGGAGATTTTCACCGATGTTTGCGCAGCCATCCAGCACGCGCATCAGAAAGGCATCATCCACCGCGACGTGAAGCCGTCTAACATTCTTGTCTCGCTGCACGATGGAAAACCGATGGTCAAGGTGATCGACTTCGGAATCGCCAAGGCGATCGGGATGGAGCTGACGGAGAAAACGTTCTTCACCCAACACGACCGCATGCTCGGCACGCCGCAGTACATGAGTCCGGAGCAGGCGGAGCTCCATCCGCTGGCGGTGGATACCCGCAGCGACATTTACTCGCTGGGCGTGATCCTTTACGAACTTCTAACTGGAACGACGCCACTGGACGGCCAACAACTCCGCAATGCGACTTTTGCGGAGATGCAACGCCTGATCCGCGAGCTCATCCCGCCGAAGCCGAGCACCAAACTCGCGGAGGCGTCCGCTGTCTCGCCGCGATCCCTGCGCGGTGATCTCGACTGGATCGTGCTCAAGGCTCTCGAAAAAGATCCCGCCCGCCGCTATGAATCCGCAGGAGCGATGGCGGAAGATCTGCAACGCTTTCTCCAGCACAAGCCGGTCGAGGCACGTTCACCGAGCATGGCTTATGTGATGCTGCGCTTCACGAGGCGCCATCGTGGTCCGGTATTCGCAGGGGCGGCGCTGCTGTTGATGCTGATCCTGGGTGCGGCGGGAACTTCAGTCGGCATGAAGCGGGCGCTCGATGCCAAGGATGAGTTAGAGCATAAAAACACCGAGTTGGCTCAGCAGAAACTGGAGCTCGTCGATTACAAGGAGCGTCTGGCCGGCTTGCTTGAATCGAACCAGAAGATGCTTGGCGAGATTGGCAGAATGAGCACCAGCGATACAGGGCTTCCCTCGGAGTTCGAAGCACTCCGTCAGGAAAACCAAACTCTGCTAGATAAGGTTGGCAACGAAGTGGTGAATCAGGAACGCTATGCGGAGGAAATCAAGAGGCTGCGGCAGGCGAATGCAGAACTGGAGAAGTTGGTGATCCAATCCAAGGACACCGATGCGGCTGTCGAACTGGTGCGCGCCGGACTCTTTGAGGACAGCATCACCGCCCTGACAGCCAACGAACGCGGCCAGTATTACCTCGACGGAAAACTGATCCCGTTCCCCACGCTGCTCAAAGCCTTCGCCACACCGCCCGACGGTGATTCCCTCGAGAAACCCACGCCACGCTGGCTGAAAGTGACCTTGCCCGCAGGTGCGAAACCGACCGATGCCGTCTTCCAATACCGCCTCAGGCAGATCGCCGCCGCCGCAGACCGGATCGGACTTCAGCACGAGCTGTTTCCGAAGTGAGACTGTTGATCCAGTTCAATGAAAATTCTTTTCGGCTATGCTTCCGTCGCTGTGTTAGGAAAATAGCGCTGGGGAAAACCCCCGAGTCCCTTAAGAACCCGGTCGGTGTGGATGAGGACCAACCCTGATTCCGCAGCAACCGCAGCCAGCAGCCGATCCACAAGATCACCGTGGTTCCAGTCCCAAAGCCCGGCCTGTAGGGCAGCCGTCGGCGATGGATGTTCCACAATGAAATTCTCCAACGAGTGATCGATCCACGCCGCAGGATCGGGAATTCCCGGCAAGCGTCCGCGTTGCCACTTGAATGCGATTTCCGCCACGCTCAAGGGACACAAATGGAACTCGGTCACTTCCGGTTCGAGGAATTTGACCAAGGATGGCCTCAGCGGAAGCCGATGGTAACGGCGGAACCAGACACCGGTATCAAGCAGGACTCTCATCTGAGATTGGCGCGAAAGCAGGTTCGTCGAGGTCAATTCCTTTCAGCAATCGGGGATCTGCCGCGATTGGAGCAACCGGTGGGCGGACAGCCTTCGGTCGAACCAATTTGACCAAGACCAGCCGGTCACCCGATTCGATCACTTCGAACACGTCGCCGGGCTCGGCCGGTTTCGGTAAAACCACCCGGCGCTTCTGATCGGCAATCAGTTTCATGGTGAGATGATCCCACCAGATCGCGTGCCCGTCAAGCCACCAAGAGCCGGGATGGGTCCCGACCCTGGATCAAGAAATTAGAGAGTCGGAAAATTCCTGATCCTTTTGACGGAGGAATTCCGCATCTGCTGGCTGACGGGGAGCAATTCCATCCGTCGCCACCAACCCGACCATGAGCACCGACAACTCTTCGCAACGCCCTATCCGCAGCATCAGCCTACCGCCACTTGCCGCCTTGGCCCTCGCGCTGGGCCTAGCTGGCTCCACCTACATCGCCGCCACCACCTGGCGGGATGTTAGAAAGCAACCGGACAAGAACAACATCCGCATCACGGGCTCCGCCAAGAAGAGAATCGTCTCCGATCTCATCCAGTGGTCGGCGACCATCGAAAGCAAGGGAAGCGACCGCACCGCCGCCTATGTTTCGCTTAAAGGTGGAACCGACAAAGTGGTCGCGTTTTTGAAAGCCCAGGGCATCAAGCCTGACGACATCAAGACCCAGTCCGCCAGCATCACCGAAGAGTTCGAAATGCTGCGTGAGGACAAGGTGCTTGCAGGCACCACCGTGCCGGTGCGGACGGAAACCCGCAGGTCCATCGGCTTCCGCGCCATTCAGGTGGTATCGGTTAGCTCTCCGGACGTGCCGCAGATTGAGAAGGCCTCGCGCGAGATCACCTCGCTGCTGGAACAGGGCGTCTTCGTGACCTCCAATGCGCCTAACTATTACTACACACGCCTCGGCGAACTCAAGTTGGAGATGCTGGCAGAGGCCGCCAAGGATGCCCGCAACCGCGCGGAGAACATCCTGCGCTCGGCTGGCAATACCGGCATCGGGCCGCTCGTGGATTCGTCCATGGGAATCATCAACATCAACCCGGCCAACTCCACCGAAACCTCCACCGAGGGCAACAACGACACCTCATCCTACGAAAAGGACATCATCACCATCGTCCGTGCCGAGTATAAGGTCAATTAATTTCTAACAGGAAGCATCCTGACATAACATGGTATGAAAAGATTAATCGCGCCTTTCACTCTCGATGCCCTGATGCATCCCGACATGCTATGGAAAAACAGTGTGCCACTTCTTCATGATGGCATGGCTGCAATCCTGATTTTCGGTATCGGCTTCGCTCCCATCACGGCTCTTGCCTTGTCGCTAATGGGAATATTCACCCTTCCCTTTGCCTCGCTTCTTCTGGTCGTTCCCGCGCTTTGCCTCGCCGTGGGTTTGAGCTGTAACCAGCCCCGCCTTGGCCGGCTGATGCTGCATGGTTTCGTCATGGGCATCATCGCAGTCACCTGTTACGACGGCGTGCGGATTCCTTTCATCATGGCCGGATGGATGGATGATTTCATTCCCAAGATCGGCGGAATGTTAGTCGGGGATGACAATCGTCATGCTGTCCTCGGATACCTCTGGCGATACCTCGGCAATGGAGGTGGGATGGGCATGGCATTTGTCTGCGCCTTTGCCCTTATCAAGCAAATCCTCACGCAGCATCAGCAAGCACGCATCACGCCCCGGGTGACGAAACACGTCGCCCTTGGCTTTGGATGTTCTGTATGGGCCTGCCTCATCGTCACACTCAGAATTTCGCCGCAAGGTGAGGAAATGATGTTTGTGATCACACCCACCAGCCTGCTGCTCTCGTGGATCGGGCATCTCGTTTTCGGTTACACACTCGGGTGCCTCGTCAACCGTTTCGGACCTGAAGAAATTTGTGGATGGCAAAGACCTTGCGAACCATCCGCTTGGCCGCAGCGGGATCATCAAGGGTGATGCATTCCGCAATCTGACCCAGATTTTCAAGAGGTGTCTCTCTCTCCGCGGGGGCTGCGCGTCACATCCGCTCGGGCTATTGAAGCCAACTCGGCTCCAAAATGGTGTCCATTCTGTTTCTATTCCGTAACGAGCGGCCAGCCGTCCTTCCATTCCAACGTGACGAGCCGCAGTTTAGAGAGGCCGCGGTCCTCGCCGTCGTAATAGTGATGTGCCAGCCATTGGCGCTTTCCCTTTTGGAGGATCGAGGCGTGGCCCGGCCCGATGAAGCGGCCCTTGCTGCCCAGGACCAGCGTCCCGCCCGCAGCGACCATCGGGTTGCCCTCGCGATCCTCATACGGGCCGGTGATCTTTTTGCTCCGGCCCACACGGATTTCATAGGTGCTGTTCGCGCCGCGGCAGCATTTCCCCCAGTTGACGAACAGATAGTACCAATCTCCTTCCTTGTGGATGAAGGGCGCTTCAATTTCCGGGGCGGCTGCCAACTGCTGGGGCTTTTCAGCGCTTTTCTTGCGAAGGCCCGTCTTGGGATCGAGCTCGATGAGCATGATTCCGTCCCAGAAACTTCCGAAACTCATCCACAGCTTCTCGCCATCCTTCGTCACCGCGGGATCGATCGCGTTGAACTTGTCGCCCCGCTTCGATGAAATGATCAACCCCTTGTCCTCCCACGGATCCTGCTCGGTGCCGGGTCCCAGTTTCTTTCGGCTCACCATTCCGATAGCCGACGTGTTTTTGCCGAAGCTCGAGACCGAATAATAGACGCACCAGCGGCCATCCAGCTTGATGACATCGGGAGCCCACAGGTGTCCTTTGTTTTCGGGAACGATCTCCTTATTCCAAGCTGGCTGCTTTTCCCGGGGGAAAACCGTGCCGCCGAATGACCACTCCTTCCCGTCCTGCCGGAACATGGCCACCCCGTTGCCGGTGGTGAAACACCAGGCATCGCTTCCCTCCTCCACGATCGTCGAGGGGTCATGGACGATGGGAGAGCGCTGCCGCTGCGCCATGGCAGCCGGGGAGGCGATCAACGTTAGAGCTGCGATGAGTTTTAACATGATGGTTCGATCACGGGATTTTTGGCATGGTTGCAAGGATTCTTTCTTCTCACCACTCGCCGAGGGTGATCTCGTGCCAACCCTCTCAGAACCGCATGAAGAAATCCCAAGTCTCTTTTGCAATCCAGTTAACATCCGATCCGGGGTCCCGCACGTTATCGGTGTGACCTCCTACGAAGGAACCGAACAGCACGGGATATTCCTCCGGACACCCCTTGAACTCGGTGGTGACATGGGTGGCGGTGGTTGCGAGCGGTATTTCAGGCAGTGGTTTCACCCCGTTGTCTTCAAGGCGGATCAGAACACAATATTTTCCGCCTTGTTTCCGATCATCGGAATTGACGAATTTGCAAAGACCGTCCTGCGTGCCCGTCGTGCTGAAAAACGCAAGCGGCTCGCGCTTGTTCGTCGGAAGATAGATGTTCCAATTGGCCGGGGCATGACAGGCGACGGCGCGCAGGTCTTTCTGGAAATTCAAGGATAGCGAATAGGTGACCATCGCGCCGAAACTGAAGCCGGTGCAGAAAACACGTGAGGTATCAATGCTCAGCTTGTCCTTGAACAGTGCCACCATATCGGCAAAGAAGATATGGTCTTTGTCATCACCCCCACGCCACGGAGATCGGTCGGTGTATCCCTCGGGGGCGACGAAGATGCAGTCGATATTATCCTTTTCCGCAGAGGTCTTCAGTCCGTAAAATTGATTCTTCACCATCGTGTCCATATGCCCGCCCATCGGGTGCATCGCGAAAATCAATCGGTAGGGTTTCTTTTTATTGTAACGGGCGGGAATATCGATGGTGTATTTGCGCTCCAGACCAGCGCTCGTCATTGTGTGGATACCGCTTTTGAAATCCCCAAGCTCTTTGCCGGAACCGGCGCTGAGGATGGGACGGTTCTTCAATTTGCGGGCGGGATCAACGGAGACCGATGACTTGCCTGCCGCGAGTTTCGTTGTTTGAGGAGCTTTCGCCACTTCGGCGGATAAGCCTGCGGCGGAAGCTGCGACCAGAGCGAGGGAGAGCAGAATTTGTTTCATCAGTTGTTTGGATTTTTGAGGGTTTGTTGATTTTGAGATGGATGGCATGTTAGGCGATCGCACCCGTCAGTCGGACTTTTCCCGAAACAGGAGTTGCGCGAAATGGTAGAAATTTTGGCCCATCTCGGTGGAATCATGAGCGCCACCATCCAGACGCCAGATATGCGGAACCTCCTTTTCCACGAGGAAGGTGTGGAGGCCCATGCTGATGCGCATCAGAGGATCCCGGTTGCCAACTCCGAGCCACAGAAGTTTGAGTTGCTTCAGCGCTGCCGGATCAGGAATCAACGTGGCGACCGGCTTGGTGTTCGGAGCCACGGCCACTGCCGCGACCCAACCGAACACATCGAGATGGGATAGTCCGATATTCAGGGTCTGGCCGCCTCCCATCGACATGCCGGCGATGGCCCGGTGCTCGCGATCCGCATGGACGGAGTAGTGCGACTCGATGAGCGTCGGAATCGAGGGCACGAGCAGGCAGGCAGAGAGGATCAACCCTTGGGCGGCGGGATTTGATGTGAGCATGAGGAATTTGTTTGATGATGTTTTCTGTTACCAAATTCTTTCGTCAGTTGGTTTTCAAGTCTGCCACGGAATCAAGTTGTGGTTTGCCTGCTGAAAAGTGCGCGCGGATTTCATCGGGATACAGTGCCCGGCTGAACAAACAGAATTCATCCATCGCACCGCTGAAGTTGCGGATGAGGTGTGGATTCTTCCCTGAATAGCCGCTGGAGTTCCAGTTTCCCAGTTCCGCCGCCGCGATATGGAAAGGCGGTTTCATTTTCAATGGCGTTCTGCCAACCTGAACGCCATTGACGTATTGCGTCACGCTTCCGTTGGGTCCGTCGAGAACCACCGCGAGATGCAGCCACAACCCCAATCGATCCAAGGTGATCACCGGAGGGGTGGCCACGATCTGATAGTCCGTCGTACCCGATCCGATCACGGTCAATCCGAGAACTCCGTCATTGCGGATGACCCAGTGGAGGGTCCCGGGTTTGAAGCCGTCGCTCATGAAAAGGGAGTTGATCTTCCGATCCAGTCCTTGCACGCGCACCCAGGTCGCGAGGGTGAGGGATTCAAATTCACCGGGGACAGTCATGCGAACCCGGTCATTCACATTTCGAAACTCCAAGGCTGACTTTGCCGTCCATCGGCCTTCGACCCACTGGCAGCCGACGATGGTGGCATCGGTCGCGGCATCGCTGCGGGTGCTCGTGTTGTGCAGTCGCCAGTCCGATGCTTGCCGACGCTCGAAATCGAATTGCACTAACAGCGATGGATCCTGGTTGACCCGGTCGCTCGAAACGCGCCACTGATCGTATCGCAATGCCTCCGCAGCCAGCGACTTCGATTTCAGGTCAAACAGGGCCGTGAAGGCCGCCGGGTTGGCGGTGGTGAACCGGGTAGGCCGCGAGTTCTCCATCACGGCAGCCGTGCCTTCCCGCAAAAGCTGTTTGGCGTCGCCTGTGGATGGCTGGAACTCCACGCTGCCCTTGAACACATGGAGTTCGGTTTGGCGATCCTTGGCCTCCAGCCCGAATGAGGTTCCCATGTCGGTCACACTCACCTGCGGAGTGCGAATGCGAAATCCTCGCGCCTCCGGAGGAACCTCCGCCACAAGCCGGCCCTTCAGGCAGGACGCCTCATTGAGAGAAATGATCTGCAGTTCCGCCGGCCCCTCCAAAACGAACCGCGCCCCGCTGTAGAAAACCACTTGAGCGAACCCGGATTCCAGCTTCAAGATGCCGGGCTCCAGAGGCGCGCCTAACCGGGGACCCGCGCCACCGTTCGCCCATGCGGCTTCCACCACCCGGTCCAGCATCGCGACCGCCTGGCTGGTGGTTCCCACCGTCTCGGCCGGCTGCCGGAGGCTCCACCATCCGGCTGCTATCAAGGCGACCGCTGCCGCAGCCAGAGCGGCCATCTTCGGCATCCGACTTCTCGGTGACCGCAGTCGGACTACCGTTCCTCCGGCCGATTGGGATTGCGCTTCGGTTTCGATCAATGCCGTGAGCGCCAGGCGGAGGTAGTATTCTTCCCGTGCCGCAGGATCGATAGTCAACTCAGCTTCGAGCCTGAAGAAATCCGCATCGGAAACGTCGCCCTCGATCAGGGCGTCGATCAGTTGATTTCGCTCCTGCAGGGTCATGCCTTGGCCTCCGGAGTTGCGAGTTGTTTTTGAATACAGGCCAGCAGCGCATTGCGCAGCCGGTGAAGAGTCACCTTGAGGCCTCCCACGCTTTGCCGGGTTTTCTCTGAGTAATCGGCGAGCGTTCCCGAGCTCGAATAGCGATGCAGCAACAGCTCCCGGTCCTTGGTGCGCAGCTTTTCCATGCAATGTTTCAGGGCCTGCTGACGGCGGTCGAAGTCATCGCTGCCATCGATCAGCTCCGCGGCAATCGTTTCCTCCAGCTCCTCGCTGAAAACCAGCCGTGCGTCACGTGCCTGCTGTTTGCGGTAGTTCAGCACCTCAAACCGCGCGATGCTGAAGGCCCAGGCTTTGAAATTCGTGCCGGGCGCGAAATCGTCGCGTTTGCGCCAAATGGTCGCATTGGCGTGTTGGGCCACGTCGCGGGCGGCCGCATCGCCCGGCAACAACGACTGCACGTAGAGCCGAAGCGGCAGTTGGATTTCGGTCAACAATGCCACGAACTGGCTCTCTCTTTCGCTTCCGGTCATGGGTGGTAACTCTGGCAAATGCCGAAGTCGCCGAAAAGGTTAACAAACCATCGCAAGTTCGTTGAAAAGGGACGCGGTTCCAATGCTTGGATTTCCAGATGAACGTTAGAATGACCATCCTGAATGGCACGGGTGCCAACGCGATTTGGCAGAACCATTGCTCCAATAAAGTGGAGTATTTTCAAGGGCAGGCTCGCGTGCCGACAAGCTCGTTCACATCCGCTCCGGCACGTCAATTCCTAGCAGGTAGAGTCCTTGCTTCAGCGTGCGCGATGTTAGGTCGCACAGTGCCAGACGGCTGGAGCGGATCGGTTCGTCGGCCTTGAGTACCGGGCAGGCTTCGAAATACGAGTGGAACGCGCGGGCCAGTTCCAACACGTAGTTGGCTAACAAATTCGGCCGGAAGTCTTCGAGGATGGTCGGTAACACTTCGCCGAAGCGCACCAGCAATCGAGCGAGATGGATTTCCGCAGGTTCGTTGAGATGGATCTCCACGGTGGTTGCATCGAACGGGGCGTCGAGCTTGCGGAAGATCGAGCGGATCCGGACGTGCGAATATTGCAGATAGGGCGCGGTGTCGCCTTGGAGGGCTAACATGCGATCCCATGAGAACACATAGTCGGTTAGTCGGCCTTGCGAGAGCTCGGCGAATTTCACCGCGCCGATGCCGACGATTTCCGAAATCTTCACGGCTTCATCGCCTTGTAAGTCCGGGTTCTTCTCGGCGATGGCCTTGGCGGCGCGCTCGACGGCTTCTTCAAGCACTTCGACGAGGCCGACGTTTTCGCCGGAGCGCGTGCGCATGAGCTTGCGGTCGTCGCCGAGGATCGAGCCGAACTGGATGTGTTGGAAATCGCCCGTTTTCCCCCACCGCGAGGCGGCGTCGAAGAGCTGGCGGAAATGAAGCTGCTGAGGCACGCCGACGACATACCAGACGTGGTCGGCCTTCCATTCGTCGATGCGGAACTGGATTGTTGCAAGATCGCTGGTCGCATAGAGATAGCCGCCGTCGGCCTTGCGGATGAGCGCGGGATTGTCCGTCCAGCCGTCTTCCTTGTGTACCAGGAACGGGTCTTCCTCCTTTGGCTTGGTGCCGTCGGAGAAAATGCAAATCGCGCCGTTGCTCTCGCGGGCGAGGCCTTTTTCCAGGAACTCCCCGACAACGCCTGATAGACGGTCGTTGTAGAAACTCTCGCCGTGCCAGTAGTCGAATTTCACGTCGAGGCGGTCGTAAATTTTCTGGAGACCGGCTTTGGAAACGTCGATGCACTTCTGCCAGATCGCGAGATTTTCCGGATCGCCGGCTTGGAGTTTCACGAGTTCCGCCTTGCAGGCATCGAGCACGCCGGGATCTTCCTTCATGGAGTTCACCTTGCGATAGACGCGCACGAGTTCGGCGATGGGGTTGGCTGTTAGCGCGGCCTCATCAAGGAAATGATTCCAGCCGTAAATGATCATCCCGAACTGCGTGCCCCAGTCGCCGATGTGGTTGTCCGCGATGACCTTGAAGCCGAGGAACCGCGCGATACGGGCGAGCGAGTCGCCGATGATCGTTGAGCGGATGTGGCCGACGTGCATCGGCTTGGCGACGTTGGGTGCGGAGAAATCAACGATCACGGTTTTGCCGCAGCCGATATCAGGGACGCCGAGGCGATCATCGCGGAGCAGGGTGGTGGCGTGTGTGGCGTAGGC
>JBGSOI010000066.1:0-9190 GCA_041739215.1 Akkermansiaceae bacterium
GCAAACGCATCCGCGTCCCCGGGCAGGGGGAACCCGGCGGCGGCGGCGCGGCCGCAGGCGATCTCTATCTGCGGGTGCGCCACGCCGCCCACCCGGACTTCCACACCGAGGGCGCGGATCTTTTTTACGACCTCGATCTCGCGCCATGGGAAGCCGTGCTCGGCGCAGACCTAACCGTCCCAACCCTCGATGGACCGATCAAGCTGCGAATCCCTCCCGGCAGCGAGAACAGCCAGCAGCTCCGGGTCCGCGGACGCGGCTTGCCGAAAGGAAAAGCGGGCGAACGCGGCGATTTCCACGCCACGCTCAACATCCATTTGCCGACGCAGCTCAGTGATGAGGAGCGCGCGTTGTGGGAAAAACTCCGCAGCGTTTCGAAATTCAACCCGCGCACCAACCCGTCCGCATGAATCCGATTCCCGACAACGATCCTGGCGAGACACCGTCTTACACGCTCGACATCGTCGCCGAGCTAACCGGTGTTTCCACGACAACCATCCTGCACTATCAGGAGCAGGGCCTGATCCACCCCGCCGCTCCGACCGGGGATTTCGACGACGAAACGGTCCACACCCTCCGCCGGATCGAACATCTCCGCAGCTCCTGCGAGGCGAATCTAACCGGCATCCGGCTGATCCTCGAACTGCTCGAAGAAGTGGACCGGCTCAAGACCGCGTTGCGTGCGCGGCGCTGAGGATCGGTCCGGCTCCATCACTCCGACTCCAGGATGATATTTCCGTAAGGCGTCGCATCGCCGGTGCGGATCAGGCCGATGGCATGGGGCACGCGCTTCTTGAAATCGACGTGCGCCTCGCGGGTCAGCGGGATCTCACCGAAGGATTTCGCGAAGCGGGAGACGATTTCATCGGTGTTGGAACCCACAAACTCATTCGCCTGCCAGATCCGGCCGATCTTGAAAACGGGCGTCAGCAAGTCCAGCACGTCCAGCACCGTGGGAATTCCGCGCGTCAGCGAAAGATCCACTGTTTCGATTTCCGGCCAATAGGGAAACGCCCAGTCCGCGATCACCAGCGTGTTGGTGTGGCGGACCCGGGCTAACAAATCGAGCAGCGCGGGATTGAGGATGGCGGTCTGGAGCATGCCGTGATTTTCCCGCTTCCGTCCGGTTCGTCAATCCGCATTCAAGACGACCGCTGCGGGTGCATCGGCTGGCCATCTCCCCCCTGTGTTTCGAGCTGACAAATCCAAGCGAGCTGCCATACCTCGCTCGGCCAGCCAGTTTTCAACCCATTGCAATGAATTCCTCCAACTATCCAAAAATCGGCATTCGACCGGCCATCGACGGACGCCTCGGCGGCATTCGTGAGTCGCTTGAGGAGCGCACCATGCAGCAGGCGCAGGCGGTTGCCGCGTTGATCGCCGCGGAGCTCCGCTATCCGGATGGCACGCCTGTCCAGTGCGTCATCGCCGACACCTGCATCGGCGGCGTGAAGGAAGCCGCCGCCTGCGCGGACAAGTTCAGGATCACCCATGTGGGGGTCTCACTAACTGTTACTCCCTGCTGGTGTTATGGCTCCGAGACGATGGACATGGACCCGCATGTGCCCAAGGCAGTGTGGGGCTTCAACGGCACCGAGCGCCCCGGCGCGGTCTATCTGGCAGCCGTGCTCGCCGGCCACACGCAAAAGGGCCTGCCCGCGTTCGGGATCTATGGCAAGGACGTGCAATCCGCCACCGATACGGAAATCCCTGACGATGTTAGAAGCAAGCTGCTTTCGTTCGTCCGCTGCGGACTCGCCGTCTCGCTGATGCGCGGCAAAAGCTATCTTTCGATGGGTGGCACCTCGATGGGCATCGCCGGCTCGGTCGTCGATCCCGCGCTGTGGGAAAAGTGGTTCGGCATGCGCGTGGAGGCGATCGATTTGACCGAGTTCGTCGGCCGAATGAGCAAGGGCCAATACGACCCGGCCGAGTATGAAAAGGCGCTCGCCTGGGTGAAGCGGAACTGCCCGGAAGGAAAAGACTACAACTCCCCCGCCACCACCCGCAGCCGGGAACAAATCGACCGGGAATGGGAGGACAGCGTGAAGATGACGCTGATCGCCCGCGACCTGATGATCGGCAATCCCAAGCTCGCGGAGATGGGACTCGGCGAGCAGGCACATGGCCACAACGCCATCGCCGCCGGCTTCCAGGGCCAGCGCCAATGGACCGACCATTTCCCTAACGGCGATTTCCTCGAAGCGATCCTCAACTCGTCATTCGATTGGAACGGCAGGCGCGCGCCCTACATCGTCGCCACCGAAAACGACGCGCTCAACGGCGCGGGCATGCTCTTCGGCCACCTGCTGACTAACAGCGCCCAGATCTTCGCCGACCTCCGCACTTACTGGAGCCTCGACGCCATCGGGAGCGCCAGCGGGAGAAAGTTCAGCCACCCGCTCGTCGGCGACGGCATCCTGCACCTGATCAACTCCGGCCCCGCCGCGCTCGACGGCACCGGCGAGCAGGAAAGCAACGGCCAGCCGGCAATGAAATCGTTCTGGGAGATCACCGACGCCGAAGTGGAAAAATGCCTCAAGGCCACCACCTGGCATCCATCCATCACCGAGTATTTCCCCGGCGGCGGACTCAGCACCCGCTTCCGCACCCGCGGCGGCATGCCCGCCACCATGGTCAGGCTCAACCTCGTCAGCGGACTCGGCCCCGTGCTGCAAGTGGCGGAAGGCCACACCGTGGACCTCCCGGACGCCGTCCATGACGCGCTCGACCAGCGGACCAACCCCACCTGGCCGACCACCTGGTTCGCGCCGGTTCTAACGGGCAAGGGCGCGTTCGCCAGCGCCTACGAGGTGATGAACCACTGGGGCGCCAACCATTGCGTGATGACCTGCGGCCACGTCGGCCACCTTTATCTAACGCTCGCCTCCATGCTGCGGATTCCGGTTTACATGCACAACGTCGCCGAGGACCGGATCTTCCGCCCGAGCGCGTGGACGTCCTTCGGCACCGCCGACCTCGAAGGCGCGGACTTCCGGGCTTGTGCGAACTACGGCCCGCTCTACGGAAAAACCCAGTCCTGATTTTATTGAGAAGAACCAACTCCCGACAATTTCACCACCATGCCAGCTCCACGATTCGCAACGCTGCTCGCCCTCGCCGCACTGACATTCACCGCTCAGGCCCGCCTCCTCGAAACCATCCAGCAATGTGATGCCCGCTACGGCGCCGGCCAGGAACTCCAGCTTGAGCTGGGTGCCGGATTCAAGAACGAGGAGGGCAAAAACTGGACTGCTAGAATCTACTCCGCACGCGGCCTGGCCATCCAGATAGTCTTCGAGGACAACTCTGCCGTCCTCGTCCGTTATTCCAACGAACCACCCCTCAAGGTGGCGAACACGATCACCCGTCCCGTCAACTTCACCGCGGAAGAAGTCACCCACCTCCGCGGCGTGAATCTGACGGAAGAAATTTCCTGGAAGGCGCACAAGGATCGGACCCTCGAATCCCTGTCCCCGAGCATGACCCTCTGGATCTCCTCCGACAAACTGCGCCACGCGGCCTATGACCGGGACAACCGGCAGCTCTTCATCTGCAGCGCCCGGTTCTGGGATATCGTCGCCGGAAACATCCGGAAACAAGCCGAGTCCAGCCCCGCCGTCCGCTTTGAAGGTCTCTAGCAGGCTATCGGATTCCAGAGGGAAGATGTTCTCAGGTGCATGGTGATTTCTCAGCCAGCCCCAAGAATCCGCCTTCGCCAATCCACCACGCCTCTTATCCTGCTCACCCAGTCTCATGGATCTCAATCCGGGAGCGTTTACCCCGATCATGCCTGTCGCTACCGCTCCGAAAAATTCTTCACATCTCTCCCGCACGGAACGGATGAAACGCTTTGGCGAAGCGATCGATGCGATCCGCGGCCGCGCGGAGGCGGATCTGGGGGCGCGGGACGTGACCCGCGTCCGCCGGTTGAATGGGTTTTCGCGCGGGATGGAAGTGGTCGGAAGAACGTTGATCCATTTCAGTGTCGGGCCCATCAGCTTTCTGGCAGGCGTGGGAGCGTTGTGGATTCACAAGCAGTTGCAGGCGATCGAGATCGGTCACACGGCGCTGCACGGGGTGTATGACCATCTCGAAGGAGGCGGACGTTTTCATTCGAAGAAATTCAGCTGGGATGCGCCGATCCATGAGGGGGCATGGCGGCACGGGCACAATGTCGAGCACCACCATTTCACCAATGTGGCGGGCAAGGATCCGGACATGAACTTCGGACCGGCCCGTCTCACGGAACAAACGCCGCACAGATGGTTCCACCACCTGCAGTTCCCGTTTCTGCTGGCGGTTCTCGCGCCGAATTTCACGTTCTTCATGAACCTGCATTTCACCGGTCTCAACGACCTCTATTTCGGAAACGGACGGGCCGACCAGCATCGTGGGGCAACAGATCGCTCATGGAAAGCCGTCAAGGCGGCCCATCTCACCGCACTGCGGAAATTCGCCCCATATTACCTCAAGAACTTCCTTTTCTTCCCGCTGCTCGCCGGATTGATGTTCTGGAATGCGAAGATGTTCTGGAAGGTTCTGCTAGGAAACTGGATGGCGGAAACCCTGCGCGACATTTATTGTGCGGCGACGATCTACTGCGGCCACACCGGCGAGGCCGTCGCGGATTTCCCTGAAGGCACCCGGGCAAAGGGCAAGGGTGAGTGGTATGCGATGCAGGTGGAGGCCACGAACAATTTCGAAGTGTGCAGGCCCATCTCGATCCTTTGTGGCGGACTTGACCGGCAGATCGAGCATCACCTTTTCCCCAAACTCCCGCCGGATCGATTGCGTAAGATCGCGCCCGAGGTCCGGGCCGTCTGCGATGCCTACGGCGTGGCCTACCGCACGGGCACCTGGTGGGGAACGCTGGGAAAAGCGCTCGCCCACATGCGGAATCTCAGCGTCTGTGAACTGGGACGGGCGGCGGTTTGACGGTCCAGCGCCAGAAGCAGAAGCGCAGGTCCCAAAGACCTATCCATTTTTCCCGGCAGTTTGTTCGGGAAAATCCATCTGGCCCGGCGGTTGGTTTCCGTCTTTGTTATGTAGGTGACGAAAATCGAATACATCCTGCGGGAGCTGCGGGCGAAATTGTGGATCAAGCCCTCGGTGATGGGTCTGGTGGCGGTGGGCTGGGTCCTGGTGGCGTATGCTTACGCCTCGTGGCTGCCGGAGAAACTCGAATTCGGGGTCAAGCGGGACATTCTTCTGAATCTCATGGGCATTCTCGCCTCGACCATGCTCACGGTGGCGACGTTTTCGGTTTCGGCGATGGTCGGAGCTTTCGCCGCGGTCTCAACGACGGCGACTCCCCGCGCGACGCGGATCGTGATGGCGGACCAGTCCTCTCAGAATGCGCTGACGAGCTTCCTTTCGGCGTTTATCTACGCGATCGTGGCCCTGGTGGCGCTGAGCATCCTGGAATACGGAAACAATGGCCGGCTCCTGTTATTCGCGGGCTATGTGGCAATGGTGATCTGGGTTTTGGTATCATTCGTCAAGTGGGTGGACCGCGTTTCCAATCTGGGGCGGATGGGCGACACACTGGAGCGGGTGGAGGAAACCTGCGACGAGGCGTTTTCCTCACCCGAACTGATGGGAACCCTCGGCGCGAGGCTGGCGAAAGGCGGGTCACCTGCGGGAAAGGAAATTTTTTCCGAGCAGATCGCCTATCTCCGGAATGTGGATGTGTCCGAACTCGATGCGGTGGCCGGTGAACTGGGTGCGGTCATCCGTCTCCATCGCCGCCCCGGCGCTTTCGTAGATAGAAAAGATTCGCTAGCGGCGGTGATCGGCGGCAACGCACCCGACGAGGATGCCTTGCGCAGGATCAAGGAGGCCTTCCAAATGGGGGATTCACGGCGGGTCGAGGTGGATCCGAGATTCGGCCTGATCCTGTTCTCGGAAATTGCGGACCGGGCACTCTCCCCGGCTGTGAACGATCCCGGCACGGCGATCTCGGTGCTGGGCACGCAGGTGCGGCTGCTGGAGAAATGGCACTCCAAGACGAACGCGCCGCAGGAAGTGAAATTCACCCATGTTGAGGTTCCTGCATTCGATCCCGAGGACCTGATGGATGACGCGTTTACCGCGATCAGCAGGGATGGGGCGGCAATGTTCGAGGTCTGTTCGCGCTTGCAGAAAAGCCTGAAGACCCTCGCGAGACTGGGTAATCCCGGCCTGCGCGCCGCGGCGATTCGTCATTCGCGCCTTGCCCTTGAGCAGTCCGACGCTGCGCTGCGGACTGACGAGCATCGAAGAATCATCCGCGGGCTGGCCGAGGGGGTGAGTGAGCAGGAAAAATGAACGGCGGTTTTTGACAAGGCACCGGAGTGGATCGCCAGGGAAGTGGCGAAGAACGATGGCGTTTATTGGGCTCCGGATCTGATGAAGGTGGGCGGGCGTTACCTGCTCTACTATTCAGTATCCAGCTTCGGGGCGATGCACTCGGCGATCGGGCTGGCGATCCGGCGTGAGACCGGCTGAGACAGCCGGGATACAATTCACTTTCCTGCCTATATCTCACCACGTCATGACATCATCCGCGGTTCCTAACACTCTGTCCGGACCTGGCGAGTAAGCCGCGGCGCGGCGGCCTTTCAGATCGACGGCTCTTGAACCGATGGTGAAGTGGAGTTCTTCATTGTAGTCAGTATCAAGTTCCACCGTGTATGGGTTTCCCCATGGGTCGTAGAGCCCTTCGACGGACTTTCCATCCGCAGCGTAGGTCAGGCCATTTTTGTTATTCTTGCCTTCCTTGACGATGAGGAACTTGATCGACCGTGAGTTGAGGGCGTTGTCCGATTTGTCGTCAAGACCCAGCAGGATGTTCAGCAACTTCATTCCTTCAGGCGAGTTGGTGGTCACACTGCTTCCGACATCGGGGAGCCTGCTGTATTCGGTGTAGATGGAGCTGATGGCGTTTTCGAGCGCAATGGCAGTGGCCAATGAAGTAACCTTTTTAGCTTTTGTGATCGCCCTGTTTGGGACGAAAATTTCATCCAATCCGACAATCATCAAAAAACTACCAAGTAAAATCCCGCCGATTGCCATCCATCTAGCATACCAAACCAACCGAGATTTCGAGATGTATCTCAGGCCGATAATACCGCACGCCGCCGCAAGAACGCCACCAGTCAACAGCACCACCCCGGGCACGCCCCCTACCCCGGCAAGAAAAACGAGAAATGAGCATACAAGGCTGCGCTTTGCCCAGTCGAGTCCCGAGTTATTCTCTTCTCCCGTTTGCTTTACTTCGGCAGCCATTGGCACTCCAAACTACGACCACTGCGGTCGATGTCCAGATATCTCGCAACCCAACAAAAAAGGCGGAGCTCGCGCTCCGCCTATTCGTGAAAGGTTGTTCGCTTACTTACCCCAGCGCTCCAGCAGTGTCTTCGCCATGTCGGATGGAGTCTCCGCGACGGCGATGCCGCACTCGGCGAGGATGCGCTTCTTGGCTTGGGCAGTATCTTCCTCACCACCGACGATGGCACCGGCGTGCCCCATCCGGCGGCCCGGAGGCGCGGTGGCTCCGGCGATGAATCCGGCGATCGGCTTATTGCAATTTTCCTTGGCCCAGCGCGCGGCATCGACCTCTGCGTTGCCGCCGATTTCGCCGATCATGATGATGGCTTCAGTCTCAGGATCGTTGTTGAACATCTCCAACACTTCGAGGTGATTGGTGCCGTTGATCGGGTCGCCGCCGATGCCGACGCAGGTGCTCTGGCCGTAACCGAGCTGGGTGAGTTGGAACACGGCTTCGTACGTTAGAGTGCCGGAGCGGGAAACGACGCCGACATTCCCACGCTTGTGGATGTAGCCGGGAGCAATGCCGATGCGGCAGCCGCCATGCGATTTTTCGCCGTGACCGGGAGTGACGATGCCCGGGCAGTTAGGCCCGACGAGGCGGGACTTGGAACCGCGGAGGGCTTCCTTGACGCGCATCATGTCCATGACGGGAATGCCTTCGGTGATGCAGACGATGAGCTCCACCCCAGCATCGGCTGCTTCGAGGATGGCGTCGGCGGCAAATGGAGGCGGAACGAAGATGGCGGACGCAGTGGCTCCGGTTTCGTTGACGGCCTGGCTGACGGTGTCGAAGATCGGCACGACGTTTTCAAACTTCTGTCCGCCTTTGCCGGGGGTGACACCGGCGACGAGTTTGGTGCCGTAGGCGAGTGAGAGCGAGGCGTGGCGCGCGCCGAAGCTGCCGGTGATCCCCTGGACCAGGAGCTTGGTGTTTTCGTCGATGAGGATGGACATGGCGGGAGTTTGAAATGTGAGAAACTGATGAATTCAGGCGTGGCCCGGTTTGCGTTTGTGGATGATGAGCGGGCTGCCGTCCGGATCGGCGATCATGAGCATGTGGCAGACCGGCGTTTCGAAGGGACCCATCGTCACGGTGACACCGGCGTCTTTGATCATCTCGACGGCCACGTCGAAATCCTCGACTTCGAGTCCCACGGTGCAGCCCTGCGGGCTTGGTTCCCAATCCGGCGTCTTGCCGAGGCCGAGCGTGCCGGAGCCGATGTCGAACTCGACCCAGTGATTTCCACCCATTTCATGGTCCATGGTTTTCGTCAGACCGAGCACGCCCTCGTAAAAGGCAATGGACCTTGCCATGTCCGTGACCGGATAGCAGGAGAACGCGATTTCGGTGACTTTCATGGCAACCGGGGAAGTTCAGGCAACTGCGGCGACGATCTTGCGGGCACCGTCGGCCATGTCATCGGCGGCGACGATGTTCAGGCCCGAGGCGGCGAGGGTGGCTTTGCCTTTATCGACGTTGTTGCCTTCGAGGCGGACGACGAGCGGAATCGGCAGGCCGGTTTCCTTGGCGGCGGCGATGACGCCTTCCGCGATGATGTTGCAGTCCATGATGCCGCCGAAGATGTTGATGAGAATGCCCTTCACGTTAGGATCGCCGAGGATGATCTTGAACGCGGCGGTCACCTGCTCCTTGGATGCGCCGCCGCCCACGTCGAGGAAGTTAGCAGGATCACCACCGAAGTGCTTGATGATGTCCATGGTGGCCATCGCGAGTCCGGCACCGTTGACGAGGCAGGCGATGTTGCCATCGAGGCCGATGTAGTTCAGGTCGAATTCGGAAGCGGCGACTTCGCGGGGATCTTCCTCGGACTTGTCGCGCATCGCGACGATGTCGGGATGGCGGTAGAGCGCGTTG
>JBGSOI010000144.1:0-17625 GCA_041739215.1 Akkermansiaceae bacterium
TGGCCCGCTCGCTCGATCTGTTGTACCCGCCGCTGTGCGCGGTCTGCCGCGTGGTCCTGTCCGACGGCTGCGCCCTGTGCGATGCCTGCGACGCCGATTTGCCACGGCTGGCCGAACCTTTTTGCGCAAAATGTGGCGAGCCGTTTCCGGGACAGATCGACGACGCGTTCGCCTGTCTTAACTGCCACCAGCTCAAATTGGCCTTCGAGTTCGCCCGCCCCGCCACCGTCCGTGACGAGCGCACTCTGGACATGATCCACCGCTTGAAATACAGCCGGGAACTCCACCTCGCGAAGGACCTCGGCCGCCTCGCCGCCGAAGCGTTTGCCGATCCCCGGCTGGCCCCCGCACTCGCCGGAAAATGGCCGCTGGTCCCCGTCCCCTTGCATCGCAAGCGCTACCAACACCGCCATTTCAACCAAGCCGAGGAAATCACGCGGGTGCTCGCCAATCACGTCGGCCTGCCCGTCCTCAAGGCCCTGAGCCGGACCCGCGCCACCGGCCACCAGACCGCGCTCACCCGTGCCCAGCGTCTGGAAAACCTCCGCGGCGCTTTCGTCGTCACCCGCGCCGGCCACCATCACCTCGGCCATTCGCCGGCCGGTGCCATCCTCGTGGACGACGTTCTAACCACCGGCGCGACCGTGAATGAATGCGCGAAAACCCTGCGCGGTGCCGGCTTCCAACAGATCGTGGTGGTCACCGTGATGCGCGGCTAACCGACCGCCGGCCTCGCCTCGAAGCGCCGCAGCACGAAGTGGCAGATCATGGCCGTCAGCACCAACGTCAGAATCGGGAACATCCCGGAACGGATGGAATCCCCGATTCCCCATGACGGGGTGGCGACCTGACGATAGAAAAGGTTGAACGCCTTGAAGGCCGCGATCCAACCCGCGTGCAGGCCTATCGAGAACCACAGCGCGCCCGTGCGCACCCGCGCCCACGCGAGGATCATCCCGACGACGAACAAGCTGGCGAAGTCCGTGACGAAAAACCGCGGGTCCGTGAAATGGAGCAGGACCTTTCCTAACAATTCAAAGCCCGCCAGTGCGGACGCGGGGTCGGCGATGACCGAGCCATCCGGTGGTTTCAGGAAGTGGACGAAAGCGAAGATCAGCGAGGTGCCGACACAAGCCGCCAACGGTTTCGCAAACCTGAGCCACAGTCCTAACAGCAACCCGCGGAACAACCATTCCTCCAACGGCGGCACCACCAGGACAGGAACGAGGATCTTGCCTATCAGTTTCCCGAACGCCGGCACCTGCGGCTTCCGCACGAATACCCCCATCCCTTCCAAGACCACCGCGAGACCCCACAACATGCCGCCGGCGATGATGCAGCCAAGCACGATCTGGGTTGCCGCGGATTGCCAAGACACCCGCGCGCGTGGCTCCGCAGGCAGCCCGCTTGCTGCCCGCAGGCCCCGGATCCGGAGAAATAGGAACGGCAACGTCACCAATGCCGCCACCACCAGCGATCGGCTGTAAAACCGGTCGAAATCCGCCCGTCCGCATGCCGCTCCGAGCCATTCGAGAATCCCGGGCAACTCCCGCGATGCCGCCGCGTCCGCGAGCCATTTCCCCGCCTGGTAAAGCCATGGCGCCAGCAACGCCGACAACACGAGCACCGACAACACCCACAACACGGCAGCACCAGCCTCTGATCGGAAAAAGCGTTTCAAGAAGCCCATTTTGGATTGGACCCGCGAGGCTTGTCCAGAAGTACTTACGTCAGGAAAGCTGACTCTCCGGCAACGGAAAAGCCGCCGGAAAACCTTCCGGCGGCCTCTTGAAAATCAGCCCGGCTTGGTGTCTCAGAGCTTGCCCAGGACCGCCTTGATCGCGGCGAAGTCCGGCATGTCGCTCGGCACTTCGAGCACCTTCGCGTCGAGCGAGTCCCGATTACCGGTCTCTCATTCAATCGCACCTCCGCAAGCGGAAGAACAGGCTTGCGTGGTCGCCAGTAGCGAGACGGGCGCGGCGGTGGTCGATGCCATTGTCGATCTCCTCGGAGATATCCTCGATTCCTTCGTGCGACCATGAGCCGAGACCGGTGCTCCATTCGACCTGCACCTGCAGGTCTCCCGCGGCAAGACTTCGGGTGTAGTCGATCTGCAGGAAACCATTGACCAAGGCGGTGTGGGGATGGGTGCCTGGATCCGCGGCGGTGGGATTGCCGCCGAAATACCGCTCCCATCCATTGTCGTATCCGTCGCCGTCCGGATCGGCATCGGTGCGGGCCAGTCCGGTATCGGCGGTGTTGCCAAACCAGGCCTGCCTCCACTCGCCCGCGGGCGTGGTCGTCACGGTTAGAACGAAGGATCGCGAGATGCTGCTATCACCTTCGGCAATGGTGACGGTGATCGTAGCGGTTCCCGCGCGACCCGGGGCGGGAGTGATGAGAACGGTCGGTGCCGGGCCGGTGCCGGCGACGACGATGCCTGAAGCCGGGGTCAGCACCGGATCGGAAGACGCCACGGTGATGATCCTCGACGGCGTCCAACCGCTGGTTTGCAAGGGCAGCACGCCGGTGGAGGTGTTTTCCGCAATCGATTGATCCGCGATCGCCGCGAATGCCGGTGGCAATGCGGCAAGTACGGCGGCCGCGCTGGCTGAGAGCACGTGATTGAAAAGTTTCACCTCGTCGATCGAACCGGCAAATCCCCTGTTGCCAGTGGCCAAGGCACCGATCCGCAAGGCTTCGATGGCGATCCGCGAGCCAGTCGGCATTCCGGTGCCGGACACCGAAGAAAGCGTGCCGTCGATATAGAGTCTGGTTTCCCCGTTCTGGTTCGTGCGGGTGGCCATCAGGTGATGCCATTGACCGTCGTTGATGGGCTGCTGGGACAGGATCGTGCGATCCGGATTGCCGACGCCGAAAGCCGCCTTGCCCTCTAGCAGCACGAGACCGAAGTCATGGGTCACGCCGGGCACCTCTCCATCCACGATCCCGCTGCCTTGGTACCATTGGGTGCCGTTTCCTCCGGTCGCTGTCGTTTTCACCCAGCAGGCGATGCTGAAATCTCCGGTGACGGAAGCCGGCACTCTAACTGAACCGTTGCCGTTGAAAACCACTGCCTGGCCGTGGATCCCCTCCGCAACGGTCATGCTGCCCGAGTTCGTCCCATGGTGAGCGAATCCGGATAGGTCGCTCGTGGTGCCGTCCAGAGGATAATGCGCCACCATCCGCTGATCCGGATTTGCCAGCACGATCACTCCCTCAGGCGGAAGCACGCCGTCATAAAGCCGCAGTTCGTCAATGCCTCCCGCTAGATAACCTATACCTGTTCGCAAGCTGCCGATATGCAAGGTCGGGGAAGCGGTGCGCGGGACCGGTGATCCGTCCGCCATGCCTTGCAACACACCATCCACATAGAGCCGCATCTCGCCGGTGTCCCCGTTGCGTGTCGCCCCGATATGATGCCAGCTGCCGTCGTTGACCACGGCGGAAGACGTTAGAGTGATGTCGGGATCCCCAATGCCGAAGCCGACGCGGTTCCCAACCAGAGCGAGTCCGAAGTCCGATGTCGCGCCTCCAACTTCGCCATCGACCAATCCCAAGCCCTGATACCACTGGGGTCCGCCGCCGGTACGGGTGGTCTGCATCCAGAAGGAAATCGAAAAGCTCCGGCTGAGCGTGTTAGGCACCTCGGCCCGGGCCGCGGTGCCGTTGAATCCGGAAGCGGACTGGTCGATCCGGCCGGCAACGCTGCTCAACCCACCCGTGCCGCTGCCGTGGAATTTCCGCCCGCCCGAATCACGCGCGCCGCTCTCCATCGTGTAGAGTGCGACGAGCAAGGGTGTGCCGTCGCCCGCAAGCGGCGTGGCCGATGCCAACGTGGACATCGCGGACTCCCTTCCCATCTGGGAAATCGCGGTGACGGCATACTCGTAATCCGTGCCGTTGGTCACCCCTTGATCGACGAAGGCGGGCATGGGAAGTCCGCTGGCGATGCTTGCCCAGCCTCCCCCGTTCACCCGTCGCCAGACCGAATAAGTTCGTGCTACCGCACCGGGCCAATCGAGACGGACAAAGCGATCGCCCGCCTCGGCGGCGAGGGAAGCCGGAGCTGCGACCTCGGGTCCGTAGGTCTCGTAAGGAAAGATGTCGATCGCATCGAGCTCCGCGTAGCTGTCCCCTTTTGCGAAGCGGATGGTGTTGATGCCCGCATTCAGATTGAACCAGATGGATGCCGTGCTCCAGTTCCCCCAACCGGAACGGACGACGCTCAACGACTTGGCGGTGCCTCCATTTGCGGAAACCAAATGGGTGCCCCCACCGCTCATGCCGGATGCGGTGAGTGCGGCGATGTTATAACGGCCGGCCGCGGGAACCTCGACCGTGAAGGTGACGCCGCTCTCGACGGTGTCGATGAAACCGACGGCTTCGCCGCCCGATGCGTTGGTGGAAGTGACGGCCGTCGCAGTCCCGCTGAGCACCGCATCCTCCGCTTCATGGCGCTGTCTATCGATTTCACCGGACGGTAGCGTGAGCGGAGTGTAACGCGGTGCGGGAGTGCCGAAAAGCGGTGTGCAGTCACTGCTCCACGTGAACTTCTGAGTTCGGATCTGACGGGTCCATCCCGAGCCCTGCCACCGCGCGGAGTGATAGACGATCCAATCCTCCGTGCCGTCCGGAGAAGTTGTTAGCGTGTGGTGACCCGGTCCGTAGATCCCGGTGGTGCTGGAGAAAACGGGTGACGGACGTTTGGTCCACGAAGCAGGGGCCAGCAGATCCGCGGAAATGTCCGCCGTGATCAAGCCGAGGGCGTAGTCATCGGTCCAGCTTCCGCTCGCGGAGTAAACGAGGTTGATCGTCCCGTTGCGGACGACCACCTCCGGCCCCTCGTTGACGTGGGGAGAATGATTGATTTCCCAACTGTGGGTGGGGGTGGAAATGCGCGTCCGTGCGGACGAAATCGTCCACGGGTTGCTCATTTCGGCGATATAAAGGTTCTGTTCGCCGTCGGTGGAGCCTTCCCAACCGGACCAGATGAAATACTTCCGTTCACCGACCTCGAATGCCACCCCGTCGATCGCCCAGCGGTCGGTCGCATCCGCGATCTTGCCGCGGAAAGTCCACGAACCTTGAAAGGGATCGGCATGGGTGTTCTCGAGGACGAACATCCGGTGATTCGCGTTGTTGCCATCGTCCGCCGCGAAATAGACATACCACTTCCCGTCGATGAACTGCAGTTCGGGAGCCCAGATGTTGGAGCTGTAAGCGGTGCCGGGAGAGGCGCTCCAGATCACCATCGAGTCGCCCGCACCGAGGCCCGTGAGTGTGCGGGACCGCCACAACCGCACGTTGCCGCTCGTGGTACGGGTGAAATAGTACCATCCGTCGGCATGTCTCACGATGGACGGGTCGGCCCCGTCCTGCATCAGGACATTGTGGAAGTTCTGCACCTCCGCAGCCTTCACCAATTCGGATCCGGCCATACACAGCAGCACGGAGAGGGCGAAAAGGACTCGGAGAGGGAAAATCATGGGGACATCCGAGGACACGGAACCGAAACATACCGGCACCTTTTGGCAAGCGTGGAGATGGAGATTTCCAGAGGGTATTTTCCAACTCACGAAAAAAGCCGCCGGGACACCCCCGGCGGCTTGATGAAAACAAATATTCCTGATGATCAGAGCTTGCCTAGAACGCCCTTGATCGCGGCGAAGTCCGGCATGTCGCTCGGGATGTCGAGAACCTCGGCGTATTGGACCACGCCGGCCTTATCGATCACGAAGGCCGAACGCTTCGACACGCCGCCCATGATCAGGTTCTTGGCTGGCAGGAACTGCTCATAAGCGACGCCGTAGGCTTTGGTCACCGCGTGCTCATAGTCGCTGAGCAGCGTGAGGGTGATGCCTTCCTTTTGCGCCCAGGCTTCCTGCGCGAATGGATTGTCGCCGGAAATCCCGAGCACCTTCGCGTCGAGCGCGTCATACTCGGAAATCCCTTTGGAAATCTCGCAGAACTCCGCCGTGCACCCGCCGGTGAACGCCATTGGCACGAACAACAGGACGATGTTGGACTTCCCGATCAGCTGGCTCAGCGTGACCAGCTCGGGTCCGTTGGCGGTTTTGCTGACGAGGGTGAAATCTGGGGCTTGGTCGCCGACTTTGATGGACATGATGGTTTGGGGATTGTTTGAAGTGAGGCGGCAGCATAGAACGCCGCTCCCGGATATGTCATACCAATTTTCAAATTTTGGCCAACACCTCGGCTGCGGCAGCGGGATCGGCGAGCTGATGGACGATCTCGGCCATGCCCTCGCCAGCGGCGGCCCGGACCTCAAAATGCTCGGCGGCGGCCAACCGGCCCGCATCCCGGAGATGAACGCCGTCTGGCGCCGGCGGCTCGAAGAAATGATGGAGGAAATGGGTGGGCTTGAGCGCGCCCTCACCACCTACGACCCACCGCGCGGAAACCCGCATTTCCTCGAAGCCATTGCCACACTGTTCCGGGACACCTTCGGCTGGAATCTAACGTCCGAAAAAGTCGCCATCACCAGCGGCGGCCAGACCGCTTTCTATTTCCTTTTCAACCTCCTCGCCGGGGAAATGCCAGACGGCAGCCGCCGGAAAATTCTATTGCCACTCGTCCCCGAATACATCGGCTACGCCAACCAAGGCGTCAGTGGCGACCTCTTTCGCGCCGCCACCCCGCTCATCGAGAAAACCGGTCCGCACGAGTTCAAATACCGCGTCGATTTCGACCAACTGGAAGTCACCCCCGACATCGCCGCCATCTGCGCCTCGCGTCCGACCAATCCCACCGGCAACGTCCTAACCGACGGCGAAATCGCCCGCCTCTCCGCCATCGCCAAACAGCACAATATCCCGCTCATCATCGACAACGCGTATGGCGCGCCGTTCCCCGGCATCGTCTTCGCCGATGCCACGCCGTTCTGGGAGGACCATGTCATCCTCACCCTCAGCCTCTCGAAGCTCGGCCTGCCAGGCACCCGCACCGGCATCGTCATCGGTCCGCCGGAGATCATCCGCGCGCTTGGTTCGATGAGCGCCATCGCCGGACTATCGAATCCGAACATTGGCCAGCAGATCACCCTGCCGCTGATCAAGTCCGGCGAGATCCTGCGCCTCAGCCGCGAGGTCGTGCGGCCGTTCTATCTGGAAAAATGCAGGCTCGCCCGCCAGGCCGCCTACGAAGCATTCGGTGACGACATCACTTGGTTCATGCACGTCAGCGAGGGCGCGTTGTTCCTCTGGTTCTGGTTTCCCGGCCTAACGATTACTTCCCAGGAGCTCTACGAACGCTTGAAAAAACGCGAGGTTCTCGTCATTCCCGGCCAACACTTCTTCTTTGGTCACGACGACCCTGACTGGTCTCACCGCCACGAATGCATCCGCGTGTCCTACGCCATGGACGAAGCCGTCGTTAGAGATGGCCTGCGCATCATCGCGGAAGAAGTGCGCGCCGCCTTCAAATAGGGTGTTCGAATCCCTTCCGGAATTTGTCCGGAAGTGTTCCGCCATGGAACACCTGCGACACATTTCCGGCTGACGCCGAAACCTTGGCGCTACGGGAATCCCTGCATCCACGGGGGTTTTCGACCGCTTAAGACGCTTGGCACGGGGCCTGCGATCGAGGAGGTGCCATCACAACACCACACCGATGAAACACATCCCCACCATCCCGTCCGCGCTGGCAGTTCTCGGCCTCGCCGCGCTCCATCTAACTGCCGGAACCGCCGTCGAGCCCGCGGCCGTGGAGCCCGCCGCGCCGAAACTGAAGCTCAACGTGCTGCTCCAACTCGACGTCTCCGACCACTACATCACGCCGCGGGGGCTGAATGTGGAGAATGAGGGTGCGATCTTCCAGCCGCTCGCGCTGCTGTTCGCCAACCTCTATTCGAACGAAACCACCTTCATCTCCGACATCAATCTAACTGCCGGTGTCTGGAGTTCCATTCACACCGAGAGGTCCGGGGCGGATCCGAGCCACTGGAACGAGTTCGACCCGATCTTCGGCCTCAGCTACAAGTTTGCGGACCACTTCAAGTTCGAGACGAATTACACCGCCTTCAAGAGCATGACGGATTCCTATCCGATGTCACATCACCTGGAGCTCAAGCTCTCGATGGACGACTCGAAGTGGCTGGGCAAATTCGCACTCAATCCCTACGTCGCCTACTGGAAGGAACTCGATGACAAGGCCACCGTCGTGTTCGATTCGAGCACCTCGAAGGAATCCTTCTACTTCACCCTCGGCATCAATCCGACGATCCAGTTCGACGCGGTGAAGCTCGAGTTCCCGACCTTCATCAACCTGGTCGGCAACGAGTTCTATCAGCAGATGGACGGTTCACCCGGCGGAGCCGGGCTGGCGGTCTTCTTCACCAGCATCAAGGCAAGCGTGCCGCTGAAGTTCATCCCGCAGGAGTATGGATTCTGGACCTGGTACGCCGGCATCAAATACTATCACTTGAACAACGACGGTGTTGAAGACGGCAACCTCGTGCTGACCACCGGCGGCGACAACGACGACAACGATCTGATCCAGTTTCACACCGGCCTCACCATTTTCTTTTAGGCCCGGATCCTGCTGAACCCCTCACTGGAGATATCAGGATGGAAACCAAGTCAATTCCCGCGGAGCCCTATCCGTTCGAGCTCATCCCCACGCAGTGCGCGCTGCTGATCATCGACATGCAGCGCGATTTCCTGGAGCCGGACGGATTCGGTGAAATGCTCGGCAACGACGTTTCCCAACTGCGCCGCACCATTGTTCCCAACCAGGTGCTGCTCGCCGCGTGGCGGGCAGCCGGCCTGACGGTGATCCATACCCGCGAAGGCCACCGGCCGGATTTGAGCGATCTTCCTCCCGCCAAAAAAGTCCGGGGTCACGGTGCCAAAACCATCGGTGACCTCGGGCCGATGGGGCGCATCCTGATCCGCGGCGAGGCCGGCCATGACATCATTCCCGAGCTCTATCCGCTGCCAATGGAGCCGGTGATCGACAAGCCCGGCAAGGGCGCGTTCTTCGCCACCGACCTCCACGCCATCCTGCAGAACCGCGGCATCACCCAGCTCGTCGTCACCGGTGTCACCACCGAAGTCTGCGTCAACACCACCGTCCGTGAAGCCAATGACCGTGGCTACGAATGCCTCGTCCCCGCCGATTGCGTGGGTTCCTACTTCCCGGAATTCCAGGAAATGGGGCTCAGGATGATCAAGGCGCAGGGCGGCATTTTCGGCTGGGTCACCGAATCTTCTGAAATTCTAACCGCCTTAGGCTGACTCACCCTCGCCCGCCCGCAACCGCTAACAAACCGATCCAATGACCACCACCACCACCTCCAAGCCAAAAATCTGGGTTCCGGGCGACTGGAACGCCTTCTTCGGATTCGGCACGAACATCCTGGTCAACCTGTTGACGCTGACAGGCCTGCTGTTGTTCGTGTTGAAAATGCCCCCGGAAATCGTCTTCGGACGCATCCTCCCGGCCACCGGGCTCATGCTTTGCCTGAGCACCATTTACTACGCCTGGCTCGCCTACAAACTCGCCGCGAAGACCGGCCGCAACGACGTCTGCGCGTTGCCGTCCGGGACGAGTGTGCCGCACATGTTCGTCGTTGTCTTCGTCATCATGCTTCCCATCACCCTGCAAACGGGCGACCCGATCAAAGGCTGGGAAGCCGGACTGACGTGGGTGTTTCTCCAGAGCTTCGTGCTCATGATCGGCGGCTTCATCGGGCCGTGGATCCGCAAGGTCACTCCGCGCGCCGCGCTGTTAGGTACGCTGGCCGGGGTTTCCATCACCTTCATCTCGATGAAGCCAGCGGTGGAGATGTTTCTAACGCCCGTGATCGGCATCACCTGTTTCGTGGTCATCCTGCTGAGCTGGTTCGGCGGCGTGAAATACAAGGGAATTCCGGCGGGTCTGGTCGCCATCATGGTCGGCACGGTGATCGCCTGGGGATCCAATCTCTTCGGCCTGAACTACGGCGGCATGACCACCGCAGCCCTCGGCGAGTCGCTCAAGGGCTTCGGATTCAACATACCGCTCCCCGCGTTCGGTCATGTGTTCGGTGGATTTGAATATCTCGGAATCCTGCTGGTGACGGCCATTCCGTTCGGGATCTACGACCTCGTGGAAGCGCTCGACAACGTCGAGAGTGCGGAAGTCGCCGGTGACCCGTTCCCCACCACCCGGGTGCTGTGCGCCGATGGGATCATCAGCCTGATCGGCTGTGTCATGGGAAATCCCTTCATCAACGCGGTTTACATCGGCCATCCCGGCTGGAAATCGATGGGAGGTCGGATCGGTTACTCGGCGGCCACCGGCGTCGCGGTGATCTTCCTGACATGGTTCGGGATTGTCTCGGTCATGCTCGCCTTCATCCCGACGGTGGCGATCCTGCCGATCCTGCTCTACATCGGCATGCTGATCGGAGCACAGGCCTTCCAGGAGACGCCGAAACGCCACGCCCCCGCCATAGTGCTTTCCCTAACGCCCCACCTCGCCCACTGGGTGGTCACCATGATGACCGGCGCGCTCGCCGGTGCGGGGACGATCCTCGCCTCGCTCGGACCCGAGAAGAAAGCGGAGCTCCTCAAAGCGATGAACAACGAAGGCGTGATGTTCCACGGCTTGGAAATCCTCGGCGGTGGCTCCATCCTCGGCGGACTGATCCTGGGGTCGATCGCGGTCTTCATCATCGACCGGAATTTCCTCAAGGCGGGTGCATTCTCCATCACCGGCGGAGCCCTGACGTTTTTCGGATTCATGCACGGCGACCGGTTAGGCATCGCCCAGAGTCCGACCGTGGCGGTCAGTTATGTGATCGTCGGCGTCGTTTTGTTAGCCGCTTCCAAATTCGCAGCGGTTTCCCCTGTCCTTGAATCCGCCGGTGGACACCACGCGGAAGAGGACGAGGAAATGGAAAGCGCCGGCGTCCTCGCCAAGACCTCTTGATTTTGCGGTTGGTTGCTGCATTCCGACCGGCTTCGTGGCATTCCGATGCCCGGGGCCGGTCTTCCTGAAAAAAGCCATTCATCACTGCCATGCCCTACGTCGAAGCCGATCCCTATCCCTGGCCCTACAACGGCGATCTCCGCCCGGAAAACACCGCGTTCCTCGTCATCGACATGCAGACCGACTTCTGCGGTCCGGGCGGCTACGTGGACAAGATGGGCTACGACCTGTCCTTAACGCGCGCGCCCATCGGCCCGATCCAGCAGGTCTTCGCCGCCACCCGGGGAAAGGGTTACCACGTCATGCACACCCGGGAGGGGCACCGCCCCGATCTATCCGATTTGCCGGAGAACAAACTCTGGCGCTCAAAACGGATCGGCGCGGGCATCGGCGATGCCGGCCCCTGCGGTCGCATCCTCACCCGCGGTGAGCCGGGCTGGGACCTCATTCCCGAACTCGCGCCGCTGCCCGGGGAAGCCATCATCGACAAGCCGGGCAAAGGGTCTTTTTATGCCACCGACCTCGACATGCTGCTGCGGAGGAAAGGCATCCGTAACATCGTCCTCGCCGGCATCACCACCGACGTCTGCGTCCACACCACGATGCGTGAGGCCAACGACCGCGGCTACGAGTGCCTGCTGTTAGCCGATTGCACCGGTGCCACCGATCATGGCAACCACCTTGCCGCGCTCCACATGATCAAAATGCAAGGCGGCGTGTTCGGCGCGGTCAGCGACTCAGCCGCATTCATCAAAACCATCACCGCGTGAACCCTCCCAATCCTCTCCCAGAAGCGCCCGCGATCCTCGAATTGCCCGATCTGTTCCGTCTGGCGGAACGCGCCGACGAACTGGAATGGCGGCCCTTTCGCGACGGCGTTGAAATCCATCGGCTGTATGGCGACGGTCTAACCGGCCCGTCCGCCGCCCTGATGCGTTTCAGCAAGCAAGGCAAAATCCCGTTTCACCATCACGATGGCTACGAGCACATCCTCGTGCTCGCCGGCAGCCAGCGCGACGAACACGGCATCCTCCCGGCTGGCACGCTGCGCATCCACCCGCCGGGCACCAGCCACCGGGTGGTCAGCGAGGCCGGCTGTCTGATTCTGGCGATTTACGAGAAGCCGGTGCGCTTCGAGTGACTGCGGTCCAGGACAGTTTAGAGAACGATCAATTTTCCGGCGGGTGACGGCCGTGAGAACGCTCTTCCTTGCGAATGGCTGCGGCCAACAGACGATTCATTTTCAACAAATCCACCGTGGCCCGGCCCGTGGGAGAGATCCCCAGCACGCGATTGCCTTTCCATGCAAACTGCGCACTCCATGCTTCACGGCGCGGATGAAACAAAAGGACATCCATCCCTGTCACGGGGTCACGGGTACTGCGGCGGGCACCTTTTCGCAGTGAGCAGGAAACGCAAGCGAGGGCGAGATTCTCAGGCATCGTCCCGCCACCTGCGGCCACTGGGATGATGTGATCCACATGAAACGTGGCCTCCTGCCCCTTTTGTGATAGTCGGCAATACTCACAGCGACTTGCCGCGCGGCGGATGGTCTGCCTGCGCAAGTCGGCAGGAATGCTCATGCAGCCCGTGTGGATTCCTTGGCCCGGAGCTTGAGGAGGAAAAGAAATTCCGCCATTTCTACGAGGCCTTCCGCTTCACGCCGCTCCGCAGTTGTCAAAGGAGTGCCGGCATCCTGACGATCCAGCAAGGAGGTGAGGCGACGTTGCAAGCCAGTTGGCAGCTTGAACCCGGAAATCGCCGGGGGCATGGGAAGCTCAATCGTCATCGACTTTTGCATATCCGGATGGATACCGTATCGCGCCATCCAGTGAAAGCGCGAAATCCATACGCACTAAAGGAGGTTGGGCCTCGACATCGGCAAGATCCACCTTCCTACAACCTGGCCCTGCTCGGCGTGCTCTCCATGAAGCTCGGTTCTGGTTCTGACAGAGGGACATCAAGAAAGAGGAACAGGCCTTTGATCCTGGGACTTTAATCCTGCTAGTGCCCGATTCCCGGGATCCTCACGAAAAAGCCCTTGATTGCCTGTTGCGCGCTGCGATTCCTCGCCAACTCTCCGCGATGATCTTTCCCTTCCGCTTCGCCATGTTGTCAGGTGCCCTGCTGTTCAGTGCCTTCATTTCGATCGCGTCCGCCGCCGATGTCGGCAAACGCCAGACGGAGGTTCACCTCAAATTCGACGGTGATCCGGCGGAGCCCAAGTGGACCGAGGAGAACGACAACGTGATGGGAGGCGTATCCAAAGGGAGTGCGGTGGTTCGCGACGGCGTGTTGGCGTTCACGGGATCCCTCTCGCTGGAAAATGACGGCGGATTCGCGCAGGTGCGCATTCGGAACCTCGGCTATGACTTGAGCGGCAAAAAGGGAGTGAAGCTCCGGGTCATGGGTGACGGTCGGACCTATCAGTTGCGGCTTGCCACCGACGCCCGCCATCGTGGATCGCGCATCGCCTACAGCGTGGAATTCCCGACGAAGGCGGACCAGTGGACGGACGTCGAGGTGCGCTTCGCCGATCTGAAACCCAGCCACCACGGGGACGCGCTGGAGGGGCCGCCGGCCAATCTCTCGCAGGTCGAGGAGATGAGTTTCCTGATCGGTGACAAACGCGAAGGACCGTTTGCGCTGAAGGTTGATTGGATGAAGGTCGAGTAAACGTTCCTGAGCACCAAAGAAGGACATCCCTGAAATCCGTTTTCGAGCGTTTTGATTTCTAACTTATGGATAGGCCTTTTGTCGTGGGCATGCGGGCCAGAAAGTCAGGCAGGCTGCGGGCGATGTGGCGAAACAATCCGGCTTCCGCGACGTATAGCGATGGTCATTCCTGGCTTCCCAAGGTTTCTCCGCCATGTTTTTCCCGAACCATCCCATCCTTCTCAGCTTCTGCCTCGCGAGCGGTTGGGTGGTCGTGGCCGCCGCCGGTGACGCGGGGATGAGCGGCGAGGGGATCTATGCGAAGCACTGCGCCGGTTGCCATGGCGACAAGGGCCAGGGAGTGCCGGACGAATACGATGAGCCGCTCCACGGCGTGCGCTCGCTGGCGTCATTGACCCGCTACATCGACCGCTACATGCCGGAGGAGGATCCCGATCTGGTGTCCACCGAGGAGTCGCAGCGGGTCGCGGAATACATCATGGGTGCGTTTTATTCGCAGGACGCCCGCGCCGCCGGCGAACCGGCGCAAAAGCGGGCATTCGCGCGGTTGACGAACCGCCAGTTCCGCGAGTCGGTGGCGGATCTGATCGGGAGCTTCGGCGAAACTCCCGGGCCGGGCGACGGCAGTGGGTTGAAGGCGAAATATTTCCAATCCGACGGGATGAACAAGAAGGCGAAACTCGCGTTCGAGCGCGAGGACCGGAAACTGGACTTCGATTTCGAGGCGGACTCGCCGGGAGAGGGGATCAACGCGGAGCAATTCTCGATCGCCTGGGATGGATCGCTGCTGCCGGTGGCGACCGGCTGGCATGAATTCCGGATCAGCACGCCTAACGGAGCGCGGCTGTATCTCAACGGCGAGCGCCAGAACGGCGATGGCAACAAGCGCGACGACAGCGGCGGCAAACACCAGACGGCTTTCATCGATTCCTGGGTCAGCTCCGGCGACGAGGTGCGCACGGTCACGGCGCGGATGTATTTGTTAGGAGGCAGGAGCTATCCGTTCCGGTTGGACTATTTCAAGTTCAAGGAAAAGCGCGGGATGGTCCGTCTCGAGTGGCGGCAGCCGCGTGGCGAGTGGCAGGTCCTGGGGGCTCCGTTCGTTTCGCCGGCCCCGGCGGCTCACGTGACGGTGGTCGGCACGGCGTTCCCGCCGGATGATGCGAGCGAGGGCTACGAGCGCGGCACCGGTGTTTCGAAAGATTGGTACGAGGCGATCACGGCGGCGGCGATCGACGCGTCGAACCAGGTGGTCGCCCGCCTGCCTCAGATCAGCCGCGTGAAGGAGGACGATCCCGAACGCGTGCCGAGGCTGAAGGATTTCGTCGCGGATCTGGCAGGCCGCGCGTTTCGCCGTCCGCTCGACGCGGAGCTGCGCGGGAAATACGTGGATGCGGTTTTCACGGACGGCATCGAGCCCGAGCAAGCGGTCAAGCGCGCGGTCATCCTGATCCTGCAATCGCCGAGGTTTCTCTATCCGGAAATCGGCGGGACCAAGGACGACTTCACCGTCGCCACCCGACTCGCGCTGGGAACCTGGGACTCACTGCCTGATAAAGAGCTGCGGGAAGCGGCCGCGGCGGGCAGGTTGAAGACCGCGGAGCAAGTGGCGGAACAATCGCGGCGCATGATGTCCGACCCGCGGGCGAAAGCCAAGCTGGCGGGATTCTTCGCGAACTGGTTGAAGCTCGACGTGGAAACGGACCTGCAAAAAGAGGCGGCGTTGTTTCCCGGATTCGACCAAGCCCTTGTTGCGGACATGCGGCGCTCGCTGGAGCTCTTCGTCGAGCGCGTGGTGTGGAGCGACGGCTCGGACTACCGCGAGCTGATGGAGGCGGACTATCTGTTATTCAACGAGCGCCTCGCGGAATTCTACGGTGCCGCGCTGCCGGACGGCGAGGGTTTCCGCGAGGTGAAACTCGATCCCGCCCGGCGCGCCGGCGTGGTCACGCATCCCTATCTGTTAGCACGGCTCGCCCACCACAAGGAGACCTCGCCCATCCTCCGCGGCGTGTTCATCACGCGCAATGTGCTGGGCGGCATCCTCAAGCCGCCGCCCGAAGCGATCGCGTTTCAGGACGGGCATTTCGATTCCGCGCAGACGACCCGTGAGAAGGTTGTGAAAATGACCAGCAACACGTCCTGCATGACCTGCCACGAAACGATCAATCCGCTGGGGTTTTCGCTGGAGCATTTCGACGCCGTCGGCCGCTTCCGCCTGACCGACAACTCGCGGCCGATCGATCCGGAGTCGGATTTCGAAAACTTCGACGGCGGCACCGTCCGCCTGCGCGGCCCGCGCGATCTGGCGACGCAGGCGGTCGGCTCCATCAGCGCGCGCCGCGGCTTCGTGCGGCAGGTGTTCCAGGCGGTGATCAAACAGAACCCGCGCGCCTACGGGCCGGGCACACTTTTGCGGTTGGAGAAAAAATTCACCGCCTCCGGCTATCACATCCGCAAGCTGCTGGTGGAAATCAACACGCTCGCCGCTCTTGAGGGCATCCTCCAACCCGATCCATCCGACTCATGACCTCCAGCACCCGCCGCCAGTTTCTCCGCCGGTTAGGTTTGTCCGCCGCCGCGCTGCCATTTCTGCCCGCGTTGCCGTCGCTCGCGCAATCCGCGGCTGGAGCGAAACCGCAGCGGATCATCTTCATGTTCACGCCTAACGGCACCATCCCGCCGGAGTTCTGGCCGGACCAGACCGGACCGGACTTCCAGCTCAAGCGCATCCTCGCACCGCTGGAACCTTTCAAAAGCCGGCTGATGACGCTCAACGGCATCCATAACAAGATCCGCGGCGACGGCGACGGCCACATGCGCGGCATGAGCTGTCTCCTAACAGCCGACGAGCTTCTCCCGGGGAATATCCAGGGCGGCAGCGACAAGCCCGCCGGCTGGGCGCGCAATATTTCCATCGACCAGGAAATCCGCAATTTCCTCCAAGCCCGGCCGGAAACCGCCACCCGCTTCGGCTCGCTCGAACTCGGCGTCGCCGTTCCTAACCGCGCCGATCCGTGGACGCGCGAATCCTACGCCGGTGGCAACCAACCGCTGGCCCCGTCGAGCGATCCCTACGCTTCTTTCGAGAAACTCTACGGTCAGATGAAGGATCGCGAAAATGTCGGCAGCGTGTTGGACGATGTCCGCGAGGATTTGCACACCATCGCCGCCCATGTCGATCGCGAGGAAAAGGAACTGCTCGACCAGCACGCCACCTTCGTCCGCGAAATGGAGAAGAGCCTGCAAAGCGCCGAGACCACGAATCTGATCTTCCCGCCGCCACAATTCGAGGCAGGCGTCGCGCTGGACAACGACGGCATTCCGAAAATCAGCACGATGCAGGCGGATTTGTTAGTCAGCGCCTTCGCCAACGGCATGGCCCGCGTCGCCACGTTGCAATACACCAACAGCGTCGGCCAAGCCCGCATGCGCTGGCTCGACATCCACGAGGATCACCACGGACTTTCCCACGAACCCGAAAACAACACGGACGCCCAAGAAAAACTCGTGAAGATCAACATCTGGCTCTGCGAGCAACTCGCCTACCTCGCCCGCAAACTGGACTCCATCCCCGAGCCCGGCGGCCACGGCACGCTGCTCGACAACACCACCATCGTGTGGACCAACGAACTCGGCAAAGGCAACAGCCACTCGCTCGACAACATCCCCTTCGTGCTCGTCGGCGGCGGACTCGGATTCAAAACCGGCCAGTCGCTGAAATTCGACAATGTCACCCACAACCGCCTCTGGCTGTCAATCGCCCACGCCTTCGGACACCACATCCCGACCTTCGGCCACAAGGGCTTCAGCGAAGGTGGGGCACTGGTGTTAGCCTAATCAATTGTTTCCCAGCCGCTTCACGAATTCATCCAACAAAGATTTGAGCCGCGGTTCCGGGGCGATGGCGGTGGGTTTGTCGAAGCCTAACCAAATCGCGGTCGCCCCGCTCGGACCGAGGCGCAGGGTCCACGCGTCGCGCTCGGAGCCGGTGGCTCCGGTGAAGTTCCGGGT
>JBGSOI010000167.1:0-3556 GCA_041739215.1 Akkermansiaceae bacterium
GAAGTGCGCCGCGCACGGTTTCTTTTACCTGATCGGCGCCCGCTTTGGGCCTCACGTCGCCAAGGATACGCTCCACCTCAGCTACCCAGCTTTCAAATAATTCCCCATCTTCCTTCGGGTCAAGCACGCCCGGCGCGCGGCCGGCGAGCAGCGCGAGATCGTTTTTCCCCTGGGAAATGGCTCCTTCCAGCGAGGGCATTGCCGCACGGGCGGATTCCAGGCTGCTCTGCGATTGGGTGGCTTCAAGCGAATCCGCCTCGCCCGCCTTGAGCCGCCAACCGGCGAGCTCGGCAGTTTCCTCGCGGGTGGTGATGTTTTCCTTGAGCACCGCCAACCTGGCCTCATTGGCGCGCAGGTTCGTGTAAGTGGCGGCGATTTCCGCGGCCAGCGCGGCATGGACCGAGTTGAGATTCTCCCCGGCGGCTCCGAGATTCGCAGCGGCGGCCTCCACCGAACTGCGGTTGCGGCCGAAGAGGTCCACCTCCCACGACGCGTCCAGCCCGGCCGAGTAGGCGCTGGAGCTGGTCGTACCCTGGGCGTCAGTACGGCTGCGGCGGGAATTCGCCCCGCCACCACCATCCAGGCTCGGGAAAAGTGATGAATACTGCGAGTCACGATTCGCGCGCGCCTCGCGGACCCGCGCCGTGGCCGTCTTCACGTCCGGGCTGTCCTGCAACGCCGAGGCGATCAGCCGGTTGAGGGTGGGATCGTTGAATTTCCCCCACCAGCGCGAGAGGTCGCGTTCCGGCGAGGCGACGGGAAAATTCCCGGCGTTCCGCCAGTCCGCGGGGAGTTTCATGTCATCGACCGACGACGAGGAAGTGACGCCGCAGCCCGTCAACCCGGCAAGGGCGACGCTGGACAGAAAAAGGACTCGGGCGGATCTCATGGCAAGTTCGATGCCCCTTCATACGCGCCGCAACCTTTAGCAATCATGAAGCAGGGGAAAAAAGTTTCCGGCGCACCTTCACTCGCAGATCCGGACTAAACACTGGCTTTCATCCTCAAGCTGGCTGAACTGTGGCTGTCCCTGACTCCGGAAAGGGCGACCAGCGGAAATTCTTCCGGCTCCGAACAATTTCCTCCCGTGGATCGACCCTCACCCCAATGACCGGAAAACCGACCCCGCCGGAGGGCCATCTCCCGCTTCTTCGGAAGACATTCTCGCGCTCGAAGACCCCCGGGCATTTCTACGACGTCTGCCGCTGGGTCTGGCTCGGGATTTTCGGTTGCACCATGCGCGTCCGCAGCACCGGCCGCCACCTCGTGGGCGGGGATGGCGGCATGCTCATCGCCGTCAGTCATGTGAGCTACCTGGATCCCATCGTGGTCAGCGCCGTGTTGCGGCGGCGGATCAGTTGGGTCTCGCGGATCGAATACCATCGGCAATGGTTCATGCGCAACGTCCTCTACCACGGCGGTGCGTTCCAAGTGAATCGCAAGGGCCCCGCCCTGCCCACCATCCGCGAAGGCCTGCGCCGGCTCAAGCGCGGCGAGGCCGTCGGGATTTTCCCGGAAGGGGAAATGATGTGCGGCGCGAACTCGGTGCTCCGCGGCGCTGGCATCAAACACGGCGTCTGCCTGTTAGCCGCGCGCTCCGGCCGGCCGGTCCTCCCCGTCATCGTGTTAGGCACCGACCAACTGAATCAGTTAGCCCCTTGGATGCCGGCCAAACGCGGGCGGCTCTGGGTCCACGTCGGCAACCCGATCCACGCGAAAACCGACGGCCACAGCCGCCAGGGCCGCGCCGAATTCGCCGACCGCCTCATCGCCGAATACGTCCGCCTCTATGCGGAGATGCGGATGAACTTTGATTTGCCCGAGAGCATCGCGCCGTGAGGGAACGAGTCCGCATGGATTTGGTATTGTTAATGGGTTAACCGCAGGATGACATCCGTGTCGTCCTATGAAGATCCTCACCGCCTGTTCCGTCACGGCCTTGCTTCTATCTGTCGTGCAGCGGACCAACCTCGGACGGATCCTCACGGCTGCTTGTGAAGAAGGAATGGGACGAGGCGGAGAAGTGGTTAAAACCCAATATCGACGATAAGGAGCCGCAATGAAATTATTCAAACGACTCACATTCATGCTATTTTTGTTAGCCGTGAGCGCACGGGCAGATGAACGGTCCGAGTGGTTTGCTGAGCGACGAGCCTGGATAGAACAATCCAAGAGCGCCCAAACCCCTGAATCAATGCTGAATCTAGCAAGAATCGTTACAGGAGTGGGTCGAAATCTTGACCAAGCATCGCCAGAAGCAAAGGATTTGTTTTATCAAGCGAAAGAGCAATTGCTCGCCATCCCCGGCCATGCGGAATTCTACCGAAATAGGATTATACAAGCACAAGAGCACTTGAAGAATCAGGTAGGAGAAGCGCCATGGTCCGACTATCACAAAGAGATCGAGAACGGCTTCCAAGTATTTCCTCACTTGCATAGCCCGGAAGGCGTTCGTGTCCTTGGGGAATTGCTATCCAATGCCTGGGTGCCGCCTGGAAACGAAACCGCACCATTGTCCGGGAAGTTTATTCCACTGTCGGTGAGCGCTACGGTAACTCTTCCTAAGTTCCCCCTCTTGGACAAACCCTTCAAGGATCCGATCACACAGGAAAACGTCGGGACTGCCCACGCAGACTGGCAGCTCTGGTATGAACAGATCAAATCCGGCAAGCGCACCTTCCGCTTCGAGGGCGATCCGACGGAATATGATCTCAACGGCCCGGCCGCGGGCCAGAAACTCGCCCACATTTCCCGTGATCGGAAGCGGGATGAGGAACGCCAGGCAGGCCGCGATAGGACGACAGTATCACCCGCCGCGACAACGCCAGCCACGGCCAGCAAGCACTCCAAGTCGATGCCCGTCGCCCTCCTTATTGCCGGCATGGTCCTGCTAGTTTCCTTGGGTTGGTATTTCCTCAACCGCCGCAAGACGGCCTGACAGGAACGCAAAAAAGCCGGTGGCATCTGGTAACACCACCGGCTCCGTTGAGGTCCGTTCAGTTCGCGATGATGACGAGGGCGCGGACGCTCCCGAGTGGCGGGATCAGACGGCGGTCCAGTTCTGGACGGGGCCGGCGGGGCTCCTGCCTTTGCTGTTGAGGGCGACGAGCCAGAGTTGATAGAGATCGCCGGGGGTGAAGGTGATGGTGGCGGGGATGATGATGGCGGTAGTGCCGGGGCCGGCCGTCAGCAGGAGCTCGGGCATGGAGCCGGGGCCGACGCGCCAGGCTTCGAGACGGGTGGCTCCGGGTGGCAGGGCGGTGGTGGAAAGCGTGCGGGTGGCGGCATCCCAAGTGGTGTGGGTGGGGGCGGCGGGGACTTGCTGCGGGGCGTTGCGCAGGATGTTCACGTCCCACAGGGTATCGACGCGGGCGGGGGTGGCTGACCATGGCCCCGGAGGGGTGACGGAAATTAGCCGGTGGCGTGAGCCCTGATCTTTATACACAAGTCCGTGGGCGGCGCGGATTGTCGCGGAAGCAGCCGTCGGAGTGGAACAGCTAGCAAGACTTCGCCGGTTCACCGCCGGCAATCCGGGCAGCACGAAGCCGGCGGGCCC
>JBGSOI010000168.1:0-39182 GCA_041739215.1 Akkermansiaceae bacterium
GGGCCCGCCGGCTTCGTGCTGCCCGGATTGCCGGCGGTGAACCGGCGAAGTCTTGCTAGCTGTTCCACTCCGACGGCTGCTTCCGCGACAATCCGCGCCGCCCACGGACTTGTGTATAAAGATCAGGGCTCACGCCACCGGAATCCACGTCCGAAAGACAACCCGCCCCGGCAGGGGCGGTTGAAGACGGCGTTATCAGGGGCGTGGTGGATTCCATCGCCCCTGCCGGGGTTTCGTTCAGAATGGGCTGTTTACCGGTGGCTCACGCCCACCGGCTAATTTCCGCCTGCCCTCCGGGACGACAAAGACTCAGCGTTTGCTGCAGACGCCTTGACAGAACCCCTCGGCTCGGCCTCTTCGCCGCGGGTGGGTTGACAGCGGGGCACTCTGGTCCCATGGTCCGCCCGCTTTCCGTCTGTTCTGCTTATCATGATCTTTAAAAGTCTCTGTCGCCACGCCGGTATCGGCGCGAATTCGTATTTGCTCAAAACCAAGGCGGCCAAAGTCGTGCTGGACGCCGGGATGCACCCGAAACACGAGGGCTCCGAGGCGATTCCCCATTACGAGTATCTCCAAACGGGAACGGTGGACTCGATCATCATCACCCACTCGCATCTCGACCACGTCGGGACGCTGCCGGTGTTCCTCCAAGGGCAGTCACAGGCCAAGGTTTTCCTCACTCCGGAAACCGCGGAGCTCGCCTGCGCGATGCTCCACAATTCGGTGAACGTGATGCAATCGAAGCGCATCGAGCACGGCATCGCCGAGTATCCGTTGTTCGAACACCGCGAGCTAGACGACATCGAGGAGGCCTTTGAAACCCGCAACATCGAGCGTCCGTTCGATCTGGATCCGGCGGGCTCGATCCGTGCGACGTTCCATGACGCCGGCCACATCCTTGGCTCCGTCGGGGTGACGATCGAATCGGAAGGAAAGAAGATTTTCTACACCGGCGACGTGAATTTCGAGCACAGCACGTTGCAAAAGGGCGCGCTGTTCCCGGAGCACACGGTGGATGCGCTGATCGTGGAAACGACCCGCGGCGAGCAGGCGCGCGATCCGAAATACGACCGGACGTCCGAGGAAGACGAGTTCGCGGAAGCGATCAAAAACGTCATCGAGCGCAAGGGCTCGGTGCTCATTCCGGTGTTCGCGATGGGCAAGACGCAGGAGGTCTTGGGCATGATCCATCGCTTCAAAAAGGAAGGACTCATCCCGAAGCACACGCCGGTTTACATCGGCGGGCTGAGCACCAAGATGACGCAGGTTTACGACCGGTTCAGCCACACCTCGCGCCGCCATTTGCCGAATTTCCGGTTTCTCAAGGACATGCAGCTCGAAGCGGGCAGCAAGAAGCGCAAGGGCCCGATCCCGTTCCACCCCGGCTGCATTTACGCGCTGTCCAGCGGGATGATGTCGGAGAAAACCGTCTCGAACAATTTCGCCCGCCAGGGAGTTTTGGAAAACGAGAAACACGGGCTGTTCTTCGTCGGCTACGCGGATCCCGAGACGCCGGGCGGCAAGATCCGCACCGCGAAAAAGGGCGATTCCATCGTTCTCGATCCCGCCTTCCCGCCGGTCACGCTGAATTGCGAGACCCGGATCTTCGATTTCAGCGGTCACTCGACCCGCGAGGCGATCCTCCATTTCATCCTCAAGGTCGGCCCGAAAAAATGTTTCCTCGTCCACGGCGACGACGGCGCGGTCGAGTGGTTCAGCCAGCAAATCAAGCGCCGGCTGCCGAACACCGAAGTCATCGTCCCGCAGCCTGGCGTGGAATATGAAATTTAGGCCGTAAGGAGGGCGGGCCATTGGTCCGCCCAGTCGATGGGCAAGATGGAGAAATGAGCTTCGCCCATCGCGCAGCAGCAGGCAGGGACCGACCTCCGGGCGGTCTTGAGAATGAATCGTGAATGATATGCCGATGGGAGGAAGACTTTGGGCACGGTAGCGGCTTCTCATTCTCACATCATTCGCCGGACCGCCCGGAGGTCGGTCCCTGCCAACTTCGCCCTAACCCGCCGACGCCCCGGCCGGGAAAATCAGGCTGAGGAACATGGTGAGGAAAAAATTCACGATGAGGATCGCCAGCGACGAATAGACCATCGCCCGGGTCGTGCCGCGGCCGACGCCGACCGCGCCTTGCTCCGCCTTGAGGCCTTGGTGACAGGAAAGGACCACGATCAACATCCCGAAGACGAGGCCCTTGATCATCGCGATGATCACATCGGTGCCGTCGGTGTGCATGTTCATTTGATGGAGCCAGTAAGCACCGTTGACGTTGAACGGCCCGGTCCCAACGGCGAGCGAAGCGAGGATTCCGAAAGCCGCGGATTCCGCGATGAGCAGCGGCATGGCGATCAACATCGCGAGGAACCGCGGAGTGACCAGGTAGTCGATCGGGTGCACATCCATCGAACGCAGGGCGTCGATTTGCTCGGTCACCCGCATGGTGCCGATTTCCGCCGCCATCGCCGCGCCGACGCGGCCGGCGAGCATCAGCGCGGTGACCGAGGGCCCGAGTTCACGGAGCATCGCCACGCTGACGAGCGCGCCGCCGCCGGTTTCCATGCCCAGCGGTTTGAATTGGAAAAGGGCCTGCGCGGCCAGCACCGCGCCGGTGAAGGCCCCGGTCAGGATCACCACCGGCTGCGAGCGGAAGCCGGTTTCCGCGACCTGTTCGAGCACCATCCGGAAACGGATTTTGCCGTGGACGAGCGAATCGGTGACCGCAGCCACGAGTTTGCCGATTTCCCCCATGTAGGTGAAAAAGGCCAACGCGCTGGCACCGATGAACTGGAACACGGCCCCATCATGCCGCGGAAATTCCGCATGGCAATGAAGTTGACCGGCAGGGTTTCCCGGACATAGAAGCCCGCGCGCAGCGAATTGCGCGAATTCCCCATTGAGATCATGAACGAAATGCTATCCCACCTTTCCCAAGCCCTGCCCGCGCTTGCCGTCATCTCCGCCATTTGCGGCTTCCTCGGCTGGACCGTGCGTGGCGCGGCCAACAAGCCCGCTCCCGCCAAAGCCACCAAGGCCGTGCCGACAAGCGACAAAGGCCAACAGGATCGCGCGAAGAACCTCGAAGCCACTTTGGAAAAATCCAAGGCCGCCAACAAGGCCCTGAAAGCCGAGCTGGAAACCCTCCAGGCCGCGACCGTTTCCAAGCAAGCCTTGGAAACCGCCACCGCCGAGCTCGATGCCGCCCGCAAGGCGCTCGAAACCGAGACCAAACGGGTTTCCACCCTGGAGACCGACCTCAAAAAGTCCCAGGAAACCCTCAAGACCCTCAACGCCCGCGCCAACGAGGGTGAAAAGGCCCAGAAGGACCGCAGCTTCGCCCTCGAAAACGAGCTCTCGAAAACCCGCGAGCAACTCACCCTTCTCCAGAATCGCCCGGACGACAGCGCCAACCTCAACGCCGAAATCGAGCGGCTCCGCGAGTCCGTCGCTGTTTCCACCCGCTTCGCCGGGGAAATGCGCAAGCGCGAGGCCGCCGCCGTCGAAGCGCTTGAAAAGGCGGAAGCCCGGCTCGCCAACATCAGCGATACCTCCCGCCCCGCCGCCGCCACCGAGCGGAAAATCGGCCCGGTCGTGGAATCCGGCCGCATCGCCGCCGCCAAGGCCGAGGTCCTTCGCCTCGTCGAGCTGAACAAGCAGAAACTCGCGGAAGTCGCTCCGGTGGTCGCGGAAGCGGCTCGAGCCATTGTTGACGACGTTCCTCCTATCGTTGAAGCAGCTCCTGCGATCGTCGAAGTGACTCCGGTCATGGCAAAGGAAGTTCCTGCCATTGTTGAAGTAGCCACTCCGGTTGCCGAAGCAGCTCCGGACGCCGTCGAAGAGACTCCAGTCAACATCGACGAGGTTCCTGCAATCGCCGAGGAAGCTCCGGTGAAGGAACCAGAACCTCCCGCCGTGAAAAAGTCCGTTCCGGGCGAATTGTTCGCGCTGGATTGATCGCCGTTCCGGGCGATTGCTCCGAAAGAAACCGGACCGCCGCGTCCATAACGCCACCCCTTCATGCGCCAATTTCTAGCTTTTGCATTCTTTTGCATCGCCGCGGCATCCGCGGCTCCGCTTCAGAAAGACACCATCGCCGAGGGTTTCCGGGACCCGATGTCGCTCGCCATCGCCCCGGACGGAGACGTTTACGTGGTCGAGCGCGAGGGCAGGCTGCTCCGGATCCGACCCGACACCGGCGGCGTGTTTGAGATCGGCAATCTGCCGGTTTCCGCCCTCCGCGCCACCGATCCCAAGAGCGATTCAGCCGTGGAGGACGGACTGCAGGGGATCGCCCTCGATCCGGATTTCGCGAAGAACCAACGGCTGTTCCTTTTCTACAGCGATCCGGAAAAGCTCATCGACCGGCTGTCGCGGTTCCAGCTCAAGGACGGCAAGCTCGACCCCGACTCCGAGCAGATGGTGTTGGAAATCCCGGTGGAGCGGCACGACCGGATTTGCCACCACGGCGGCTCCGTCCAGTTCGGCCCGGACGGGTTGCTCTACCTCAGCGTGGGCGACAACACGAACCCCTTCGCCAGCGACGGCTCGGCTCCCATCGACAACCGCGAAAACCGCCTGCCATGGGACGCCCAGCGCAGCGCCGGCAACACCAACGACCTTCGCGGGAAAATCCTCCGCATCCGCCCGACCGAGACCGGCTACGAAATCCCTCCGGGCAACTTGTTTCCCGTCGGCACCGCCAAAACGCGGCCCGAAATCTTCGTGATGGGTTGCCGCAATCCATTCCGGATTTCCATCGATTCGAAAAACCGCACGCTCTACTGGGGCGATATCGGTCCGGACGCCGCCAATGACACGAACCAAGGCCCCGCCGGCCACGACGAGGTCAACCAGGCCAAAGCCGCCGGCAATTTCGGCTGGCCCTTCCTGATCGCTGACAACAAACCCTACGCGGTCATGGATTTCGCAACCGGCAAGCCCGGCCCGTTGACCAACCCCGCCGCGCCGAAAAATCCCGGCATCCGCAACACCGGCCTCGCCGATCTGCCGCCCGGGCAGCCCGCATTCATCTGGTATCCCTACTCGGAAAGCCGCGAGTTCCCCGTCATGGGCAAGGGCGGGCGCAACGCAATGACCGGTCCGGTCTTCTATTTCGATCCCGCCCGCAAATACAACCTTCTCCCCAAGGAGGACGACCACACCCTGCTCACCTACGACTGGATTCGCGGAAAAATCTGGAAGGCCAAACTCGGCGCGGGCGAAAAACTCGCCAACCTCACCGTCCTCGACGAAGGCCTCCGCCACCCGATGGACCTGGAAATGGCCGTCGATGGCTCGGTCTGGCTGCTCGACTACGGCTCCGAGTGGTGGTTTAATAAAAATGGCTTTCTCGCCCGCCTGCTGCCGAATTCCGCCAATCGCTCGCCCGAGATCACGATCCAGCCCGTCGCTGGCAAGGACCGCAGCTTCGCCATCAAATCTGCGACCGATCCCGACAAGGACCCGGTCACTGTCACTTGGTGGCTCACCACCGGCGCGACCGAACGCAAGCTCGGCAGTGGTTCCTCCATCACCGTACCCGCTGGCGAGGGCAGCGAAATCCGCGCCGTCGCCGCGGACGGAAAAAGTCCGAACGCCGTTGCCCGGATCGCCCTCGTCGAGGAAATCGCCGCCCCCGAGCTCAGGCTCAAGCTCACCGATGCCGCGAAGTCCTACCATTTCGGCGAGACCCTCGATTTCAAAATCACCGGCACTACGGATGCCTCCCAAGTGGTCGTCCGCACCCGCTACATCCCCGCCACCGGCCACGACGCCGGCGGTCCGCAGCTTTCCCCGGAAATCAACACCCTCGTCACCGCCAACCTTTGCCTCGCCTGCCACCAGGTGGACCACGCCTCCGTCGGCCCGCAATACCTCAACGTCGCGCTCAAATACCGCGACCGCCCGGATGCCCTCGACCATCTGAAAGCCAAACTCAAAACCGGTGGTGCCGGCGCCTGGGGCGAAGTCCCGATGCCGCCCCAGATCGCCCTCAAGGACACCGACGCCGACACCATCCTCCGCGCCATCCTCGGCCTATCCGAAGGCATCAGCGAAACCAAAGGCACCCTCGCCGGACAAATCAAACTCGCCCCGAAGCCCGCCACTGCCACTGCCGGCGGTTCCTGGGAATTCAGCGCCGAGGCTCCTGGCTTCACGGCGGCGAAGTTCCGGGTTCCAGCGAAATGATCTGTTCGGTAGAAATCGATGCGCCTCATTTATACATCAGCTGCTGTGGTAGCCATTGCTTTAGCGGCTATTTTCGCGATGCCTTGGGATGGCGGACCACTCGCATGGATGCCCTCGGAGGGTGAGGTCTCAAAGCATTTCGAGAAGCGCCATAGCGATCTGAAGGTGTTCAGAGTTACAGCAGGTGTCGGAGATAACGACCAAAAAACCTACGTGATCTCATACGCCCTGCGAAGTGGTGGCGCGACCAAGCAAGCCGAATGGTCGGTTCACTCTTCCGGCCGCTTATACGGATGGGAAATCGACCATGAAAATTTAAGCGTCCTCCAAAAAAAGATTAAGACGCCTACTGTGTCATCGCACCGAACTGCTCCTTAGAGTCCACTTTGAATTCAACGTCCTCCATTCGCGGCTCGAAGAATTTCTAACAGCATAAGTTATCACCTTCCCCGCTCCAGCCAGCGCGTTCACCGACCAGCAAGCCCGATAAACTCATCGGTCGTAAGTCCGCTCGCACGGATCAGGCTCCTCAATGTCCCCTTGGCAACTTCCCGGTGATCCGGAACGGAAAGGGTCACCATGAACCCCGTCTTGACGAGGATCATGTGACTTCCACGTTGCCGAACCATTTGCCAACCATCCGCAGCGAACACTTTGACGACATCGCAGCCACTGAGTGTCGGCAAGGATGCCATCAGACGGCGACTTCCACTTGCTGCGTTTCAATCGTTAGAGGCATCCCCAGACCCGCCCGGACCTCCAAACAGGCTGCGATGGCCTCGCGAATATTTGCGAGGGCTTCTTCCCGGGTTTCCCCTTGGCTGACACAGCCGGGAATGGACGGGCATTCGGCAATCCAAACCCCGTCCTCATCCCGATCCAGAGTGGTCACAAATTTCATGGGAAATCCTTACTCTGATTTTCCGATTTTGGAAAGCCTTGGCTTGCCTCCTATCACAGCACCCCGAACCGCTGCACCAGCGTTTCTTTCCGGAACTCGAAGATCATCTTCAACTTCGCCCGGACAAACACCGCGTGGGCGATGGCCCCGAACGGCCCGCAGCCGAGGCCATAATGCACCAGGTCCCGCATCAACACGCCGCCGGGGATTTCCTCGAAGGTGTGGCGGTGGTGCCAGAACTTGTAGGGACCGAAGCGCTGCTCATCGACGAACGATCTCCCCTCATCCACGGCCTTGATCTCGGTGACCCACGGGATCCAGATAGCGGGCAGGATCTTCACCTTGTAGGTGATGATCTGGCCCTCATACATCGTCTCGCCGGGCAGGCTGACAATTTTGAAGCCGAGGTCGCGGGGCGTGATCTCGTCGAGGTTGCGCGGCGATGAGAAAAACTCCCACGCCGCGGCGGGCGTGATCGGCAGGCGTTGTTCCTGGACGAGGGTATGGACGGTCATGAGTTGCCGGAAAGTGGCGTGGATGTCCGGCCGCGCAAGGTCGGTCGCTACTCCGGCTTCAATTTCCCGAACAACGGCGGCAGGATCTTGATCTCCGGCGGGGCGTCGCGTTCGAAGTGTTTGAACGGATGGTATTCGCCATTTTTGAGAGATTCGCCGAGCTTGAGCAGCACTAATCGCTCGCCGTCGGTGGCCAGGTTTTTCAATCCCCGCTGGAGAACATTCTCGCCGTAGTCGTCGAGCTTCATTGGTCCGAGAACGATTTCCAGCAGCCGGCAGTAGATCTCCTTCTCTTTCGGATGCTTGAGCAAAAGCGCCTCGTAGCCCGCCACCGCGCCTTCCAGATCACCCCGCACGGCCATGCTGGCTGGGATCCCCAAGGCAGGCTGGGGTTCGGCGAATTTGTCCTTGGGCAGGAATGTTAGAATGTCCGCCAGCCTTGCCCCGAGCCAGTGGGCGGCCACATAGCCGATGGCGATCCCGATGACGCAGCAGAGGCACACCAGCAGGATGACTTTGGGGACATGTTCGAGGAAGGCCATGGGGAGCTTCATCCGTTGTGGCAGAACTGCTAGGGGACGCCAAGCTTGAAATCGAAGGTCGCGCCGTTCGACTGTCCGGAGTTCAAGCTTCAGCTTGCTCTTCATGAAGAGCACGATAAATCGTGAACTCCGGGCCGCGGAATTCCTCCAAGATCCTTGTGCCCGGCGGGCGCAGAAGGTAATTCATAGCCATGGATTTTGAAACATTGAGTCGGTGGGCGGACGAGGAGTTGAAGTCGCTGGTGAAAATCCTGCCGCAGGACATCCAGGACGCGGCCGCGAAAGTGTCGGTCTCCCTCGAGGAAAAACCCGGCCAGGGAGCCTACGACGAGGAGCTGGAAGGCGACGAACTCGGGCTGTTCGAAGGTCCGTCCGCGATGGATGAGGCCGAGTCCGGCGAGATGCCGCGGATCCGGCTGTTTCTAACCAGCCTGTGGGAATGGGTCGGCGAGGAGGAGCACGACTAGCGCGACGAGGTGGGCACCACTTTCCTCCACGAGCTCGGCCACTACCTCGGCTGGGACGAGGACGAGGTGGCGGAACGCGGGTTGGAATAAGCGTCGGGAATTCTTCTTCCATCAGATCGGAAAGAAGGGTAATTCAGACGCCAATCCCAAATTCAAACACCATGGACATTCTCGGATTCATCAAAGGCGAACTGCTGGAAATCATCGAATTCAACGACGACTCGCGCGACACGCTGTCGTGGCGTTTTCCGGACGAGGACAAGGCGATCAAGAACGGCGCGCAACTCATCGTCCGCGAAAGCCAGGCCGCGCAATTCGTCTATCTGGGCCAGTACGGCGATTGCTTCAGCCCCGGCAAGCACACGCTAACAACCGATAACATCCCGGTCCTCACCCGCCTCAAGGGCTGGAAATTCGGTTTCCAATCCCCCTTCAAGGCCGACGTTTACTACGTCACCACCCGCCTCTTCACCGGAAACAAATGGGGCACCGCGAATCCGGTGATGATGCGCGACGCCGACTTCGGAGTCGTCCGCCTGCGGGCATTCGGGATCTTCGACTTCAAGATCGTGGACCCGCCGGTTTTCCTCAAGGAAGTCGCCGGCACCGACCACCATTTCCGGCTGGATGAATTCGCCGACACCATGCGTTCGCGGATTGTCAGTGTTTTCAGCGAGGCGCTCGCGTCCTGCGGCGTGCCCGCGCTCGACGTGGCATCGCGCTACACGGAACTTGGCGACGCGTTGCTGCCTCTGATCAATCCGCAGGTCACGGCGAAGTATGGCATCGAGATCACCACCTTCATCGTCGAGAACGTCTCCGTGCCGCCGGAAGTGGAGGCCGCCATCGACAAGCGCACGAGCATGGGCGCCATCGGCAATCTCAACGATTACGTGAAATTCCAAATGGCCGAGTCCATGACCAAGGGCGGCGGCGAAGGCGGCGGCTCACCCGCTGCGGCGGCCGGCCAGATGGCGATGGGCTTTGGCATGGCGCAGGAAATGATGAAGAACATGCAGGCCACGCCGCCACCGCTGCCCGGCGCGGCTCCGGCCGCCGCGGGTATTCCCGAATTGATGAGTCCCGCACAAGCCGCCGAGATCCTCGGGGTGTCCGAGGCGGACGTGATCGCGTCGGTCGATGGCGGTGATTTGAAAGGCAAGAAAATCGGCTCGTCCTACCGAATCACCCGCGCCGCCCTCGACGCCTTCCTCGCCGAGTAACCGACGCCACCATGGCCGAAGTCATCGCGCTGAAAAAACATCCCTGCCCGGAATGCGGCGGGGATGCCGAATGGAACGCGGCCAAAAAAGCCTTGGCCTGCCCGTATTGCGGCACCGTCCTGCCGTGGACCGATGGCGAGAACGCGCTCGGAGCGGCGATATTCGAGCACAATCTGGAAGAGGCGCTGTCCACCGTTGGTCCCTCGGACCGCGGACTCAGGGCCGAGAAAAAATCCGTGAAATGCGAAAGCTGCCAGGCGATCAGCATTTTCGATCCCGATCGCGCCGCCCAGCGCTGCGACTTCTGCGGCTCCCCTTCCATCGTGCCGGTGGACGATCTGGCGAACGCCATCACGCCGGAAAGCCTGCTGCCCGCCGTCGTCGCCGCCACCCAGGTCCGCGACCAGCTCCGCACGTGGTATGGCAGCCGCTGGTTCGCGCCGACGAAGCTGAAGCGCGCCGCTCTAACCGACACGCTGCACGGCATCTATCTGCCCTACTGGACTTTCGACGCCCACGTCGACGCACGATGGACCGCGGAGTCCGGCTACCATTATTACGTCTCGGAAACCTATCGGGACGCCAACGGCAAGACCGCCACCCGCCAGGTGCAGCGGACCCGATGGGAAAGCAGTGCCGGACGCCTGTCGCATTTCTTCGATGACAACGCCGTCCCGGGCACCGTGGGCGTGCACACCGCCCTGCTGCGCAAGGTGGAACCGTTCCCAACCATCAGCGACCTCAAGCCCTACGACCCCGCCTACGTCCGCGGCTGGACGGTGGAGCGCTATCAGGTCGATCTCCGGCAAGCGTCGGTGGTCAGCAAGCAGCAGATGGACGCCACGATCTATCAACTGTGCTCGCGCGACGTTCCCGGCGACACCCACCGGAACCTGCAGATCGAGTCCGCCTATCAGGGCCGCACCTTCAAGCACATCCTCGTTCCCGTTTGGCTCTCCACCTACACCTACGGGCCGAAATCCTTCCAGGTGGTGGTCAACGGCTACACCGGCAAATTGGCCGGCGAGCATCCATTGAGCTGGGTGAAGATCATGTTCGCCGTGCTCGCGGCGCTGGCGGTGATTCTCATCATCGTCGCCCTCAACCAGCGGTAATCTCAGGGATTTTTAAGATACGCACGGAACATCCAGATCGTCTTTTCGTGAATCTGGATACGCTTGATCGCCAGGTCCTGGGTCTCCGCGTCTCCGGATTCTTCCGATAGATCGCGGACCTTCGCGGCGGTTTTCACGAGGATCTCGTGGCCTGACAGCAAGTGGGCGACGAGGTCTTTCGCCGGGTGCGCCTTCACTTCAAGTTCGCCGATCGAGGACAGCGAAGCCAGCGTCTTCAACCCGCCGGGGGCGATCACATCGAGCGCGCGAAGCCGCTCGGCAAGCTCGTCGATGGCCAGGAAAAGTTCCTCATACTGGGTTTGGAAAATGGTGTGGAGACTGAAAAACGCAGGCCCCTGCACGTTCCAATGCGCGAACTGGGTCTGGCCGAGCAGCGCGTAGCTATCAGCTAACAGACCTGACAGGCTGGCGGCGACGGTCTGGCCTTTGGCGGTGGCTTTGGGAGATTTTTTCATGAGATGCGGTTAGTCTTGGTGCAGCCGCAACGCGGGCGCAAGGCAAAACATCAATCCACCGGGTGACGGGATGGTCCGCAGGGACACGTTGTCACAAAACTGCCCGCCCCACCTTGCGAATCGCCGCCGGATAGAGCCGGTGCTCGACCACCTGGATCCTGGCGTGCAACACCTCCGCGGTATCGTCTGATAGAATTGGCACGCTTTCCTGCAGGACGATCGGTCCGGTGTCCATGCCTTCATCCACGAATTGGAGGGTGCAACCGGCTTCGGTTGCGCCGGCTTCGAGCGCTTGCTTCCACGACTCCAATCCGGGAAACGCGGGCAGCAACGCCGGGTGGATGTTCAGGATCCGGTTGGGAAACGCATCCAACAGCGGCCGTTTCACCAGTCGCAGGAATCCTGCGAGGCACACCAGGTCAACTCCCGCTTCCTTCAGGCGCAGCGCGGTTTCCTCCTGAACTTCCTCCGGGAATTTCGTCTTGAATCCGCCGCAGTCGATCACGCCGGTGGCGATGCCATGCTTCCTCGCCCGCTCCAGAATGAACGCGTCCGGATTGTCCGAGAGCACGAGCCCGATCCGCACGTCGAGCGTCCCGTCCTCGATCGCGTCGAGGATCGCCTGCATGTTTGATCCGGATCCGGATCCGAGAACGCCGAGCACCATGCGCTTGGTTTAAGCCAACCACCCGCCCTGCCAAGCGCCAATTGGAAATTCGAGAGAATTGAACCGCAGATGGACGCAGATGAACTCGGATAAGACAATTGCCAGAGGAAGATCTCCTGATCGCCAATCCATCATCTCTTCCTGCATCTGCTTCCATCTGTGTTCATCTGCGGTTAAAAAACTCTTCTCCGAATCCATTCCGCCACCTATGAAAACCCCATGCACGACACCCGCATCGACGCCCTCGCCCGCCAGTTGGTCCGTTATTCCACCTCCCTGAAAAAAGGTGAAAAAGTCCTTATCGATCTTTACGACGTCCCCGACTCCATCGGGCTCGCCCTGATCCGCGAGGCCCGGGCAAAAGGCGCGCTGCCTTTCATCCGACTCCATCAGGGCCGCCTCACCCGCGAGATGATGAAAGGCGCGGAAGACGCCCAATACGGGATCCTCGCCAAGCACCTGCTCGCCGAGATGAAGGACATGGACGCTTACATCGCCATCCGCGGCGGCCACAACATCGCCGAAAACTCCGATGTCCCCGCCGACCGCATGCGTCTCGCGATGAAACACATGCGCCCGGTCCTCGACCACCGCGTGAAGAAGACCAAATGGTGCGTCCTGCGCTGGCCCAGCCCGTCAATGGCCCAACAGGCCGGCATGAGCACCGAAGCGTTTGAGAAATTCTACTTCGACGTCTGCCTGCTGGACTACAAGGCGCTCGTCCCGTCGATGAACGCGCTCAAGAAGCTGATGGACAGAACCGAGCGCGTGGAAATCAAAGGCCCCGGCACCGACCTGCGCTTTTCGATCAAAGGCCTGCGTTCCATCGTCTGCGGCGGAAACTATAACATCCCCGACGGAGAGGTCTTCACCGCGCCCGTCCGCGAATCCGTGGAAGGACATATCTCCTACAACGCGCCGACAATCTATCAGGGAATCCCGTTCGATTCTATCAGATTGGAATTCTCCAAGGGCAAGATCGTCAAGGCCGAAGCCGGATCCAAGACCGCCGCCCTCAACAAGATTCTCGATAGCGACGACGGCGCGCGATACATCGGCGAGTTCGCCCTCGGCTTCCACCCGGCCATCCGCGAGCCGATGCGTGACATCCTGTTCGACGAGAAAATCGCTGGCTCGTTCCACTTCACCCCCGGCCAGGCTTACGAAGGAGAGGCCGACAACGGCAACCGCTCGCAAGTCCACTGGGACATGGTCAACATCCAGCGCAAGGACTGGGGCGGCGGCGAGATTTGGTTTGATGGAAAGCTCATCCGCAAAGACGGCGTGTTCCTGGTAAAGGCGCTGGAGAAGCTGAATGGATAGAGGAACAGGTCCTATCGAATTGATAGGACCTATCTCCTAGCCGGCATCAGCTTCCACAACAGCTCATCTCCTGCGAAGCCTTAATCATCTCCTCCGGAGTCACGTCGCGGACATGGGTGGCGATCGACCAGTTGTGGCCGAAGGGATCCACCACGATACCATAACGGTCGCCCCAGAACATGTCGGCGATGGGCATTTTCACCGTCGCTCCGGCCTTGACCGCTTGTTCGAAAACGGCGTCCGAATTCTCCACCTGGAGATGGATCGTCACCGGTGATCCGCCGCGGGCGTTAGGGCCGAGACAGTTCCAATCCGGCATCTCATCCACCAGCATGATCATCGAATCGCCAATGGTGATGCCGGCGTGCATGATCTTGCTATCGGGCATCGGCATCCGGCAGATTTCCACGGCACCGAAGGCTTTTTTATAAAACTCGATGGCGTCCGCCGCGCCCGCACACACGAGGTGCGGGGTCACGGTGTGCATTCCGTTCGGGACGGGATCGACGGTGGATCTCGTGGTAGCTTCCAAGGTTTGAGGGGTCATGGTCGTAGTTAGGTTTGGGGTTTCAATCGGGTTCACTACCACGACGAACCGCGCTCCGCAATCAGGACAGCCATCGTTTTTTCCCAATCTCCGAAAACCTCGTCAAAACGCCCCGAGTGTGGCTAAACCCACCCGCCCATGAGCGACTCCAATCCGTACGCCCCACCCGCCGTCGCCGATCTCGAGGCTGCTTCCGGTTTGACCTGGCAAGTGCAAGGAAACGCCCTCCTCGTGAAAAACGGCGCCGTCCTGCCGCAGATCGACCTCGAAACCGGCGAACACGCCCCGGAAATGATGTGCGCCCTGCGGGTCCTTGAGACCGCCGGATCCATGCTCTTCCTACGTTTCTTCATCCTCGCCGGCATCTGCATCTTTCTCACCGGCTTCATCAAACTTGGGGTCGCCGCCACCATCGGGATCGCGGCCGCACTCTCGCTGATTTTCCAACTTGCCGCCCTCCGCGGTCCCTCGAATGAACGGATCGTGATCTCGGAATTCTTCGGCGACCACCGCCTCAAGGCCCGCGGGACCCGGCGGAAATGGCGCTTCATTGCGATCGGGATCATCTGCGCAGTCATGATGGCCAACCCGTTCCTGATTTCCCGTTTCAATCCCGACTACACCGAGATCGTCGTCGGGGTTTTCGGCGGTGGCGTCGTCCTGCTTATCGGGATCGCGATCTGGGCCGTTTTGGACCGATCCTCCGCCAAGTCCATGGCCGGGCCACCCGGTTGGATGCGGATCGCCCCCGTCCACCCGCAAGCCCTCGCTTTCCTCAATGACCTTCAAAACGAAGCGCGCCTGCAAGCAGCCGCCCTGCCCGCATCCCGCAAGCGGCTCATCCGCACCACCTACTATCACCGGTATCCGCTGCGCCTTCTGCTAGGGAAAAACCTCACCAAACCCCTTCTCCTGATCCGCATCGTTCTCATGAAATTTCTCCGTTCCCGCCACCTCGAGCGGGAAACCTATCACTACAGCGAAGCCCTAACCGTCCCTGCCGACCAACTCTGCCCGCAAATCCTAACAGCCATCAATTCCTGGCTCGCCGCTCATCCCGATTGGTCATTCGTCACCGGTGAGCAGTCCACTTCACCCGCCGGCGACCTTCATCTGCATTCCGCCATCCTCGCCGCTCCCGGACTCGATCACAGCGCCTGCGTCGTCCACGCCTGGGCCACCCTGAAACCCAAAGCCGGAACCACCCAATCCAGCTTCGGCAGTTGGCTCGCTGACGGCACTTTCATCCGCACCAACGACCACCCTTACCTGCCGCACCGCAATCCTCGCGTCCGGGATTTCCGAGCCAGCGGCACTCCCGACCAAGTCTTCCAAGCCCACCTCCAACACTGCGCCGGACAAGCCATCTCACCATCCCGCGACCCGCAGGAACTCCTCGCCCGCGTCCAGCAGGAGAAAGAGGAAACCGACCAACTCCTCACCGCCATGGGCTATCAGAGCGAAGTCCGGGAGGTCGGGTGATATCCGCCACCTTTGCGATTCCATCTTCCGCTCCACCGCCTATCATCGGCCGCATGATTGGAATCGTCTTGGGATCCGGATTGGGGCCGTTGGCCGACACGGTGGTGGTGGAGCGCGAGGTTTCGTTCGCCGAGGCCGGCTTGCCCGCTTCCTCGGTGCCGGGCCACGCCGGGAAATTCGTCTTCGGCAAACTCGGCGGCACGGCCGTCGTCCTGATGAAAGGCCGCGTCCACCTTTACGAAGGCCACGGACCCCGGCAAGTCACCGCGGGTATCCGCTGGATGGCGGATCAAGGGATTGAAAAACTCATCCTCACCAACGCCGCCGGCACCCTGAATCCGAACTTCGCGCCCGGCACCTGGATGATGCTGACCGACCACCTCAACCTCACCGGCACCTCGCCGTTAGAGGGCGCGGATTTCATCGACATGTCCGTCGCCTACGACGCCGATTGGCGCGCCGAGTTCCGCTTGGCCGCGATGTCCTCCGGCACCGTTCTCCACGAAGGCGTCTACGCCAGCCTGCGCGGCCCGCAATACGAAACGCCTGCCGAGATCCGCATGCTGCGCGTCATTGGTGCCGATGCCGTGGGCATGAGCACCGTGCTGGAAACCATCCAGGCCCGCTCGCTCAAGCTTCCCGTCGTCGCCTTTTCCTGCCTCACCAACTGGGCCGCCGGGATCACCGCCGCGCACCTCGATCACCACGAGGTTCTGGAAACCGGCAAGCAAGCCGCGCAGTCGATGATCGGCCTGCTAACGGAGGTACTGGGCGAGCACTAACGGACCGCGAGATTCATCTCGCGCGCATCATCCGGCACTCATCCCCCAAAGAACGGCGGACTACGATCCGCCGAAGCCCATGAAGTGCCAATGAGATGAGTCAAGCCGCAGTTCATTGTCTTCCCATGGGCCTCGGCGATTCGGAGATCGCCGCTCCCTGAGAGAGATGCCACATCCCCCGCGCTCTGTGAAAAACGCGTGAAGGAATTGAATAGCCTCGCGATCCATGGACTGCCGGGCTAATGGTCAATGCAATGCCCTGACTATCTGATTTTACGATCTTGCTGGTCGCGCATCGGTAATTGCCCGAGCCACTTTTAAAACCCATTCCCATGTCCATGCTCCCACAACCACCGCCGGACGCACCCGCTCCGCCACCATCCGAAGCTGCGCTTCTATCACAGAAGAAATGGGAGTGGCTTTGGGGCGTGGGCATTGTTTCAATCATCATTTTCGCATTGGCGGGTTTGACAACTCAGCCAATGGTAATCCGCAGCAGGAAAAAATCCCATCAAACCGAGGCCGTAAGCAATGCCCGGCAGATCGGTCTCGCGCTGTTCGAGTTTGAGAACGAATACGACAACTATCCTGACTTCACGACGATCGCCAAGGTTCGGCAGAAAAGCGGCACGGCGCTATCTCTCGACACCAAGTTCTCCAATGACTTTTTCCGCCAATTGCTGGCTGCGGATTTCACACAAGGTGAAAAGATGTTCTATGCGAAAATCCCCGGCGCTCTGAAGGCTGACGACAATATCGACGGTGCCGAAGCCTTGAAGAAGAGCGAGTGTGCATTCACCTACTTCATGGGAGCCACCGCGCGGAGCAATCCCGGGCGCCCTTTGGTCGTCACGCCGATGATTCCGGGGACCGACCGCTTCGACCCCAAGCCTTTCGATGGCAAGGCCATCATCCTGAAATTGGACAACTCCGTCACCTCCATGAACATCGACAAGGCCGGTCATATTATCATCGACGGACGAAACCTGATGGATCCAAAACATCCGATCTGGGATGGCCATCCACCGATCATCGCTTGGCCGGAACTTTGAAAACCCACTCCAATGTCCATGCTCCCACAACCACCGCCGGACGCACCCGCTCCGCCACCGTCCGAAGCTGCGATTCTATCACAGAAGAAATGGAAGTGGCTTTGGGTTGTTGGTGCTGTCTCAATCTTCATCGCATTGGCGGTTCTGGCGGCTCCCTTGGTCATCCGCGGCGGTTGTAGGAGATCCGATCAAACCGAAGCGGTGGGCAACGCCCGCCAGATCGGCCTCGCATTGTTTGAGTTTGAAAATGAATACGGGGCATATCCGAATACTGACACTGTCGCTGCGGTTCGGAAAGCAACCGGAACGACATTGCCTCTTGGAACGAAGTCATCGAATGACTTTTTCCGCCAGATCATCGGTGGCAATTTTACTCAAAGTGAGAAAATGTTTTACGCAGCGAAAATTCCAGGTGTGCGGAAACCCGACGAAGACATCACCGGAGTGGAAGCACTGAAAAAGGGTGAGTGCGGATTCGCTTACTTTCTCGGGGCGAAGGTAACGGATAACCCCAGGCGCCCGTTGGCAGCTGCTCCGATGATCCCGGGAACCGACCGCTTCGATCCAAAGGCCTACGAGGGCAAGGCTGTCGTGCTGAGAATGGATAACAGCGTCACCTCCTTCAACATCGACAAGGACGGACATATCCAGATCGAGGGGAAGCTCTTCATGGATCCTGCCAACCCGATCTGGGATGGACACCCGCCGCTGATCGTTTGGCCTGAACTCTAACCTTAAATCAAATGACCATGCTCCCACAACCACCGCCCGACGCGCCTGCTCCGCCACCCTCGGAAGCGGCGATTCGTTCGCAGAAGAAATGGAATTGGCTCGTGTGGGTCGGAGGTGTTTCGATTCTGATAGTGCTACTGGGTTTGATGGCTCCGATGTTTATTCGCGGTGGCCACCACCGTCATGACCAAATCGAGGCGGTCAGCAACGCCCGGCAAATCGGATTGGCGCTTTTTGAGTTTGATTCGAAATATGGGAAATATCCCGATGCCAGCACGATTTCAGCCGTGAGCAAGGACGCGGCCACGGATTTGAATCTCAGCAAATTGAGTCTCGGGACGAAGTCCTCCAACGATTACTTCCGCCAGTTGCTGGCGGGTGGTTTCACACAGAGTGAGAGGATGTTTTACGCGAGAATCCATGGGGCTAAAAAGCCCGACGATGACATTGAAGGAGCCGAGGCGTTGAAAAAGGGAGAATGTGGATTCGCCTATCTGGCAGGACTTTCTTCCAAAGGCAACCCGTCGCGACCACTCATCGTCACCCCCTTGATTCCCGGGACCGATCGATTCGATCCAAAACGATTTGATGGAAAGGCGGTCATCCTGAAAATGGACAACAGCGTGACTTCCATGAATATCAACAGCTCAGGTCATGTGATGGTGGACGGAAAAAACCTGCTCGATCCCACGAATCCGGTTTGGGGGAAGAGTGACAAGTTCGTGATCGTCTGGCCGGAGTGAAGCGAGACCAGGCGAGTGAGTGGCTAAGGCTGATTTCGTCAGAAGAAAACAAGGAGCGAGACGCTCCTTGCACGGTCTGGAGCAGGGATGCTCCAGCCACTTTTTCTACACCAACTCCGCGGCGATAGGATCGACGAGGGCGCGGCCGTGGTTAATGAGGATGAGCTGGTTGCCCTCGATGCGGGCGAGGCCTTCGTCTGCCAGATTTATGGCGCGGGATCGGGCGTCCGGGCTGAGGAGATCGAGGGAAATGCCGTCCTTGGTGCGCAGGCCGAGGGCGATGCGTTCGAGGCGGCGGGCTTCGGCGTCGAGGGTTTCGGATTCTATCAGCGCGTGGCCGAGGGACTGGACCTGGGCGACGTAGCGGGCGGTGTCGGGGACGTTTTTCCAGCGGACCCCATCCAAGGTGGAGACGGCGGAGGGGCCGAGGCCGAGGTAGTCCTCGCCGCGCCAGTAGCCTTGGTTGTGGGTGGAGTGGTGGCCGGGCTTGGCGTAGTTGGAGGTTTCGTAGTGGTCGAAACCGGCGGCGGTTAGAAGGTCGTCGGCGAGGTGGAAGAACTCGGCGTCGTGGTCCTCGTTCTCGCGCATTTCTCCGCGGCGGAGGGATTCGAAGAAGGCGGTGTCTTCCTCGTAGGTGAGGTTGTAGGCGGAGATGTGGTCGGGTGTTAGGGAGATGGCGTGTTCCAACGTTTGCTGCCAGTCGCCTTTCGATTGGCCGGGGATGGAGAACATGAGGTCAATGTTGACCGAGGGAATGCCGGCCTCGCGGAGGATGCCGATGGACTCGCTGGCTTGCGAGACGGAGTGCTCGCGGCCGAGGATTTCCAAAACATGCGGGGTGAACGATTGGATGCCTAACGAAACGCGGGTGACGCCGAGTTCGCGGAAGAGTTTTGCCTTGGCGGCGTCGAAGGTGGCGGGGTTGGCCTCGAGGGTGACTTCGTCGAGTTTCGAGAAATCGGTGGCTTCGTGGAGCGCGGTGAAGAGCCGTGTCAGGTGGCCGGGCGAGAGCATGCTGGGCGTGCCACCTCCCAGATAGATCGTGCGCGGCGAGGCGGTGATCCGGGATTTCGCTTCAGCGGCCAAGGCATCGACGAAACTGCCGATGGGCGTGGTGCCCGGGGTGTGCTTGTAAAACGAGCAGTAGGGGCAGACGCGGTGGCAGAACGGAATGTGGAGGTAGAGGAGCATTCCAACCATTAACCCTGGACCCGGGAAACGTAGCGGGCGACGGCCTCACGGGTGATCCCGGCGACATCCGCCTCGGGGATGGCGAAGGGTGGGACGAACCACGGATACGAGCCTAGCAAATCGGTGACGACAGCGACTTCTCCATCGCAGTTGCCGATCCCACAGCCGATGCCGATGGTGGGAACGGCCAGCGTCGATGAAAGCAGCCGCGCGGTTTGCGGGACGATGGATTCGAAGACGATGGCGAACACCCCGGCTTCGATAATGGCTTGGGCACCATCGCGAAGGGCTTCGATCTGCTCTGGGGTTTTGCCCTTTTTGCGGTAACCGCCTTCCTGAACGACGCGCTGGGGCAACATCCCGAGGTGGCCCATGACGGGGATGCCGGCCTGGGTGATGGCCCGGACTTTTTCCGCCTGGCGGATGCCGCCTTCGAGTTTCACGGCTTCGGCCCCGGCGGCGACGAGGCGGCGGGCGGTGGCGAGGGCCTGCTCCGGCGTATCGTAGGTGTGAATCGGCAGATCGCCGACGACGAGCGCACGCGGTTTGGCGCGGGCGACGGCCGCGACGTGGTGAAGCATGTGGTCCAGAGTGACCTGGGTGGTATCGGGAAAACCGAGGACGACCATCCCGAGCGAGTCGCCGACGAGCAGGACATCGACCCCGCTCTCGTCGAGCAAGCGGGCGCTCGGGTAGTCGTAGGCGGTGAGCGCGGCGATCTGGCGACCGCCTTTGCGCAGGCGGACGGAGTCGGCTTTTTGGAGGGCTGTCACTTGGGGTAAATGAAGATGCGACCGGTCCTGAAACCAAAAAGCCCCCGCAGGGCGGAGGCTGATATAAATGGCGACCCGTAAGGGAGTCGAACCCTTCTTGCCAGGATGAAAACCTGGAGTCCTAACCGATAGACGAACGGGTCGTGTGTCGCGAAGCGGGCGGAAAAGAAACTTACCGGGCGGTTCATTGCAAGGGTTTTTTGGGGAAAATTTCCCGGAGTGCGTGAATCATGTGGTAAATGAGCGGCATTCGCGTTCCATCAAGTGATTGTCGCGAATCCCCTCTTGTCAAGCGGGGGAGGATTCCTAAGGGTTTGCGTCCTCCGTCCCTCCATGAACCGCGCGGAGAAATCGATCTCATGAATACCAAAACGCTTGCTCAAGCCGCCAATGAAGCCCGTGGCCTCGCCATGGACGCCGTCCACGCCTGTAACTCCGGCCACCTGGGCCTTCCGCTTGGCTGTGCCGAAATCGGCGCGGTGTTGTTCGGTGAGTCGATGCGCTACTACCCGGACGCGCCGAAATGGCTGAACCGCGACCGCTTCGTGCTCTCGGCAGGCCATGGTTCGATGTTTCTCTACGGCTGGCTTCACCTTTCCGGCTACGCGGTCTCCCGCGACGACGTGAAGAAATTCCGCGCGTTGCATTCGATCACTCCGGGGCATCCCGAGTTTCATGAAACGCCGGGCGTCGAGGCGACCTCGGGCCCGCTTGGCCAGGGAATCGGCAACGCAGTCGGCTACGCGCTTTCCGGCAAGCGCGCCGCCGCCCGCTACAACACGGCGGAGCACACGATTTTCGACCAACACATTTTCTGCATCAACGGCGACGGCTGCCTCCAGGAAGGCGTGGCCAAGGAAGCGATCGCCTTCGCCGGCCACAACGGTCTCGATAACCTCATCCTCATTTATGATTCCAACGACGTGACGCTCGACGCCATGGCGGTGCTCACCCAGAGCGAAGATGCCGAGCAATATTTCGTTTCCCAGCGTTGGGACGCGATCACCATCGACGGCCAGAACATCACCGCCATCGCCGCGGCGATTGAAACAGCCAAGGCCAACAAGAACGGCCGGCCTAAAGTGATCATCGCGAAAACGTTGATCGGCAAAGGCATCCCGGAAGTCGCCGGCACTGCCAAGGGCCACGGCGAAGGAGGAGCGAAATTCATCGATACCGCACGCGCCGGTCTCGGACTTCCCGCCGATGAGCACTTCTTCGTTTCCGAGGAAACGCAGGCATTTTTTGCCAAGAAAAAGGCGGCGTCCAAAGTCGAGTTCGAAGCCTGGCAAAAGACCTACGACGCTTGGGCCGCGGCGAATCCGGAACTGGCCGCCGAACTAACCGGTGGCGTCGCGATGTCCGTGCCGCTCGACCTCACGGAAAAAATCCCGGCGTTCGCCGCCGACTACAAGGACGCGACCCGTTCCGCCGGAGCCACGGTGATCAACGCGGTGGCCAAGGCGATCCCGCAATTCCTAACCGGCAGCGCCGACCTCTTCGGCTCGACGAAAAACTACCTCAAGGACGGCGGCGATTTCTCCGCGGAAAACCCGCTGGGCCGCAACATCTGGTTCGGCATCCGCGAGCATGCGATGGGCGCGATCTGCAACGGCATCGCCTATGACGGCTTGTTCCGTGCGAGTGGCGCGACCTTCCTGGTCTTCGCCGACTACCTGCGCGGCTCGATCCGCCTGGCGGCCTTGTCCGGCCTTCCGGTAACCTACATTTTCACCCACGACTCGGTGGGCGTCGGCGAAGACGGCCCGACCCACCAACCGGTGGAAACCGTTAGCGGCCTACGTGTCATCCCGAATCTCGATGTGATCCGTCCCGGCGACGCGGAGGAAACCGCCGGTGCTTTCGTCGCGGCGATGAGCCGCACCGACGGCCCGACCGCATTGATTCTGACACGCCAAGCGATTCCGCTGATGAACGATCTATCCGTCGATGCCCGGCGCGACGGCGTCCTGCGCGGTGGCTACATCGCCCGCAAGGAAACCGGCACGCTAAAGACGATCCTGCTTGGCAGCGGTTCCGAGCTCCAACACGCGATGGCCGCCGCTGCGGAACTGGGTGACGGTGTCCGTGTCGTTTCCATGCCTTGCTTCGAGCGCTTCGAGCGCCAGAGCGCCGAGTATCGCGAAAGCGTGCTGCCGAAGGCCGTCACCAAGCGCATTTCCATTGAAGCCGGCGTCACCGACCTGTGGTGGAAATACGTCGGCACCGAGGGCAAGACGCTCGGCATCGACCGCTTCGGCATGAGCGCTCCCGGCGACGTGGTGATGAAGGAACTCGGCATGACCAAAGAGCATGTGGTGGCCGCCGCGAAGTGATCTAACTGGAGCGCGGAATTCATTCCGCGCGTCCTGTTTTCCGAGAATTCGCGCGAAATAAATTTCGCGCTCCAATTTTCACCCGCGCTTGATCTCCAACTCCAACTGCCTGGCGAGTTCCGCCAGGCGGTCGCGCTCGGGTTGGGCCGCCGGCTCCGGATCGAAACGCAGGCGCTGATGAAGCTCGATGGCTTCGTCGAGCGCGTTAGAATCGGTTAGCACGGGCCGCAAGCCGGTGAGCCACTCGCCAAACGGCTGGCCCTGCGGGCGGAAGCCGAGGCGTTTTGCCGCCGGCTGTTCGAGCGCATGGAGCGGCGTCCGGGTCACGGGGCCTGCATAACCGTTGGTCCTGATGCCCGATTCCATCCGCCGCCTGGACCGCCAGAGGCGTTTCACGATGAATGCGAGCACGCCGAGACCAATGGCGGACATGACCAAGGTGACAGCGAGGCGGTTCGTGGGTTGGTTCCGCCAGAGGAAGAAGTCCTCGCGCAGCCGTTTCACCGCGTCGTTGAAGCGCTGCATCTTCGAGGTTTGCGGGGCCAGGGAGGAAAGCCAGGATGGAGGAGTGGTGTCGAAATCAATCCACGTTTGCTGGTCATCATCCCACACCCGGCACCAGGCATGGCCATGGGTGCCTCGGATGATGAACTCCTGACGCTTGGGATCGCGCTCTTTCACCGCGTAGCCGATCGTGTAACGTGCCGGGATTCCAGCCCTGCGGAGCAGCAATGTGGTGGCAGTCGCGAAATATTCGCAGTGCCCATCCCGCGATATTGTTAGGAATTCCCCGATGGCCGTGAGACCCGTGGGCGAGGTGACGAGGCCCGTGTTGCTGATCATTGGAACCCGGGTGTATTGGAAGTTCCGGTGGAACCATCCGCGGATGACCTGCAGCTTTTCCCGGAGGGTGGGTTGATCCTGAAGACGGAGTTCAAGGAGCACGTCGTCCAACGCGTCCTCCTCCTGTCTGAGGACAAACGTATCTTCGACGCGGAATGGTGGACTCTCCGGGTTGGTGCCGCCCTTCCATAGGACGGTCCCCTCGATGACGGAGTTTTTCGGGAAGATCTGGACAGTGCCCAAGGCATTGCGCTGGATCCCGTCCAGCTCGAAATCGCGCACGCTGGCGGCATCGCCGGGGAGCGGCAGCGGGGCGTATTCGGTGGCGGCGCCGCGCAGCTTGAAACGCGGCCATTCCGGGTGGATCGCGTTCTGCTGGGCGGCCGGCGAAAGGTTGCCCAGCAAGAGGTGATAGATTTCGCCGATGGCCGGCTCGATGGTATCGAGATCGTTGAACACCTCGCCAACCACCGGTTTGATTTTCCAGCGCCCGGCGGCATAGGCATTGTAGGTGCCGGTTCGCAACAAGGTTGGCGGCACCGCGTTCGCAACGGGACGCAACCTCCAGACGATGTCCGGCGGTAGCTCGATCGGGCCGCGCTTGCCAACCGAGGTCGTGACGGAATTGGGATCGAACGCGGACTGGCTGGGGCCGCTGTTGCCCAGCCAATCCTGAATCTCCCTGATTCCTAACTGGCCTGCGATCGCGATGCCGCCTGCGACTGTTAGCGCGAAGATCAGCCCGGCCGGCTTGCCGCGGCGGGCGGACAAGAGAATCCAACCGGTGAGGAGGATGATCCCGGGAAGATAGAACCACGAGTTGGACGGCTCGCCCAAGGTGGCGGCAATCATCGTGGTGACAAAATAGATATTGCCGAAGTTGACGTGAATGACCGACTCGCTGAGCCCCAGGCGGAGATTGCGCTTGCGGCGGTATTTCGCGAGGAAGGAAAAGGTGTTGAGGGGCATCGAATCCTTGAGCCCGTAGGATTGGACGAACTGCATCGGCACCAGCAGCGCGGGCAGCCACGTCAGCAGGTTGGGCAGCGCATGGTAGGGAGTGCCTTCAATGAAAACGAGCACGGCGGCCAGCGCGGTGGCGATGGTGGTGAGTTGCCAGGCGCGGCCACAGGCTTCCTCGTTGAAGTCCCAGCGGAATTTCGCCCACCCCGCGCTTTCGACAATCACCGCTAACAGAATTCCGGTCAACGGCCTCCCGGTCATCGCGCCCCAGAACAGGAGCGATGCGCCAAGCAGCAAGCGGGGTGGTGGATGGACGGGTGTGATGGTTCTGGAGGAGTTAGGAATAGGTCGTTAGACGGGTCGGCAGACGCCGGAGATCGCGGGGAATGTTTCCCGACTCCAGCCAATGACCGGGAGCACCGGCCCGGACCGGGCCTTGCCCGATGATGATCGGGGCGCAGATGACGCCGCCCCGGGCAAGCGACCGGAGGAACTCCGCGCGGGATTCGTCCCAGCCGTTGAAGATCACCAGGCAGGCAGTTAGATCGTCACGATGGCGCAGCACCAACTGGGCGAGCGCCTGGAAATTTTCCGTCCGCTCGGGCATCACCCCGGCGAGGACTTCCAACAGTTTTTCCGCCCGCTCCAAACCGCGTCCGGCGGTGACCCTATGGGCCTCGTTTTTGATAAACATCAGGTCCAGCAGCGACTCGCTGGTATCGATGGACGCGGCGAACGATGCAGCCACCGAGATCACTTCTTCAAACTGAAGGTCGGTCCGGTCGCACGACAGCGTGTCCACCACCAGCCCGTAGCGGGGATAGTAGGTGTCCTCCAATTCCTTCACGATGGGCCGGCCGGTGCGGGCCCAGCTTTTCCAGTGAATCTGCCGGAGCGGATCACCCGGACGGTAGTCCCGCAGCCCGACAAATTCGCCAGAGGTGCCAATCGAGTTGGTGTTGGACTCGCCGGAAACTTTGAACGCCGCTCCGCCCGGCAGCTCGATGGGCGGCAGTGGAAATCGACGCGGCAGCACGATCAGCGTGGCGGGGGGCGCCTTCACTTTCCTGCAGCGCTGGAAGAGCCCGAACGGATCGGGCAGCAGCACGCGCATGTCGTCGAAGCGGATCACCCCGCGGCGCAGGGGCGTCAGTTCGATGGCGATTTTCATTTGCTGGCCGCGTTTCAGATCCAGGTCGTCGCGGGAGTATCCACCGGAAAACAGGCGGTTTCCCAACCGCAGCCATTGCCAGCGGAAATAGGCGAGCCGCCGGTCGAAGCCGTTCCGCTCTTCCTCACCCGGTTCGCGGAGCGTGGAAAAATCAGCCAGGCTCGGCCGTGGATCAGGCGGCGAATCGGACAGCCACGCACGTCTGAGCCGGCGCTGCCCATGGTGCCAGACCCGCACGGTGTAGCGCAGCGGTTCGCCGGCCGTGCCGAACCGCGGCAACTCGCGTTTCGCCTCCACCGACGCGCGGCGGCTCATCGCCCACGGCACCCCGATCAAGACCATCCCCAGCGTAAGCGAAAATAATTGATAGACCGAGCGGCTGTCGTGAGCCACTCCGAGGCAAGTCGCCAGGACCAACACCAGTCCCAGCGCGATCGCGGCCGGCCGACAGCGGCGGGCGAGGAAATGATGGACCCCGGCTCCGAGGAAATAGATTTTGTGCAGCCACGGATCCACGGGTCTCCGGCGAAGCTCGCTGGCCGGCGGTGGTGAATGGGCGTTCATCGGCTCGGGATTCTAGACCGGCACGGGCGTTTGTTCAATGAGATCGGCGACGATCTGCCGGGCGCTGGCTCCGGAATATTTCGCCTCGGGCGCGAGCACCATCCGGTGGGCGATCACGTCGGCCGCGACCGACTGGATCAGCTCGGGAGAAACGAAGTCCTTGCCTTGGAACACCGCCATCGCCTGGGAAACTTTCATCAGGGCCAGCGACGCCCGCGGGCTGGCCGCAAGCTGGATCGACGGGTGCCCACGGGTCGCCCCGACCAACGCGACGACATAGTGGCGCAGTTCCTCGCTGAATCGCACCTGCCGTGAAGCAGCCATCAGCTCCAAAATTTCCTCACGGGTGGCCGCAGCTTCGAGCACGTCCACCGGATGGGTCTCGGTCTGATCCGCCAGAATCGCGGCCTCTTCGGCGGCACTGACGTAGCCCAGCGAGCATTGAATCGCGAAGCGGTCCATCTGCGCTTCCGGCAGCGGATAGGTGCCCCGGAATTCCACCGGATTCTGGGTCGCGATCACGAAGAAGATTCCCTCGAGATCATAGCGGGTGCCTTCGACAGTGGCCTGCCGCTCGCCCATCGCTTCCAATAAAGCGCTCTGCGTCCGGGGCGAAGCGCGGTTGATTTCATCGGCGAGGAGAATGTCTGTGAACACCGGACCCGGGTGGAATTTGAATTCCTGCGAACGCGGATCCAGGATCGAAACTCCGAGAATGTCGGACGGCAGCAGGTCCGGAGTGAACTGCACCCGCTTGAACATCGCCCCGCTGATCGACTTCGCGATGGCCTTGGCGAGCGTCGTCTTGCCGGTCCCCGGAAAATCCTCCAGCAGGACGTGCCCGCCGGAAATCATGCAGGCCAACACGCGGCGCACCACCTCCGGTTGCCCACGGACGACAGAACTGATTGCGGTTTCCAAGCGGGCTGCGGTGGCGGAAATACTCATCGGGTGGAGAGTGATTTCAACGGGCCGAGGCGTGGCCGTCGAGGCTTTCCTATGGGGCCGGGAAATTCTTGTTTCCGCTCACAGTTGCCTTGCGAGTTCTCTCACCAGTTTCGGCCCCTGATAGATGAACGAGGTGTAGATCTGCACCAACGTCGCGCCCGCGCGCAGCTTTTCCCTCGCGTCTTCCAACGAGGAAATCCCCCCCACCCCGATGATCGGGATGCGAGATCCGAGGTGACTCGAGAACATTCCCAAGGTCGCCGTGCTCTTTTCAAAGACCGGTCGCCCGGAAAGCCCGCCCGCTTCCGCGGCCCGCGGATGGCCGGCGACCCGGTCCCGGTCGAGCGTGGTGTTGGTCGCGATCAGGCCGTCCAAGCCGCCGTCGAGGAAAACCTGCGAGAGATCGCGGATGTGGGTTTCGTCCAAATCCGGAGCCACTTTGAAAAGCAAGGGCACCTGCTTGCCGTGCTCCCCCGCCAACCGTTGCTGTTCCTTTTTCAGCGTGTCGAGCAGTCGGGCACTGGCTTCCGCGCCTTGCAGATCGCGCAAGCCGGGGGTGTTGGGCGACGATAGATTCACCGCCACATAGTCCGCCACCGGGTAGGCTTTGCGGAGGCACGCAAGATAATCGTCCGCCGCATTTTCGTTGGGCGTGTCTTTGTTTTTCCCGATGTTGAAACCGACGATCCCGCCGAACGACTTCGCAGCGCGGACGTTCTCAACTCCCGCATCGATGCCCGGATTGTTGAAACCCATCCGGTTGATGATCGCCTCGTGGTCCAGCAACCGGAACAACCTTGGCTTCGGATTTCCCGCCTGCGGACGCGGGGTGATGGTGCCGATTTCAATGCACCCGAAGCCCAGCCGGCCAAGCGCGTCAATCGTGTTGCCCTCCTTGTCCAGTCCCGCCGCCAAGCCGATCCGATTCGAAAATTGCAATCCCATCACCTCCAGCGGCGCGACAAACTCGTCAGTCTCGGCAACCAAGGCCAGCACGCCGGTCTTTTCCGCCGCTCGCAAAGCGGCCAAACTCAAATGATGAGCGACTTCCGCATCCAGGCGGAACAATCCGGATCGGGCGAGTGGATACAAAGCGTCAAACACCCGCGGAAATTGAGCGAAGCATGCCAGCTTGTCGAATCCCATGCGCCAAGATGGCACTTTTGATGGGCACATTGCACCCATCGTGCAATTTGTCACAGCTACGGATTTTGGTTTTGTTCATAACCAGAGACTTGTGATCCAAAATCCGAAGGCACACGGATTGCTAAGTGATGGATGTTAAAAATTTCCCCGGATTATGAATCATTCGGAGTGCTGACAAGGTATTCACAATGAATTCCATTTTTCGCAAAAAAAAGGGAATATTTCCTCTTCTGGGACGTTTAACTAATAGCAACCCAAAACCACCATGGCCTACGAATCTGACAGCAGCCTGAAGCTCTATTTGCGTGAGATCTCCAAAACTCCCCTTCTCACCGCCGAAGAGGAAGTGTCTCTCGCCGAGCGAATCAAGAACGGTGATCCGGAGGCTCGTTCGCACATGATCCGTGCGAACCTGCGCTTGGTCGTCAAAATCGCCCAAGATTATTCCAACTACGGCATGCCCGTGACTGACCTGATTTCCGAGGGCAACATCGGCCTGATGAAGGCCGTCGAACGCTTTGACCCCGAAAAGGGCGGCAAACTCTCCACCTACGCCGCTTGGTGGATCAAGCAGTCAATCAAGCGCGCCTTGGCCAATCAGTCCAAGACCATCCGCCTGCCCGTCCACATGGTCGACAAGATCGCGAAAATGCGCCGGATCGCGGCGATTCTCACGGAAGCCCTCGGCCGCGAACCCACCGATGAGGAACTTGCCGACGAAGTCGGTCTTCCCCATCGCAAACTCGCCCTGCTCCGTCAGGCGTCATATCGCCCGACCTCGCTCGACGCCCCGATCAACGAAGGTGAAGCCACCGAATTCGGTGAAGTCATCAGCGACGATCGTGCGGTCAATCCGTTGGACATGCTTTCCGACAAAAATCTCCACGGCGAACTCGACGGTTTGCTCGCCGTCCTTGACGAGCGCGAACGCCGGATCATCGACGAACGGTTCGGCCTGAACGGTCGCAAGGCGCTGACCTTGGAAGAAGTCGGTCGCGAATTCGGGGTCACCCGCGAGCGCATCCGCCAACTTCAGAATTCGGCGCTTACCAAAATGCGCCGCGCCCTTCGCAAGAAGGAAAAGCCGATGCCCAAACCACTCATCGGTGACTTCGTCGAAGCCTGATTTCCGTGTGTTTTGTTTCTGGTTTACAACCGCGGTGGGATCTCCCACCGCGGTTGTTTTTTAATTCTGACGGACCGCGAAATTCATTTCGCCCGTCACCGGAAAACGTCCTCCAGCCGCAACCGTGCAATCTCATGGATCTGCCTCAAGGCCTCTGAAACCTCCTCCTCCTCGGAATTCCCGAGTCGCTCCGCAAACGCGTCCAGCACGCCCTGCTTGCTGGTCAACCGGGCACAAATGATGAACGGAAACCCGAACTTCTCCCGATAGGCTTCATTCTTCGCGGAAAAGCTTTCGTATTCCCCATCGCTCAACCGGTCGAGCCCCAGCCCTGCCTGCTCGCGGGTCGATTCCGACGTCAACGCTCCCGCCCGCGCCAACTTCCCGGCCAGATCCGGGTGCGAGCGAATCAGCACGAGTTTTTCCTCGGCCGATGCCGCCTCCACCGCCTGCCGCATCGCGATTCTCAAATCATCCGGACTTGCGAACGGCCGTTGCCCGATCACCCGCCGGGCCACCCAATCAGAATGCTCGTAAATGCCGCCGAGCGTCGCTACGAATTCCCCGGCGGACGCGGCATTCAACTGGGAGAGTGAAATCATTCCGCCGCAGTAAGCCCGATCTCCACCGAAATTCAAGGACGCCAATGGATGCCTGGGAACAAATCGCCGCACTGCGCCGCGAGGGAGTGAACGCCGTCGTGATCACCATCACCCACGCCAGAGGCAGCGTGCCCGGCCAAATCGGAGCGAAAGCCATTGTCACCGCCAGCGGCATGGTCTCGGGAAACCTCGGCGGCGGAAAAGTGGAAGCGAAGGCGCTCACACAAGCCGAGCTGATTCTCAAAAGTGATGAGACCTGTGTCTCATTCACTTGGAATCTCCAGCGCGACGTCGGCATGACCTGCGGCGGCGAAATGTCCTTCCTGTTTGAAAAAATCACCGCCTGTGAACCTTGGCACATCGCGATCTTCGGGGCCGGCCACATCTCTCAAGCCCTCGTCCCCGTCCTCGCCACCCTCGCTTGTCGCATCGATGTCATCGACACCCGGGCCGATTGGCTTGCCAAACTTCCCACCCGGGAAAATGTAAATCTGCACTTGCTAGACTCCTTCGAAGCCGGCGTCAAACTCCTCAATTCCAAATCGTTCGTCCTTTCCATCACCAAGGGCCATTCCAGCGACCGACCCGTCTTGCGGGACACTCTCCGGAATTTTCCGGAACTCCCGTTCCTCGGAGTCATCGGCAGCGCCTCCAAGCGCGCGGTCCTCGTCCGCGAACTCCGCGAGGACGGCCTAGCAGATCAATCGCTGGAAAAAATCACCTGCCCCGTCGGTCTCCCCATCGGCGGCAACGACCCTGCGGAAATCGCCATCAGCATCGCGGCGCAACTGTTAGATCGCCGCCCATAAGTGACGTTCCCTTCCCATCGACGAAGTGGCCCGAAGTGCCACCCTCCTCAGAAAATCACACTTTTCACCGCCTCACCCGTGCAGGGTGATGGCAGAGCGAAATCCGTACCCGCTCCAAAAGCGCAAACAGCATCTCGTATCGCTTCCCTCACCGAGATCGCCAACATCAGCGGCGGTTCGCCAACCGCTTTGCTGCCGTGGATGGTGTTCGGTTGCTTGGCCTCGCTGAGGAGAGCGACGCGGAAATCCGACGGGGCGTCGCTGAAGGCCGGAATGGCGTAGGTGCTGGCGCTGTGGGTGAGGAGTTTGCCTTCGAGGTTCCATTTGAGTTCCTCGGAGGTGAGCCAGCCCATGCCTTGGACGAAGCCGCCTTCGATCTGGCCGCGGTCGATGGCGGGATTGAGCGAGTCGCCGACGTCATGCAGAATATCGACGCGGCGGACGTGGTGCATGCCGGTGAAGCCGTCGATCTCGACCTCGCTAACAGCTGCTCCGAAGGCGTAGTAGTGGAAGGGTTTGCCCTTGCCGATGGCCCAGTCCCATTCGAGGTCGGGAGTGGCGTAGAAACCGGCGGCGGAGAGCTGGATGCGACGGGTATAGGCGATGGACGTCAGGGTTTCGAAAGGGATGGAGCTGCCGGCGGAACCGTGGACCTGGCCGCCGCCGAATTGCACGGCGGCGGCGGAGCACTGGAGGCTTTCGGCGGCGAGGGGGATGAGGCGCTCCCGAAGCTGGCGGCAGGCGTCGGCGACGGCCATGCCGTTGAGGTCGGAGCCGGAGCTGGCGGCGGTGGCGGAAGTGTTAGGCACCTTGTCGGTGCGGGTGTGCATCAGGCGGATGCTGCTAACAGGCAGGCCGAGTTCGCGCATGGCGATGCCGAGGATTTTCGTATGCAGGCCTTGGCCCATTTCGGTGCCGCCGTGGTTCACCTGCACGGAGCCGTCGGCGTAGATGAGGACGAGCGCGCCGGCCTGGTTGTAGTGCTTGAGGGTGAAGCTGATGCCGAACTTGACCGGAGTGATGGCGAGGCCGCGTTTCGCGTCAGGGTGATTTGCGTTCCAGTCGGTGATGGCTTGGCGGCGATCGGTGAATCCGGAAGTAACTAACAACTCATTCCAAATCCGGGTGATGCGGTTGCCTTCGATCTCCTCGCCGTAGTGGGTGGTATTGGTTTCGCCGGAGCCCTGATAGAAATTGAGCTGGCGGATTTGTTCGGGCGGCAGCGCGAGCTTGTTGGCGATGCGGCCGATGATTTCCTCGATGACCAACATCCCCTGCGGCCCGCCGAAGCCACGGAAGGCCGTGTGCGAGGTGACGTTGGTTTTCGCGACCTGACCGCGGAAGCGGACGTGAGGGATGTGGTAACAGTTATCGAGATGGAAAAGAGCGCGGTCGTTGACGGGGAGGGAAAGATCGAGCGACCAGCCGCCGTCGGAGTAGAGCTGGATGTCGGCGGCGTGGAGGCGGCCGTCCGGGTGATAGCCGACCTTGTATTTCGCGTAAAACGGATGGCGCTTGCCAGTCGATTCCATGTCGTGGTCACGGTCGAGCTGCATGCCGACGATCTGGCCGGTGACCAGCGCGCCGAGGGCGCAGATGGCGGCCCAGGCATTTCCCTGCGTTTCCTTGCCGCCGAAGCCGCCGCCCATGCGCGGGGCTTCGATGACGACGCGGTTCCGATGCAGGCCGAGGATTTCGGCGACGATGGTCTGGACTTCGGACGGGTGCTGGGTGGAGCTGCTGACGTGGACGCCGCCCTCACCGTCGGGTTCGGCCCAGGCGGCCTGGGTCTCCAGATAGAAATGATCCTGGCCGCCGATGTGGAGTTCGCCTTCGAGGACGTGCGGGCTTTCTAGCAGGGCGGATTCGATTTCGCCGCGGACCAGGTAATGGGGTTCGGTGTGAAAACACCCGGCGGCGATGGCGTTGGTGATGCCGAGGATCGGGGGAAGCGGGGAGTAGTCGATTTCTATCAACTCCGCGGCGAGGCGGCAGGCTTCAAGGGATTCGCCGATGACGGCTGCGATGAGTTGACCATGGAACTGGACGAGATCGGTGGCGAACAGCGGCTCGTCGTGACGGGCGGGGCCGGTGTTGTTGAGGCCTGGAATATCAGAGGCAGTTAGAACCGCCTTGATGCCGGGCGCGCCAATCGCTTTCGAAGGATCGAGTCGGGTGATGGTGGCATGGGCGTGAATGGATCGCACCAACCAAACCGTGAGAGCGCCGCGGCGGAGGGTGGTGTCATCGACGTAGAGCGCTTGCCCGGTGACGTGGCCGATAGCGCTTTCGTGCGGCATGTCGTATCTCGCGTGGCTCGGAAGGGTGGTGTCGCCGAACGGCTCAATCGTATCATCGGTGTCGACCGCGATGAATTTTCGGAAGAGATCGCGAATGAGGGATTTTCGATAGGTGGCGGTGCCGCGGAGATCAGTGAGTGGATCGAACTCGGAGTCTAGCAGGGCGAGAATTTCAGCGCTGGCTTCGAGAGGTTTGCCGATGAGGGCGGCTTCAGTCTTGAAGGCACGGGCTGGAGTGGCGGCGACTCCACCGTAAGCGAGACGGGCTTCGGAGATGAGGCCTCGGTCGCTCGTCACGATTCGGAATGCGGCGGAAACGGTAGAGATGTCCATCTCACGTCGTTTGGAGACTTTGAAAAATTCGCAACGGCCGGCTAGACCCCGGGGCAGGAGGATGGAGGTCATGATCTCGCCGGTGCCCATGACCGTTTGGCGGTAGCCGGTGAAAAACTCCGCGAGGGGGACGACACGTTCGCCTGTTAGCGTGGCGAGGACGACGGATGCGTCGAGAGCTAGCAGGACCGGCGGGGTGTCGGCTATGGGCGAGGCGGTGACAAGATTGCCGCCGAGCGTGGCGCGGTGACGGATCTGGCGCGAGGCGAAGAGGCGCATCACTTGGTCGACGGCTGGATATTCGCCGGCGAGAGCGTCCTCGATGTCGGTCAGCGGCGCAGCCGCACCGATTTGCCAGTGGGTCTTGGTTTTTACGATCTGATGGAGAGTCGCGATGCCATCGAGCGCGATCAAGGCCGGATAGCGCACGTGGCGCTTGTTGATGAGCACGGCGAGTTCGGTGGCTCCGGCGATGAAGAGGGCGCTGGGATTTTTCGCGCGTTGCGATAGTGCTTCGTTGACCGTGGAGGGGCGGAGCCAGCTTCCGGTGGAGGGCGGTGCTGCGGGGACCGTGGCGATGGCGGGGGATGGCGCGGGTTCAGATAGAGATTGGACCATCGCGTCGCGGATCGGTCGATAGCCGGTGCAGCGGCAGAGGTTGCCGCAGAGTTGGTCGGCGATGGCTTCGTGATCGGCAAAGTTCCGGCCATGGGCTTCGGCCATCGAGCAGACGAAGCCAGGTGTGCAGTAGCCGCATTGGGAGCCGCTGCATTCGACCATCGCCTTTTGGACGGGATGGAGCGTTCCGTTCTGTGAGAGTCCTTCGGCGGTGATGATTTCCCGGCCGACGAGCGAGGCTGTTAGCGCGAGGCAGCCGTTGATGGCGCGGGGCGGACCGTCGTTCTCCACGAGCAGGAGCGTGCAGGCTCCGCAGTCGCCCTCGTTGCAGCCGGTTTTGGAGCCGGTCCGGCCGCTGGCGCGGAGGAAATCGAGGATGCTTGCGTGCATCGGCACGCCGGAGACGTCCACGGCGGTGCCGTTGATGACAATGATGTTAGGGGAGGCGGTGGACATCCTTGTAGTAGATATAACTGGCGGGTTCGTCACCCATGGCGACGAACCACTGCGGGCAGTAGGGTGCCATCCAGATCGCATCGCCGGCGGTGACGGGGTAGTAGTTTTCCTCCAACCGATAGATCCCCTGCCCCGACAGCATGAGCAGGCCGTGTTCCATGATGTGGGTCTCGACGAAGGGCAGGGTGGCGCCTGGCTGATAGGTGAAGATGTTCATCGCCAGATCATAGCGGGCATCGACGGGAAGAAGTGTCTGGAGCAGCGCGCGGGGATTGCCGAGAAAGGGTTCGCCGGGAATGTCGGAGGCGAGGCCGTGGATCATCGGCGGAGCTTCGAGGTCCGGGTCCATTTCGAAAACCTTGCGGAAGATGGTTACGCGGGTGGACTCGTTGCCGTGGAGAGTGAAGAATGTATCACTCGGGATGAAGATGAAACCGGTGGTTTTCAGGGAAATCGTTAGATCCGGGAGTTCGACGCGGCATTCGCCGGTTTCGACATAGATCGCGTGTTCGTAAATGCCGGAGGGGAAAGTGGCGGTGCCGCCGATGGGGCCGAAGGTCACCAGCATCTGGGTCAGGTCGGCCCCCATGGCGGGTGAGAGCATCACGAAGGCGGTCGCGCTGGCCCAACCAGGAAACGACGAAGGCACATGGCCGTCGGGCGCGATGAGGGCGTGGCGATTGGAAACGATGGTGCGGGATTGACCAAATGGGGACATGGTTGGAGGAAGGTGATTTGAAATTCCGTGGTTTTACTCTCAGCAATCAAACCTCAACTCTCAACCTCTTTGTGGGGCCAGGAATTTCCCGCGGGTCAGTGAGTTCACCGCTTGGCCGCGGAGGTAGGTGGCGGCGACGGTGAAAGCGGAGGATAGGCCGATGTAAGGTGAAATCGGGTGGCGGGTCAGCAGGCTGTCGCGGGTGATGGTGAACGGCTTTTTTTCGAGGACGATGAAGTCGGCATCGTGACCGGGTGTTAGGGTGCCTTTCCGGGGGAGGCGGAAGCGGGCGGCGACGTTTGAGGAAAGCTGCGAGGTGAGGTTGAGGCCATGGCTTAGCAGAAGCGGCAATCCGTGCTGGATACCGGCGATGCCTCCCCACATGGCGAAAATGTCGTCGCCTTGCTTCAACTCGGGAGGGGACGGCGAGTGGTCGGAGCCGATGGTATCGATTTCGCCCGCCACCAGTTTTTCCCACATGGCGGCGACATTTCCGGCGGCGCGCAACGGTGGCGCGCACTTCGCGGCGGGGCCGATGGCGATGGCCTGTTCATCATCCAGCAGCAAGTAGTGCGGGCAGGTTTCGACGGTGACCCGCACGCCGCGGGCTTTCGCCGCGGTGACCAGATCGATACCTTCGGGGCAGGTGACGTGGACGATGTGCAGGTCGCAGCCGGTTTCGCAGGCAAGGTCGATGGCGATGCGGATCGCGGAAAGCTCGGCTTCGATGGGTCGCGAATCGAGCCATGCCCGCATGTCGGTGGCGGCGGGTGGCCGGGCTGACTGGTGCTGGCGAATGACTTCCGGATCTTCCGCGTGAACAGCGACGGGGAGACCGGTGCGGGCGGCGATCTCCATGCCTTTGCGAAGCGTGGATGGATTGGCGGACTGGAATTCGTCGAGGCCGGACGGGCACATGAAGGCTTTGAAGCCGATGGCCCCGGCCTCGGCCATGGCTTCCATGTGGTCGAGCGAATCGGGTGTTAGGCCGGCCCACAGCGCGAAGTCGAGGCAGGACTTTTGTTCGCCGAGGCTGCGCTTCTCCTCGAACGCGGCGCGGGTGATGACGGGCGGGCTGGAGTTCAGCGGCATGTCGAAAAATGCGGTGCCACCACCGGCGGCGAGGGCGCGGGAGCCGGTGGCGAAGCCTTCCCAATCGGCGCGGCCGGGTTCGTTGAAATGGACGTGGGCGTCGATCCAGCCGGGGAGAATGAGGTTTTCCCCGAGGTCGACTTCCTCCTCCGCGGAGCCAGGAATGTTAGAGCCGATGGCGGTGACGATCCCGCCGGTGATGGCGAGGGAGCCGTTGCCGCCGTGGACGATGAGATCGTGGTCGCTCATGCGGGGTAGGACTTTAGGAAATGGGTAAGGATCGCGATGCCGGTGCCGATATCGGCCGGGCTGGCGAATTCATCCGGGTGATGGCTGAGTCCGTCGCGGCAGCGGATGAACAGCATGGCGATGGGGCAGATGCGCGAGATGACGACGCCATCGTGTCCGGCCCCGCTGGCGAGGGTGAGGCGGGAGCCGGTGACGGCGGCGAGGGAGTCCTGCAGGCTGGCGGTTAGTGCTGGGTCGCAAGGGGTCGCGTTGTTGTCCTGGATGGGATTCCAGTGAAGCTCGAGGGCGCGCTCGCTGGCGATTTTCCGGAAGGCTTCATTCAGGAGACCTAGGGATTCGAGTCGGATGGAGTCCTCGGGGTGGCGCAGGTCGATGGTGAAGGTGGCGCTCTGCGGGATGGAATTGGAAGCGCCCGGATGGACCTGGATTTTTCCCACGGTGATGACCAGCGGCGGGCGGGATTGAGCCAATAACTCCGCGGCGAGGATGCAGCGGGCGGCTCCGGTTAGAGCGTCACGACGCAGTGGCATGGGTGTGGTCCCGGCATGGTCGGCCCGGCCGACGAGAGTTATGGTTAGTCGGGACTGGCCGGCGATGGATGAGACGACACAGGCGGGCTGGTTTTCCTCTTCGAGCACGCGGCCCTGCTCGATGTGGAGCTCGACATAGCCGCGGCACTCGCCTGGGGCGTAGCGGATGGTAGTGGCATCACCGTGCCAGCCTTCCTCGGCAAGCGCTTGAGAGATTGAAATCCCGGCGGCGTCGGTGAGACCAAGAGTTTCCTCATCCAGCGGACCGATGATGCCGCGGCTGCCTAGGTAGGTCGTTTGGAAACGGGTGCCTTCCTCATCGGAAAAGGCGAGCACATGGACTGGAAAAGGCAGGGTGATCTTCTCCTGTTGCAACGATTCAAGCGCGGCGAGCGCGGCGATGATGCCGAGTGCCCCGTCGTATTTCCCGGCGTCGATCACCGTATCGAGATGGGAGCCTAGCAGCAGAGGGGCTGCCGACGGTTCGGAGCCTGCCAGAATCCCGCGGACGGTGCCATCGGGGGCATGGGAGATTTCCATGCCGAGTGCGACCATCCACTGGAGGATTTTTCCGGCGGCCTGCAGGCTGGCCGACGAGAGAAACGTACGGACGAGGTAGGACGGCGAGTCGGAAATGCTGCCCAGGTCCTCCAGGCGGGCGATGGCGGTGTTGAGCGGGATGGACATCAGGAAAATCGCTTAGCTGCCGCGATAGGTCGAATAGGCATAGGGTGAGCAGGCGAGGGGAACGTGGTAATTCCGACCGGCCTCGACGGTAAAATGGACAGGAATTTCGTTTAGGAAAGGAGAAGTCACCCCGTGGGCGCGGAAGTAGTCGCCGATGGAGAAGAGCATCTGATAGTCGCCGGGCAGCGCGTCGGCGAGGAGCGGGGCGTCGCAACGGCCATCCGCATTGGTGAAGGTGTCGGCTAACAGTTCGCCATCACGACGGAGGCGGATGCGAACGCCTTGCGCCGGGTTCCCGGAAGCGGTGTCGAGAACGTGCGTCGTGAGTTTTCCCATTCGTTGGAACTGAGCAGATCGCAGGCCGGGATGCAAGGTCCGGCACCCGGGTGAAGGCGGAGAGGGATTTTCTGCGAAAAATTTTGTCCGGTTTTTGCCGCGGGCGGCCAGACTATTTCCAGAACATGTCCGACGCCGCACCGACCGATCCCGATTTGCTTGCCGCTTGGCTCAAGAGCCGGCACGAGGCTTCGTTCCACGCGCTGGTGGGGCGGTACGCCGGGCTGGTTCATGCGGCGGCGAAGCGGACCTGCGGCGACGATTCGCTCGCGGCGGAGGCGTCCCAACTCACGTTCATCCTGCTCGCCCGCAAGGCGGCAGGACTGGCTGGCCGCGCGTCGATCGCCGGTTGGCTCCACCTCACGGCAGTGCACCAGACACAGGACCTCCTGCGCCAGTCGCGCCGCGAACACGCCAAACGCAACCGCCTCGCCATGGACTTTCCATCACCGTCCGCCGACGACACGTGGCGCGACCTGCAACCGATGATTGACGATGCCCTCGCCGCGCTTTCCGCCAAGGACCGCGAGGCGTTGCAGCTGCGGTTCTATCGGACGCTAACCGTCCGCGAGGTCGGGGCCACGCTGGGCATCGCCACGGACGCCGCGCAGAAGCGCATCGATCGA
>JBGSOI010000180.1:0-11968 GCA_041739215.1 Akkermansiaceae bacterium
CTTTGTCACGCGGTTCAACCTTTATCGCTCCGCCGAAATGATGGGGGCGCCCGGGCCCGGTTTCAGCTCCGCGCAGGCACTCAAGGCGATGGAGGAAGTCATGGCGGAAATGCCGTCCAACGTCGGCTACGAGTGGTCCGGTCTCACCCTTCAGGAAAAGAAATCCGAAGGCCAGGCCGGCCTCATTTTCGGCATGGCGATCATCTTCGTGTTCCTGTTGTTAGCCGCTCAGTATGAAAGCTGGTCGCTGCCCTTCGCCGTGTTGCTGTCCGTGCCCACCGTCATTCTCGGCACGATGATCGGGCTGCTGCTCCGGAACTATGAAATGAACGTATACGCCCAGGTCGGCCTCATCATGCTCATCGGTTTGGCGGCGAAGAACGCCATCCTCATCGTCGAGTTCGCCAAGATGAAACGCGACGAAGGCATGCCCACCCTCGAAGCCGCGCTCGAAGGTGCGAAACTCCGCCTCCGCCCGATTCTCATGACGTCCTTCGCCTTCATCCTCGGCTGCGTGCCGCTGATGTTAGCCTCTGGTTCCGGTGCCGCCTCGCGCGCGACCATGGGCACCGGAGTGGTTTTCGGCATGACCATCTCCACGCTCATCGGCCTGTTCCTCATTCCCGTCTGTTATGTCTTCGTCCAGAAATTCTCCGACAAGAAGAAAAAGGACGAGCCGGAGCCCGCTCCCGCCGAACCCACCGCGCACTGACACCACAAGGAGGGGCGGAATCTGTCCGCCCTGACCATGAGCGGGCAATGAGGGGGTGATGAATCGCTATTCATTGGCTGTCCATGGGCTTCGGCGGTCGGATACCGCCACTCCTTGGGTTTAACGACATGAATGGGCTTCGGCGTAAAGGAGCGCTGAAGCCAGCGCTCCGTAAGATAGCCCGTGCCATTCATGCCTGTCCCGCCCTGATGAAGACAAGCACAGGGCTAATCGATTCCGTCGGATTCCGGGATGGTGATTTCCACCTTCCCATTCCTAACAATCGATCTTAAATCGCCGCTGTCAGTGGTGAGCCGGAGCAGGGACGCGGCGGAAAGGTTTTTCTCCTTCAGCTTCCCGATCCTGACCTTCCCCACCGGATTGAACGTGTCGCACGAAACCCGCAGTCTCGTAGGCGGCACTCCGGATCGTTCGATGAGTTGGTTGATCGCAACAACCCGTTCCGCCAAGGATTGCTCGGGCAGGTCCACCAAGGGGAAGATCGTGCTTCCCAGCAGTTCCGTGGTTTCCCCGAGGGTTGGTTTCGGGTGATGAGTCCGGATCTTCGATTTTGTAAGGCGAGGTTCGGAGGAGTTCGTTGGCCGCTCGAAGGATTCGGCCGGGCGTTGATCCCGTCCGGCCGATTGATCTTCGTCCCAAGTTAGATTGTCGCTGAAAAACAATCCTGCCCCAACAAGGAGGATCGCCGCGGGAATAAGATAGCGGGCTTTCTCTTTCAAATTCGTTAGGCTGGGAAAGCCACTTAAGGGCGAAGTGAGCATTCAAGGCTCGGCAAAGGGGCCTGCTCCTTGGGCGGGCGTTCCACCGAATGGATCGTCGGGAGCGGAAGGCAATTCGATGGGGGGGCTTGATTCCTCGTTCTCCAGGATATCGGAAGACGGACTGTTTGAGGGCTGCTCGGTGAACAAAATGATGCCTGGTTCAATCCTGTAACGGAGCCTCGTGCTGTCACAAACGTAATTGAGAAGCACTGCGATGGGAACGTTTCGAATTCTGACCTCTTTGATTCTCCATTTCACCAAATCATCCGACTTGTTGACGATTACACGGAGTTTATGAGTCGGTATTCCTGCTTCTTGGATGAAGCCCGTAACGGCAGATGCTACTTCCAAAATAGTCTGATCCTGAATATCAACTCGCGGGATGATCGTGTTTCTGAGAAGCTCCGTCGTTTCCTCGATGGTGGGTTTCGGGTGTTCGATTCGGTTTTTTGATTTCGTCCGCGAAGGTTCTGTGAGATCGGCTGACTGAATTGCGGATTCAGTAGTGGAGTGCATCGGTTGGTTCGGCCCGTTCGGCTGAAGTTCGCTGGGATTTGAGGATTTCGGGCGAAACGTGAAAAACAGTCCCGCACTGAGGAGGATCGTTGAAAGGATCGGATAGCGGCTCATCTTGGGTTATGTTAGAAAATCACTTCGTGTTGAACACTCGTGACTCGGAGAGCGCGAAATTCTCCGGGTCATACATCGACTCGACCTTGGCGGGCGGGGCGGTGGCTTGGCCGGCGAGGGTGCAGCGGGCGAGGTAGGTCAGGGTGTAGGTGCCCTTGCGCCAGACTTCATCGAGGAAGAACGAGGCGCGGTCGCTGCGCAGTTCGGAGTGGCTGACGTTCCAATCGTTCTCGCTGGTGCGGATGCCGGCGGCGGCACGCTGCGATTTGAAGTCGGTGTTGACGGTTTCGAAAACGGACGGCAGCGGGTCTTCGATGACGAGATAACGGGTGCGGTCCTTGGGCAGGGTGACGCGGAGCGAGACGCGGATAAGATCGCCGACCTGTGGCTCGGTTAAGATGGCGGCGGATCCATCAGCGTTGATGCGTTCGTAGATCCGGTCGATGGACAGGCCGTTGTTAGCGACCGGTTGGATCGGCTCGATCTGTGGCTTGGCGGCAAGCTTCAGGCGGACACAGGCATTGTGGTCCGTGCTGAGGGCGAGCTTGAGATCGGGTGTTAGCTGGAACGATCGGATGGCAGTGGGTTGCTCCGCGGTGAGAGTGATCTTCTCGGTGCCGGTGCCGGATTCGAAGGCGAGGGAGACAGGGGTATCGCTGAGATCCTGAGTTTTTGCATACTCGGCCATGGCCAAAAGGCTCCAGCCGTTGACCCAGGTGGTTTGCCATTGGCCATAGGGATTGCGCTCGCGGAGCATGCGATCGAGGGCCTTGGTGGGTTCCGGACCCTCGGGATCGACGGCGAGCCAGGCGATGAGGTGATAGGCCTCGTCGGCGGACCACGGCATCCAGTCGTCGTTCTTGAGCTTGAAGGGAACCTTGGAGGTCAGGACGGATTTGGCGACCGCCAGATTGGCCGCATTGTCTTCTTCCTCGGTGGCGATCGCCGTGGCGAGCAGGCAGCGCGCGCTGGGTGTTAGCTCGGCGAGCCGATCGACTAGCAAGTTCCGATAAGCGGGCTGCGGCGATCCGGCGAGGGCGAGAACCAGCAACGAGCGGGTATGGCTTTCCAAGGCGTAGGCGGACTTTTCATTGGCGATGCCGCGGAGGCTTTCGATGAGGTTCTTGGTGAGAGCTTCGATGGCGGAGTCCGGGACGTTGGCACCTTTTTCAGCGGCCATCATCAAACCCATGCCGGCGTAGGCGGTGGCCCAGGAGACGGCTTGGGAATTGCCGGGCCAGTAGGCGAACGAGCCGTCGGGAAGCTGCATGGAAAGCAATCTATCCGCTCCGGCCTGGATGGCGGCGGTGACTTTCTTTTTGTCCAATTTCGCGAAGCGCGGGATGACGGGGGCGAGATCCTCCACGGCGAGCCACGGAATGAGCGACGAGGTGGTTTGCTCGACACAGCCGTGAGGATAACTGAGGAGATAGTCAATGGATCCGGCAGCTTCGATCAGTGGCGAGCGCGAGAACTCGAGATCGATCTCGCCGCTGCCGTCGAGCAGCCTGGCATCGAGTTGGTCGCGGAGGTTCTGTTTCGCGCCGGGTTTGTTTAGATTGACGAGCTTGGTCTGGCGGAGCAGCGGCATCGGGTATTGGACTGGGAAGCGGGACTCGACGGCGTCGGACAGGGTGCGGGTGATTGCGGGAGTTAGAGCGGTGTCCTTGAGGGAAACCGGGGTGGCCTTGAAGGTGAGAACGGCTTCGCCGGTGTTGTCCGCGCGGGTCGGGAAGATGACGGTGGCGGATGCACCGGGAGCGAGCGTGACGACCTCGGTGGTGGAACCGAGGGGAGTGGAGCAGGGAGTTTCCGGGCCGCTGGCCGTGCTGAATTTGATCTCCCAGGTGCCGGTAAAGTTAGAGGCGTTCTGGACGAGGACCCGCGCGTTGAAGGTGTCGGACTGGTTGGCGAAACGCGGGGTTTTCGGTTCGAACATCAGGTCTTTCTTCACGACGATGGATGACTCGGCATGACCGAAACGCGTGGCCTCCTGATGGGCGACAGCGATAAGACGGTAGCGGGTGAGCGTGTCCGGAAACTTGAAGCTGTGGGTGAATTCCCCGTTGGCATCGGTGACCAGCGCGGGAGCCCAGGTGGCGCAGGGATCGAAGTTTTTCCGCAGGAGATCGGCGAGCTTGCCGAGGTCGCCACCGCCGCCGATGAAGAAGCCTTTGTTGGCGAAATTCTGCATTTCCGGGTCTTCGGAAATGAAGGTGGCGAAGGAAGTGCCGGTGTCCACGTCCAGGTTGCGCGGCCTGTAAAAGTAGTCCATGGGCATGGGCGTTTCATAGCCCATCACGGCGAGCGTGCCTTCGTCTTCGGCGTAAAGCGTGACCTCCGCGGCGGCGGCTGGCTGGCCGTTGGCGAGGATCACGGTTCCGGTTAGGGTGATCTCGTCGCCGGGCCGGCAGGTGGGCGGGGCTTCGAAGCTAACAGCGAGCGTGTCACGGAGATTCTCCACGATGAGCTCGCAATAGCCGAGGCGGAGCTGCGGTTCCTTGTGTTCGCGGGCGGATTCCTTCGCGCCCTTGATGATGAGAATGGAAACGAATGCGTTAGGCGCGTCGTCGGCGGTCAGGGGAATCTCGATGACGGGCTTGTCAGCCTTGAGCGGGACGAGGAACGAGCGCAGGACTTTCTCCCGCTCCACCGTGACGAGGGCCGTGCCTTCGATGGGCGTTAGAACCAGGATGCGCGCGGTTTCGCCGGGCTTGTAGGATTTCTTTTCGGCGACGAGTTTCACCCGCAGTCCGTCTTCGTAGAGCCAGGGATATTCGTTGGTGCCATAAACATTGAAGCGCGTGACGGTGGCGAACGGGCGGCCATCGGGATCGGTGCCGCGGATGGTTAGAAAATGAAGTCCGTTGGTTTTCGGAGTGACGGTGAACGGCGTCCCTTGGCCGGCGGATGCGGCGGGATCGAGCGTGAGCTCGGAGGTGACGACGGTTTCCTCGGTGACGTCGTTGCGGGTGGTGGTCGCGCCGGAGTCGGTGCGGGATTTCACTGCGGAATTAACCTCGCGGGTGAGCGTGGCGGTGATTTTAACAGCTCCGGTGAATGGCTCGCCGCTCATGTCGGTGGCGACAATTTTCAGAGGCACGGGATCGCCCGCACGGATCAGACTATCGACTCGTGAGACGCCAATGTAAACGGACGCGGGATGGACGGTGGTCTCGGCGGTGGATGTTAGGGTCTGGTTGTTGGCGTCGGTGACTTCGGAGGAAAGGGTGACTTCGCGGGTGGTGGGGAACTCCGACTGGGGGATGGCAACGGCGAGGGTGGCCTTGCCATCGGCGGAGAGCAGTGACTCGCCTTGGATCTGCGAGGCCACGCTGCCGGAGTCTTCCTCGTCGTCCGAGCGGTAGCCGAAGTAGTGATACCAATAGGCCCAATCGTCGGCGCGGTGATTGCCGAAAAGGAAATCCCGGAAGCGCACGGGGTAGGGATTCCGCGCGGTGACGCGGCTGAAGTGTTTCACCTTTCCGGCGGCGACTGGCTGGCCTTGATAGTATCTAGCAGATAGTTCGGCGGCAATCGAGGTGGCTCCGGGTGCCGGGGTGGCGATGGTTTGCGCGACCTCGAAGGCATTGCGGCGGAATTCCTCGACTCGGAGCGGGAGTTCAAAGCGGGCGCTGGCGAGGACAGCTTCTTGTTTTTCCCATTCCTCCTCGAGTGCCTCGGCCTGCGCGAGTTCCTCGGGGTATTCGAGGCGGATCGTGTGGGTGCCGGTCTTCCCGGCGGGCAGGGTGTAGGTGAAATCGAATGAGCCGGCACCCGAAATGGTCACCGGGCCGGAGTGGATTTCCTTGTCCGTGGGATCGACGATGACGAGGCGTGCCGGGCTGGCTTTTGTCAACTCGATGGCATTGCCGCGCAATTTGCGGACGATGCCTTTCATGCGGACTGTTTCGCCGGGCCGATAGAGCGAGCGGTCGGTGAACAGGAATGCCCTGCGGGTGGTTTCGGCGGATTTGTTCCACGAATAACGGATCGGGAAATGCCAGAGGCCGACGGTTTCGAGCGTGGAGTCGAATGCAGTTAGATAGCCATCCGCGCCGAGCGAGGCGTGGAGGTGGCGGGCGGCATCCGACCGCGGCACCATGGCGATGCCGGACGCGTCGGTGGTGGCGGATTGGAGGGCGGTGGCGTCTTCGCCGAAGATTTCCACCTTCACGCCGGGAAGCGGAGCGCCGGTGTCGCAGGAGAAGGCGTAAATGAATGCTTCCTTGTTGGTGATTTTCCACGCGAGGCCGATATCGGTTAGCTGGACGATGGACTGGGTGGTCGGAGGCATTCCAGCCCCGTCGTAATCCGGGTGGCTCTTGCCCACGGCTTCGACGAAGAACGTGCCGTAACGGACGTTCTTGGGCAGGATTTCATCCCAGTTCAGGGTGATCAACTTGGTCGTATCGATGGGATTGCCGAGGGGGATTTCCAAGTCCGCCACGGTCGGCCCGACGATCAGTGAATAGGGGATCGCGGAAGTGGGTTCGATCGATTCGTTGTCAGGACCGTTGCCGGTGAAATGCCGGTAGCCTTGGAAGGCGCGGACCCCATCAATTCCTGATAGGCTCTTGATACGGAGGCGGGCACTGGCGAGGTTGAGCGTCAACATCCGGTATTGGCGGGTGCCGTTGGCGAGTTGTCCCTGGTCTTGCGAGGGAAACCCAAGGAACGGTTTGAAATGCCCGAAGGTGAATTCCCGGGTGAGCGGGGCGACGAGATCCAGGCCGGCTTTGGAAGGAAAGGGCGGATTGAAGGTCACTGTGTATTTGTCCACATCTGCAAAATCTCCAGACAACACGATCTGCCGGTCTTCGATCCGGGCGCTCAGATTCTCCGGCCGCGGGCTGATGGCGACGCACTTCGCGAGGAAGTCCACCGGCAGGAATTCGGCGAGCGGTTGGTTGAACGCGATCGCGATTTCACGCGGCTTGTCGGCGACTTGAGCCGGGTTGATGCCGGTTACCCTGAAGGGCTCGATCCTGCCGATTTCGTAGGCGCTGTCTTCCGGAGTGCGCGCGCCGGCCGAGGCATTAGGCAGGCCTTTGAGCAGTGAAACGACCCAGCCCTCGCCAACAGGAAGCGGTGACGCCGGTGTGGCGGTTAGAATGTTGGCGACCGGGCTATCAGGATTCGTCCCGGAAATTTGTGGGGCTGGCGCTCTGGTGTTCCAAGGTATGACAGGGCCGGTGGAGGCCGCGGCGGGTATGTTAGGAAATCTCGTCGCCCACGCCTTGTAGTTGCTTGCAAGATAGCCGGCACTGGCGACAGTCGCGCTCTCAAGCCGGGCGGCGACGCGTTGGCCGGACTTCGAGCTGAACGAAACGTAATTCACGGCCGCGGCAGGATCGACGGCGTCATTGAAGACGATCAGCCACGGGCTGGTCGATGGCGAGTAGTCCGACGACCAGCGGTTAGGCGGAGTCGCAGCCAGGATGCGGAACGGCTCGCTGGTGAGTGTGGCGAATTTCCCGGCTGGAACGGCGGACTGGTCGAGATGGATGTGGTTTTTCGGAATCGAGAACGTGTAGGTCGTGCCGATGGCGGGAACTTGATCCGGGATGAATTGCGCGATGTTCTGCGTCTTCCACAGCAGCTTCCCGGAAAGGGCGGGTTGGATTTCCAACCAGGTGTTAGCGACGGTTTTTCCAAGCTCCGAGTTCGCGATGACCGGCGAATCGAGCACGAGGTCGATCTGCGATTCCGGGACCAGCGAGGGGGTGGAAACGATGAGCCGTGGAGCAGCTTGGGCGAGCATCGGAATGCACATCGTCGCCGCGATGAAGGAGGGGAGCGTTTTCATAGCATTGGGATTCGGAGGCAATCGCGTTGATATACGAATCCGACTGGAAGGAAATTCAAATCTCGGTGGAATCTATCCGATCCCCCCCCCGGTTCCAGCATTGCGCTTTGTCCGGATTCTGCGAAATTTCCGCCGTGACACGTTTGCCAGCATTCAAATTCCGCAGGATCGTTGCCTGCATGGCGGCGCTCATCGTGGCATCCTGCGCTCCTCAATACACGGTCGTCTACCACCAGAACGGATCGAGCGCCAAGACCGACTCGTTCGGCTACCGCAAATGGATTTCGGAAAATACCGAGCAGGACGTGGTGATCATCGGCATCCACGGCTTCTGCGGGGCGTCGATCGACTACGCCAATCTCGGCAACCACCTGCTCCAACACCAGCCACGCACCGGGCTCTACGCCTATGAACTGCGTGGCCAGGGCAGCGACCCGATCACCGCCCGCCGCGGCGATATCGGCGACCCTAAGGACTGGTATCGCGATTTGTTCGCGTTCACCCAACTCGTGCAAGAGCAGCATCCGGACGCGAAGATCGTGTGGTTCGGCGAGAGTTTGGGAGCGCTCATCGCCTCCCATGCCTGGCGTGAGGCTCCCGCCGACGACCCTCCTTGCGACGGTCTCATCCTGTCATCCCCGATCGTCCGATTCCGCGACGACATCCCCGCGTGGACGCCCGGCTTGGTGCAAATCGCGGCCACCACCTTGCCGCTGGCCAGGATTTCCCTCGATACCCTCGCCGGTGGCCAGGACGTGCAGATGACCCAGACGTCCCATCATGGCGAGCAGGTGAAAACGAACTCCTACAACATCGAGAAGCACACCCTGCGCTTGATCGGCACGCTCGGCCGGCACATCGACAACATGAACGAGTGCGCCACCCATTTCACCGCCCCGGTCCTCGTCCTGCATGGCGGCAAAGACTATTTCAACAACGACTCCGACCTCCGCGGCTTCGTCGCCCGCATCCCGGCGGGCGTCTCGAAAACCTACCACGACTACCCGCAGGCCTACCACCTGCTGATGTATGACGAGAAGCGCGATGCCATTTTTCGCGACATCGAGAGCTGGATCAGTCAGCTCCGGAAAGACCGCCTGAAGTAACTTTAGGCGGAAATTGACAGAATTCGTCTTGACGGGTCGGCTCGCGTGGCCATTCTCCGCGTCCCGCAACCCCAACAATTTTCATCATGGCACGCATCTGCAGTATTCGAGGAACCCGCGTCCGCTCCGGCGGCAAAATCCACCGTTCCGGTTTGGCCAAGAAAAAGGGCGGTATCGGTCGTCACGTCACCAAGGTGGTGAAGCGCACGATTTCTCCCAATCTCCACACCAAGCGCATCTGGGTGCCTGAGCTCAACAAGTTCGTCCGCATCAAGCTGAGCTGCCGCGCCCTGAAGACCATCAACAAGAATGGTGCCTTCGTGACGCTCAAAAAAGCGGGAATCGTCTGAGGCTCCCGCCAATCAGTTTATCATCCGGCCCGGTGGTGACACCGGGCCGTTTTTTGTGCCTTCACCCGATCACGCACGGCACCAGCACCCCGTCGGTCATGCCGTGGATCTTCTTTTTATTCGCCGGGACGATGGTCGCCAGACAGCCGCCGAACTTGGTTTCGCCCGCATCGTTGGTGAAAAAGTAAGGGCACAGCCGGACCCGGCCCTGCATCATTTCGACCGATCCGTCGTCGCGGAAAACGGGATGCTCGATCCGCCGCCCTTCGTGGAACTGCTGGAGGATCCACGGTTGCTCGGACGATTGATCGAGCGCGGTGTGGAGGCGTTCCGACCATTCCGCTGACGGCATGTCGTGGCCGATAAACACCCCGCGCGAACCCCACGCAGTCTCGTGGAAACCGCTGACTTTGAGCACGAGCTGGCGTTCTTTCTGGCTGAAATTCGCGACCTCCTCCCAGGAATGCGCGTTGATCCGCGGCAAGGCAGCGTGCGGCGGCAGCGGCGTCGGGTCGAGCACCCAGCCGAATGGCACCAGCTCGCGAAGACGCTTCAAATGGCTGCCGCGCATCGTCTGCTCCCAGACCTTTTTCAACGCCGGCGACCACAGCAGCGCAAGCCAAAGCTTGTCTTCCAGATGCGGCTTGAATGGCGGCGTGATCTTGATTTCACCCGTTGCCGCCGACTCGGCGAGGCGTCTGACGGAAGCGATCGACTCCCAGTCGAATAATTCGAAAAATCGATAGAGCGCCTGCCCGTTCGGCTCGTATTCCTCCGCCGGGGCGACTTTCCACGCAGCGCCCAACTCGCCGGCGAGCCACTCCATTTCCGGCCGGTAGTCCCCGGATTCCTCGGAAACCAGCACCGTGCCGCCCTCCGGCATCAATGACCGGAAACCGTCGATCATCCCGTCCGGACCGCCCAGCACGTCGAAGCCGGCCTTCGCATAAACCTGCGACAGCCAGGCCGTCACGCCGATGCCGCCGGGCACGCTGTCCAGCTCGGTCATCGCGAACCCTTTGCCGGTCAGGATCAAATCCGGCCGGAACACCCGCGGAAATTGTTCCGCCGTGGAATTCTCCCGTTGCAAGCGGACCATCCATTCCGGCTTCCCTTCGTCCAGCAGTTCCGCCAGCCACTCCGGCAATTTGCCCGCCGCGCTCCGGCGGTAGAGGCCATCGCAGGTTTGTTGGAAGCGGGCCAACGGATGCCCCAGCGCCATCATCTGGCGGGCTTCCGCCTGGCTCAATTTTAGGGGCTCCGGCGACCAGCGCCACGCGCCGCCGCCGAACAACCCGCCTTCCGGCAATCCGTCGCGCAGTTCAGAAAGACTCAGTCCCATCCCGCGCCGACCTTCCACTCCATCCGCCTGCTTGCCAAGCGATTCTTCGGACTTGCGCACGATCCAAACCTCGCCCTTCATTGCCCCGATCCCATCATGGCCGAGGTTTTAAGTTACGTTTGTCCCTATTGCGGCTGCGAAGTCCGTGTCGGAACAATATGCCCGGGCTGCGCCAAAAAAGCCAAAAAAACGAGGAAGCGATCTTGGGAGCAGGACAAGTCCAAGGATGGCCTGAATTTACCCGACGACGATTTCGACTACGAAAAATTTGTAGCCCGCGAGTTTGGCAAAGCACCGCACCAAGCCCTCGGCATCAAGTGGTATTGGTGGCTGCTCGCGGTGGTCGTGCTGGCCGGCATGATTTGCGGCATCATCGGGCTGCGCTGAACGCGTCCGCTCAAGACCGGATGCTGGATGTCCGAGAATGATCCCGGCGGGACCGAACCCTGTGTGGGCGGATCCGTTCGTAGCTGCCCGTGGACAGATCGCGACTGGTTATCACCGCCCGGTTCGCAAAAGCCTCACCTGTCCTGAAGTCGAGCCGGGAAAACGCAAACCTGTCTGCCGCCTCGGGAGCAAGGTCGATTTCCCCGAGATAATCCGGCAATTCAGTGGCCCGCCCGACCTCTTTGAAAATCAAGGCCACTCCCGCCCCCATGGCCAGGATGAGCGCGCCGCCAATGATCCAGCCGATGGAAACCGCCGCGCCCAGGAACGTCACAACCGCCAGCGACAGAGCGCTGATCCAAGCCAAACAGGTGGCGATCAGGACGATCAGGACTCTGGAGGGTTTTGCCGAAACGTTCAATCATTCTTAAATATCAATAATCCCCCCCTGATGGCAAGCTTCTCTTTTACGCGATCGCGTAGGTCCGAATGGCACCGCCGAAAAGGCCTCTAGATCAGCAGTGCGATCTGCTCGCCAGGGCCATGCACACCTTCGATGAGGATGCCCTCGACATCGGCGGTCTTGGACGGGCCGGTGCACCAGATGATGTTCGGGCTATCACCAAAAGCCGCGATGGCGTCCGGGATGGTGCGGTGGATTTCCGCGCCTCCGAGCACGGCGACGTGGACCCACGGCGAAAGCGCGGCAAGGCGGCTGGACGTGCGGTTGTCGTCGATAATAACGGTGCCGGATTCCGCGATGGCACCGGTGGCGCGGGTGATGCCGAACTGATAGTCATCGTATCGGTCGCGATGGAATTCAGTCTCCACGGTGAGTCCGGCGGCGGCG
>JBGSOI010000192.1:0-6835 GCA_041739215.1 Akkermansiaceae bacterium
GCCGCCACGCCCCGTGTATCGGCGATGCCTCCGGCGGCGATCACGGGAATGCCGACCGCATCCACCACTTGCGGCACCAGCGCCAGAGTGCCGGTCAGCGATTGCTCCGCCGACCGCAGAAAGGAAGGCCGATGCCCACCGGCCTCGCAACCGGTCGCTACGATCCAATTCACGCCCGCCTCCTCCAGCGCCACGGCTTCCTCCACCGTGGTGGCAGCCCCCAGAGTCAGGATCCCACGTTTTCGGCAATCCTTGAGAATCTCCCCGTCCGGAATGCCGAAGACGAAACTGAAGACCGCAGGCCGTGCTTCGAGGATCGCTTCGGCTTGTTGGGCAAACGTGAAAAGCCCAGGCGGTGCCACCGGCGGCGGCGCGATTCCCAGTTTCCGGTAGATGCCGGCGAATTGCGCCAAGCCTGCAGCATGCTGCTCCGGCGATATCGTCTCGCCCCCCGGATCATGTGAAGAGACCCACAGATTTAAATTAAACGGACCGGTCGTGGCGGCCCGCAATTCCCCGGCAAGGCGGATGATCGCTTCCGGCTCCAGCCCATGGGCTCCGAATGACCCCAGTCCGCCCGCATTCGTTACCGCCGCCGCCAAGGCCACCGTGGATAGTCCGCCACCGAAAGGGCCCTGCACGATCGGATAGCGCAATCCCAGGCGGCGCATCAGGTTATGGTCAGGATCGGACTTCATGGCTCAGACGGATTCGGAAAAGCGGTCGGTGAACACCGTTTCGCTATCAGCGAGACGCGCTCCTCTTGGCCAGGCGGCGGTGGTGCCTTTGCCGATCGCCAAAATGAAGCTCAGCGCAAAGTGGTCCGGCAAGTGAATCAACTTGGCGACCGCCGCCGCATCGAAGCCAATCATCGGGCAGGAATCGTAGCCCATTTCCCGCGCCGCCAGCATCAGCGTCATGCCGGAGAATCCCGTGGAACGCATCGCCTCGTCCCGGATCAGGCGCTCATTTCCTTCGTAAAATGGCGTCAGGGCCGGCACCAGAATATCCTGCACCGCTTGCGGGGCGTGACTCCAATAACGTTGCGGATCATCCGCGTGCGCCCTCAGGTCCGCGCACATCACCACCAGCAGGGAGGCATCCGTCACCTGCGCCTGGTCCCACGCCACGTCCCGGATTTGCCGCCGCAGTTCCTTGTCGCGGACGAGGAGAAACCGATAGTTCTGCATGTTGAAGGAGGACGGGGCCAACTTCGCGAGATGCATGAGCCGGGCGATATCCTTTTCCGGCATCACGTGGTCGGCATCATAGTGTTTGATAGAGCGGCGGGTTTCGATGGATTCGATGACATTCATGGTTTCTGATTCGATGTTGTTTACCGGCCCATTGTGGCTCCCGGTGGCGTAGATTTGGCTGGGTGGTTACTTTTGTAAACCACGCGGGTTGACCGGGCGATGGATTGCGGTCACCATCCGGTAACCACCCGCCATCCGCCATGGTCCCCAGAAGAAAGAATCGCGTCCCGCCTCCTCCAGACAACTGTCCGCTCAAGGTCTGCATGAGTTATCTGGGCGGTGCATGGACGCCGAACATCATCTGGTATCTCAGCGCTTCTCCCCGCCGTTTCACCGAGCTGAAACAGGATCTTGCGGGCGTCTCCGCCAAGATGCTCACACAACGCCTGCGGGGATTGATGGACTCAGGCATCGTCGGACGCACGGAGCGGGAAACTTCGCCGCCCACCGTGGAATATCATCTCACCGCGCTTGGGATGGAGCTCAAACCCGCTCTCGAAGCCATTGTCAGCGTGGGCCTGCGGCTGAAAGCGCACCAAGCCACCGGTAAAATCCGCCAAGCTCCCACGGATGCCGGGGACGCTGATGCGCCGCTGCAACTGCTGCCCTGATCCTGCAAAGCCGGCGGAAGCTCCGTGAATGAGCGATTGAATGGCGAGACCGAAGATTGATGTCGCGTGAGAGGAGGGGGATTGTTGACGCCTTCTCCTCCACCCGCCATCCTCCAGCAGCGAATTGCGGAGAGGTCCGTGCTCCAAGCCGGTCGTGTGGAAATCATGCGGCCTCTCCGGGGTTACCCCGGGGGATCGACGAACCAAGGCATCACGAGGCGAGGGCCGAATCACGCTTCCGCGTGAGACCGCCCGCGCCGGACAGGACGCGTTGGGGCGCGGTGCTTCTCCGCATTCGCACTTTTTCCGATGTCCTCGCAAGCCCATCACATCCGCCGCCTGGCCACCGCTCTAACGGCGGGGCCGATGGAGGATCGCGAGGCGCTGGTGGCGCGGGCCAAGCCGTTGGTGGGGGACTTGAGAAAGGCGCGTTGGCTGGCGTCGCTGGCGAGAAAGCTGAGTTTGGAATTCGGCGAGGCTCCGCGGCCGACGGTGCGGCGGATCGCCGAGCGGATTCGGGCGGAGGAGGGATTCATCAAAGCCTGGACGGAGGGCCGGGGTAGGATTTCCATCAGCCATGTCACGCCGCAGATGGCCCCGGCGGCGGGGGCTCCGAGGACTTGGGAAATCCCGGAAATCACGACGTTGGGAGATCTTGCCGACACGCTGCGGCTGCACCCGGACGATCTCGGCTGGTTGATTTCACGAAACGCGGAGCACTATCGCCATCGCTGGCAAGTGAAGCCGAAGAGCGGGTGCTTCCGGTTGATTGAGAGTCCGAAAGTGCTGCTGAAGTTCGCGCAACGGCAGGTGTTGCGGAAAATCCTCCACGCCATCCCGCCGCATGAGGCGGCACTTGGATTCAGGCCTGGATGTTCGGTCCGTGATTTTGTGGCTCCACACACAGGCAAGGTCCTGTTAGTCCGCTTTGATCTGGAGGATTTTTTCCCGTCGATCACCTTCGCACGGGTTCTTTCGGTCTTCCTAACTGCCGGTTATCCGGAGTCAGTCGCCCGCGCGCTCAGCCGCCTAACAACCCACGCCGCGCCGTCGTCGATCCTGGAGGAGAAACCGCTCGCCTGGCCGGAACGCCGTCGCCTGGCGACGCCCCATCTGCCGCAAGGGGCGCCGACGTCCCCGGCTTTGGCGAATCTCAGCGCGTTCCGTCTCGACTGCCGTCTAGCAGGCTTGGCGAAGGTAGCAGGCGCGGACTACACCCGCTATGCCGACGACCTGCTTTTCTCGGGTGGTGAGGATTTCGCACGGCAGGCGCGGCGCTTCGAAGTGGCGGTGGGAGCGATCATCATCGAGGAGGGTTTCCGTCCGAACCACCACAAGACACGCGTTCTGCGGCAAGGCCGGAAACAACACGCGGCAAGTCTCGTGCTCAACGAAAAGCCGAACATCGACCGCCGCGAGTTCGACCGGCTCAAGGCAATTCTAACCAACTGCGCGCGCCACGGTCCTGCTTCACAGAATCGGGGAAATCACCCGGACTTCGCCGCCCATCTCGAGGGCAAGCTGGTGTGGGTGCGCTTCATTCACCCCCGGAAGGGAGAAAAACTGCGGGCGATCTTCAAGCGGATCGATTGGGGTTAGGAACTTCAAACTTCGCGCGACCTAGGAGCACACGCGGAGTTTAAACGCCCGTCACCCAATCCATGAAACGCTCATCCTTACTCGTCGGCACGGCGCTTTTCGCGACATCCGTAGTCCTGTTCGCGGCACCTCCGGGGAAGAAAAAGAAGAATCGGCAGGCGGATCCCGTGGCCGAAGCGCCGGCAGAGCCACCGGTCAAGGTGCCCACCGCCTCCAGTGGGTTGCACACTTGGACGTCGTCAAGCGGGGAGCAGTTGGAGGCGAAATTCAAGGCGCTGGAAAACGGGATCGTCACCGTGGAGCAGGCCGATAAACGGATCACGCGGTTCCCGATGGTCCGCCTGAGCGCGGAGGATCAACAATTTGCTCAAGCTTGTAAAAGCGCCCAACCGCGACCGCCGATGGCGCAGGAGGTCATCGCCAAAGCGGCGGCCCGGATCGACGAATCGATCGATGCCGGACTCAAGCAAAGCGGGACGGCCACCAATCCGCCAACCAGCGATGCGCAATGGGTGCGCCGGCTTTACCTCGACACCGTTGGGCGGATCCCCACCGAGCAGGAGACGCGGACGTTTCTCGCCAACCCTGCGACCGGCAAGCGCGCGGCTTTGATCAACACGCTGCTCAATTCGCCCGGCTACACGATGCACATGTACAATTGGCTCGCCGACATGCTGCGGGTCAAAGACGACTACGGCAAAGGCGCGAAAGCCTTCCTCTACGAAGATTGGCTCAAGGACCAGATCGCCATGAACCGACCGTGGGACGGGATGGTGCGCGAGATGCTCACCGCCGACGGCAAGCTCAACGAAAACGGAGCCGCGGGGTTCCTGCTGCGCGACGCCCAAATGCCGCTCGACGGAGTGTCCAATCTGTTGACGACATTTCTCGGTGCCAATGTTTCCTGCGCGCAGTGCCATGATCACCCGTCCGCCGACTGGTCGCAGCGGGATTTCTACAGCATGGCAGCGTTCTTCGGCGCGACCGACGGTTTTCATGAGGATGTTTACCGAAAGACCCGTCGCCTCGCGAAGAGCGCGACCCTTCCGCAGGCGGGAAAAGGCGTGATCAACCAACTCTTGGCCCCGAATGCCTACAACTTGGTGGATCTGCCGACCAACCGCCTCAAGTTTCCGGCGGATTACAAATACAAGGATGCGAAACCGGGTGAATTCGCGACGCCCGAGCTGATCAAGTGGAGCGCCGCCGACAAAACCAACCCTGCTTACCTGCTCGAGGACGTGAAGCCATCGCAACTCCGCAATCAATTTGCAGCGTGGATGGTGCATCCGGAAAATCCGCGGTTCGCCGCCGCCATTGCGAACCGGGTGTGGAAAAAGGTTTTCGGCATCGCGGTGCAGGAACCGGTGTCCGATCTCGATGATCCGAAGGCGGCGAGCAACCCGGAATTGCTCGCTCAAATCACGACTTACATGAAGCAGGCGAAGTTCGACCTGCGCGAGTTCCAGCGCATCCTTTTTAACACCGCTGCCTATCAGCGCCAGGCCAGCGAAGCGCCGGAGGACCCCAAGACCTACCGTTTCCCCGGACCGACGCTGCGCCGGATGAGCGCCGAGCAGGCGTGGGACTCGATCATTACGCTCACCTGCGGCGACGATGCCGACCACATCCTCCTTCGCCGCGGTGACGATCTCCAGAAGACGGTCGTCCCCGACAGCCAGATCAATTCCGAGACTGTCGTCAGAATGATCGCCGACATGAAAGCGGACGGGAATCCCATGCGAGGCGGCGGCGGTGGTAAAAAGGGCGGCAAAATCAACCCCCGGGCGCTCGCGGCTTTTTACGAAGGTGGCACGCCGCAGATTCGCTCGGGGTTGGTCCTCGCCCGAGCCAGCGAATTGCAGCAACCCGCGCCGGAAAATCATTTCCTGCGACTCTTCGGCCAGAGCGATCGCCTCGTTTCCGACACCAACACCACCGACGGCAGCGTCCCCCAAATGCTGCAACTCATGAACGGCCCGGTGCAGGAAATGATCACCGGCCGATCCGCCACGCTCGGCAGCGCGGCGAAAGCCGCCACCCCGGCGGAGAACGTTTCATCGCTCTATCTCAGCTTCCTCGGCCGTCCGCCGAACTCCGATGAAATGGCAAAAGCAACCGCCGCGCTGAAAGCCGGTCTCGACGTTCCCGACCTCGCTTGGGTGCTCCTCAATTCCCGCGAATTTCTGTTCATCCCTTGATCCCGCCCATCATGAAATCCGATCTTCTCCGACTCAATGAAATCTCCCGCCGCTCGTTCGTCGAGCGGATGGCCAAAACGGCGTTTGGTATCAGCTTGCTGCCGTTCCTGCCGGGCGAAAATCTCTTCGCCGCCGAGGCCGTCTCCGCTGCTCCAACCACGGCCCGAGCTCCGGGATTTGGCAAGGCAAAGGCGGTCATCATGCTTCAGCTTTCCGGCGGGTTGAGCCAGATCGACAGCTTCGATCCCAAGGCCGGCGCGTCGAAAGGTCCCGGCGACGCCTTGAACACCAAGGCCGACTTCCAGATTTCCTCGTTCCTCCCGGAAACCGCTAAAATCGCCGACAAGATCACTGTCATCCGCAGCATGACCGCCAAGGTCGGCGTGCACGAACCCGCCCGTTATCTGATGCGCACCGGCTTCGAACAGCGCGGCACCATCGTGCATCCCACGTTCGGCGCATGGGCGCAGCACTATCTGGGTGCCAGCCACCCGACCTTGCCGAGCAGCGTCTGCATCAACCGCCCGTCGAATCATGGCAACGGATTTTTCCCCGCCACCATGAGCCCGCTGCCGATCCTCGATCCGGACGAAGGCCTCCGGAATGCCGCCTCCAGCGCGGATGCTTCCATCATGGAAAAACGCCTCGCGCTGCTCGGTGACATGGATCGCAAATTCACCAACACCGTGAAGACCAGTGAAGTGGCCGCTTACAATGATTTCTTCGACAGCACCCTGCGCCTCATGAAAGGCAAGGACCTCGAATGTTTCGATCTGAAAAAAGAGTCCGAAGATCTGCGGGCGAAATACGGCAAAAACCGCTTCGGCCAAGGCTGCCTGCTTGCACGCCGCCTGATCGAGGGCGGCGTCCGTTACGTGGAAGTCGAAAGCGGCGGTTGGGACATGCACAAAGACATCGAAGGTGGAATGGAGGACCGCGGCGCGGAATTCGACACCGCATTCGCAGCCCTCATCAGCGACCTCGACTCCCGCGGATTGCTCGAAAGCACCATGGTGGTCGTCGCCACCGAATTCGGCCGCAAGCCGCAGTTCGACGGCAGCGGTCGGGGCCACCATCCGGGAGTTTTCTCCTGCGTCCTTGCCGGTGGCGGTGCGAAGCGCGGCTACGTCCACGGTGCCAGCGACGCTGCGGGCGGCCACGTCGAGCG
>JBGSOI010000201.1:0-42517 GCA_041739215.1 Akkermansiaceae bacterium
GCCACTCGCGCCATTCGGATGGGGCGGGTTTTGCTTCCGGAACGATGGTAAGGGAGGGCATGTCGGGAGAGTTTTCCATGAAGCGATGCCGTCGGGTTCGATTGTCTCCAGTGTATGCGGAAACCTGCCGGTGATCAAGGCGGCATCTGATGGAGGGAATTCGCCATGCGCTCTCGCCCGGCCACGATCATGAAGCCCGCTCCCTGTGGGGCGGATGTTCGAAAGAGGCTGCTAACGCCGCTTTTTGCCACCGCCAGTGCTTTTCCTGCGGACCGGTTTGATGGGTGACTCGTCGAGCAGCGCGGTGTAGATGTAGGCGAAGTTCTCCAGCTTGCGGTGGGGGATTTTCTGATCGATGAAGATTTCCACCGACTTCGCGTAATCCAGTTCGTCGGCGGTCAGGATGGTGAAAGCGTCGCCCTCGGCCTCGGCGCGGCCCGTGCGCCCGATGCGGTGGACGTAGTCCTCGGCGTTTTCCGGGACGCGGTAATTGATGACGTGGGAGACGCCGGAAATATCGATGCCGCGCGCCGCGACGTCGGTGGCGACCAGAATTTCATAATCGCCTGCCTTGAATCCGGCGAGGGCCTTCATGCGGTCCACCTGATTGAGGTCGGAGTGCATGGCGGCGACTGTCGGCTGGCCGGTGGATTTGATCAGCGAGGGGAGCTGGTCCGCCTCCTTGCGGGTGCGGGTGAAGATCATGACCGAGTGGTATTCGGTTTGTTTGAGAAGCTCCAGCAGCAACTCGTCGCGCTGGTCCATGGCGACCGGATAGAAGGCATGGGTGACGCTGGTCGGGATCGACGTGCGGGCGATCTCAATGCTGAGCGGATCGGTGAGGCACCATTGGGCGAAGGTCTGGATCGCCGGTGGCATGGTGGCCGAGAAAAACAGCGTCTGACGGCCTTCCCACGGGCAGAGGTTGACGATTTTCCGGACCTGAGGGAGAAATCCCATGTCGAGCATGCGGTCCACTTCGTCGAGGATGAGCACCTTGATTTCGCCAAAGCGCATGGTGGTGCGGTAAAAGTGATCGACGAGACGACCGGGCGTGGCAACGACGATATCGGCGCCGGCGGCGAGTTGCTCGGACTGGGTGCCGAGGCCGACGCCACCGTAGAGCAGCGCGACCTTGAGGCCGGTGTGCTTGCCGTATTTTTCAAACTGCTCGGCTACCTGGTGGGCCAGCTCGCGGGTGGGCTCGAGGACGAGAATCTGCGGTTTACCGAGTTTCTCGATCTTGGAAAGGGTGGGAAGCGCGAAGGCGGCGGTCTTTCCGGTGCCTGTCTGGGACGCGCCGATGAGGTCGCGTCCGGCGAGGATGAGCGGAATCGCCTGCGCCTGGATCGGCGTTGGCGTGGTATAACCGGACTCCTCAATGGCTTCCAGAACGGCTGCGGAGAGCCCAAGTGTGTCAAATCCCATACGGCGGCGTAGGTAAAGGGCCGGGCCGTCCGGGTCAAGGTGCGATTGTCCGGCCGCGAAAGTCGCGATTCCTCCATCCTTTCGGCCTAGTTGAAGATGTGCCGGAAAAGGTGACTCATCCCGGGGGCGTGCAAGCACCTTCCGTCTGTTTAATCCTCGAATTCCACTGCGTCTCAAAGGGTCAGCGTGGGCGAACTCCCGGAACAGCGCCGACACTGCTGCACCGCCCGGCACTGCGCTGTTGATGGATGGTCCTATCGCCTCTGACCTGGCATCCTCGGATCATGGCTGCCGGAATAACAGCGTCTGGAGATAACGGGTGGGATGCTTGCTTGGCACAGCGGTGCTGGTCACGGAATCTCCATGGCGCCTCAGATCTTGAACTGAAGCCTCAAAGGGTTCGGTTGCCGATATCGGTTGATCGAGTGGATTCAGAAAAATGAATTGATCGCCTTTCTCGGTGGTTAGTCCCGCGGTTCTGCTGTCCACGATCACGTTCATGGCGACCTCGACTCCAATCAATCCAGCTCGGGCCTGATACCCGCGAAGGGCCATGAAGCGTGCCGACGAATCGAAGAATCCCTTCAAGCCGGCGTTGTATTGGCGCGGGTTGATCAAGACCCAGCCGCGCCCGGCTTCCGGCCGGTCGGGTGGTTGGCGGAGCAAAGCAACGTAAGGTGATGGCGGGTTGGTGAACCATTGGGCCGGAGCGGACGGCACCGCGGGGCTTGCGGGTTTGGCCTCGGAAATGGCGGCCAGCGCCCATTCCGCAGGCGTGGATCGATCCTCGCGACCCGCGACTTTTTCGAAGATCAATAACGCCCCCTTTTGCGTGGCCAGCGCCGTGGAAAGCGACCAGCGACCATCCGGATTGTGCAGGAGGAAAAATTTATATTCAGGAACCACTGTGGGCGACTCGAAGATTTTCAGCGTGAGTTCGCGCCGCTTGTCGAGGTCATACCAGCGGAGTTGATGGCCTACCGTCATTCGGTGCGATTCATCTGCTGTGGGGGGGCTGGCCTTCAGGTCCTTCGAAATCGCATCGGACTTCGCCCGGATGACTTCAAGCGAGATCGCGGCGTGTTCCACCACACCCTTGCCGGCAAGTTTACGGAGCTTGCCGATGGTGTCGTCCAACTCGCCCCGGTCTTTGCCCAGGGCTTTCGCCAAGGTTGGCTCCACCAGCCGTTGATCCACTTCGAGGATCAACATTTCCAAGGTTTCCGCGCTCGCAGCGAACGCCGAAAAGATCCACAGCACTAACAATCTCATCGGCAGACGATCGTCAGACGGACGTTTCCTGTCAAGGTTCCGGCAGATGGCCGGTCATTGACCGCCAGTCAGGTGAAAAATATGGTGGGGCCCCGAGAATCAAATTGGCATCTCAGGAAAAGCGAGTCTGATTACAACGAATAGCAGTGAACTGAGAAACCCTGAACCCACCATGTCACAAGCCATCATCGATCCCGAGGAGGTCCGCCGCTTTGCCGCGGAGTTGAAGCGTTTCAATGGCGATTTGCGCGAGCGGACCGGCTCGCTGATGGCCCGTTTCACGGCGCTCGGCGACACCTGGCAGGATCAGGAACAGGAAAAATTCGCCGCGGAATTCACCCAGTTGATGAAGACCCTGAAGTCGTTCCTGGAACTCTCCGACCGCCACACGCCTTACCTCCTGCGCAAGGCCGAGCGGATCCAGCAATACCTCGACCAGCGCTGAGCCCCGCGATGTCCGACCAAGTCAAAATATCCTCGATCGACGCGCTCGAAGCGTTTCGCGCGGATTTGATCCAATACATCGCCAAGGCCCGCGTCGCGCTGGAGGACATGGAAGGCGACGTCCGGCGGACCCAGACCTGGCTCGACACCGACCGCGCCCAGCACTGGGCCGGGCAGGTCAAGCTGTGGATGAAGAATCTCCATCAGGCGGAACAGGAACTTTACAGCGCCAATCTAACCAACCCGCAGGCGGCGAACGCATTCCAACGGATGAACGTGCTTAAAGCCAAACGAAAGCTGGAGGAGGCGGAGGAAAAGATGCGAGTCGTTAAGAAATGGCGGCAGACCTTCGAGAACCGCGCGACGCCACTGCTGCGCCAGCTCGACCCGATGTTCCATCTGGTCGGTCAGCAACTGCCCAAGGGCGTCTATTCGCTAGGGGAATCGATCAAGGCGCTGCAAGCTTACGCGGAGAAAAATCTTCCGGCCAAGCCAGCCGCCCCCGCTCCAACAGAAACAGGAGGTGAGCCGTGAGCATGTCCGGCAGCAAGGGCCTGCTCACGCTGGCCACCCGCCAGCTTCAGGCGCGATGGGGCGAGACGAAGTTTTCATGGCGGGACCGCAAGGCGCAGGAATTCGATGACTTGTATCTATCCGAGTTGATGAATAGCGTGAATTCAGCCCTCCGGGTCATCGACGAGCTCGACCAATTGCTAGAACAAGTTCATGCAGACTGCGACTGAATCCACCGATCTCCGCTCCGTGCAGGGCCAGCTCGATCATCTCAAATCCGGTGTTACCTCCGTCGTAACCCGTGAGAAGGCAATGATCAAGGAACGGGCCGAGCGCTTGCTCGCCGTCCGCCGGGAGATGATCCAGCGCGACGAAGGCGACGCGGACAAGTTGACCCGCCGGATCCACGAACTCGCGGCGGTTCGCCAGCAGGCGATCGATGACGCGCAAGCCGTCGTCGAAGCGCGTGACAGGAAGATCCATCAGGCCTATCACAACAGCCGCGGGGCTCTGGCGCATCGTGTCCAAGTGGTGAAGGACCGCAAGATCGGCCAGGTCCAGGGATCGATCATGAAGAACCGCCAGGCCCGGCAGCAGGAACTGGCCCTGGCGAAAGAAACGCATCAGGCGTTTCAATCCGAAATCACCGCCGACCGGAAGGTCCGGCGGGGATTGCGGATCGAAGTGCTCAAAGCCTTGCGCTCCTATCAACTGCAGGTGGCTAACCGTTTCAACGGCAAGCGTGCGCTTGCGGTGGACCTGGATCATTCGGGCACCCCGGAGAAACTGCGCGAGGCGTTGCTCGCAAGGTTGGACGATGCCCGCGCGGCGGTGGACAAAGCGAAGGAACTTCCGTTGGCCAGGTTTTTCCGTTTCATCCCGCTGTGGCTGTTAGCCTCGATCATCGGCGGTGCGCATCTGTGGTGGGCATTGCGTCACGGCAGTTCCGGAATCGGACCCATCCTGCCGTCGCTGCTCATCGCGGAAGTACTGTTGCTGGGAATTTGGGTGTTAGGTTTTGTGTTGTCGCTTCCGACCGTCCGCCGCGCTTCGGAATCGCTGGCTGCGGCACGGTTGTTGGAAAGCTCCGCGGAAAAGGAATCCACCGCGCGGCTGGCCGCACTCGATGCGGAGATCCAAAAGGAGCAAGCCGAGGAGGGGCAGAACCTCGGCGAGACGTTCCGCGAATCCGATAGCGAGTGGAAAGCCCGCATGAGCGAGGGCCAGAAAAAGCTCGAACGCCAGCTTGCCCGGCTTCCCGCGAGACTGGAAAAACTCCACCACCGGAAACTTGCGAAGATCGATGCCGAGCACGCGCGGGCGCTTGAGTTTGTCCAGGCGGAAGCGGACGAACGGACCGGAATCACCGAAACTGCTCGGGCACGGGCGAATGCCGAGGTCGAGTCCGCAGTCGATGACGAGATCGACTCGCTAACCATCCCTTGGCAGAACGACGTGCTGCCGGTCTATCAGTCACTGGCGGAGTCGGAAGCGGATTCGCTCGCCAGGTTTCCAGCATGGTCGACCGAGGTTTGCGGGAACTGGACGCCGCCGGACGAGGCTCCGCTGTCGGTCCGGATCGGGCAGGTCAAGGTGGACCCGGCGAAGCTCGCCGGCGGCCTGCCGCATGACCCGCGGCTGGCCTTGCCTGATAGCACGGAACTGGCGGTGCCGCTGTCGTTGGGATTTCCCGACCAAGGATCCATCACGATCGAAAGCGATGGGACCGGCGATGGTGCCGCGACCCTCGCGCTCAATGCCATCGCGTTGCGCTTGTTAGCCTCTCACCCGCCGGGGCGCGCTTCGTTCGTGTTCATCGATCCAGTCGGACTGGGCAAGGATTTCGCCGGTCTCATGCACCTCGCCGACTACGAGGAAACCCTGATCAATCACCGGATATGGACCCAGAGCACGCAGATCGAGGAGCGTCTGGCAGAACTCAACGAGCACATCGAGAAGGTCATCCAGATGTATCTCCGCAACGAGTATGCGAACATCACCGAATACAACGAACAGGCAGGCTCCGTCGCCGAGAAATACCGCTTCCTTGTCATCGCCGGGTTTCCCTCCGCCTTCAGCGAAACGTCGTGCAAGCGCCTTCTATCAATCGCCTCCAGCGGCGCGCGCTGCGGTGTGAATCTGTTGATTCAACGGGATTTGCGCCAGCCGCCAACCGATACCGCGCTCGAGGATGAACTGCGCCGCGCCTGCCTGCGGGTCACCTTGCGCGACGGTGTCTTCCATCTGGCAGACGCGCTGCCGGGCGCGGATCTGGTGGTCTTCGATCCACCGCCGACGCATGAGGATTCGATCACGCTGGTCCATCGGATCGGCAGGGCGAGCATCGACTCCAACCGCGTGCAGGTGCCGTTTGCCCACATCGCGCCGCCGGCGGAAGAGATCTGGCAGTCCGACACAACCGACGAACTACGCGTGCCGATCGGCCGCACCGGTGCGAAAAAGCTCCAGATGTTGGCGATCGGGAAGGGGACCCGCCAGCACGCGCTGGTTGCAGGGAAAACGGGATCCGGCAAGTCCACGTTGTTTCATGTCATCATCACCAACCTCGCGTTGTGGTGCAGTCCCGAGCAGGTGGAGTTCTATCTGGTCGATTTCAAGAAGGGCGTGGAGTTCAAGTGTTACGCCGCCAAGCACCTGCCGCACGCACGGGTTATCGCTATCGAGAGCGACCGGGAATTCGCGCTCAGCGTGCTGCAGCGGATCGATGTCGAACTCAAGCGCCGCGGCGAGTTGTTCCGCAAGGCCGGCGCACAGGATGTCGCGGGCTACAAACGCACCGCCGGCCACGAACCGCTGCCGCGCAGCCTGTTGCTCATCGACGAGTTCCAGGAATTCTTCACCGAGGACGACTCCGTCGCGCAGGAGGCCTCGCTGCTGTTGGATCGGATTGTTAGACAGGGCCGCGCGTTCGGCATCCATGTCATCCTCGGTTCGCAAACCCTCGGCGGTGCCTACACCCTGGCTCGCGCCACGCTGGGCCAGATGGTCATCCGCATCGCGCTCCAGTGCAACGAGGCCGACGCCGCCCTGATCATGGAGGACGACAATCCCGCGCCTCGGATGCTCACCCGGCCGGGCGAGGGGATTTACAACGACCAGGCCGGCGCGTTCGCTGCTAACAGCCCGTTCCAAATCGTCTGGCTGCCCGAGGAAGAGCGCGATGCCGTGCTCGATCAAGTCAGCGCGCTTGCCTCAAATGCCGGCAAACTGCCGCCACCACCAATTATTTTCGAAGGAAACGCTCCTGCCGACGTCCGAGACAACATGGAGTTGAAGAAGCTGCTTTCCGCCAAGCCATCCGCCCGCCCGGTGACCGCCCGCGCCTGGCTGGGCGCGCCGAATTCCATCAAGGGCCCGACCGAAGCGCAGTTCCAGCGCCAGAGCGGCAGTCACTTGTTAGTCGTCGGCCAGTCCGCCGAGCGCGCGTTGTCGTTGCTGGCCATCAGCATCGTTTCCCTCGCCGCCCAGTATCCGCCGGAGCAGGTTGAGTTCGTGATCCTCGATCCCCACGCCTATGACAACGGCGCGGATGGTTTTTTCCAGAAGCTTGCCGCTACCCTGCCCCACAAAATCCGCATCGGCGGACCTGCCGAAGTTCCGGCACTGATGTCGGATCTATCCAAGGAATTGGAAGACCGCGGTCCATCGTCAGGCCGCGATGCACCGGAAGTTTTCCTCATCGTCCACGATCTCCAGCGCTTCAAATCGCTGCGTCCCGACGACGAATTCCGTTTCTCGATGGACGACGACGCCTCCGCCGGAACCACGCCGTCACAGGTCTTCGCCAATCTGCTAGGAGAGGGTGGCCCCGTCGGCATGCACGTGCTCGCCGCCACCGATACGTGGAACAACGTCAGCCGCTGGATCCCGCGCAAGCTGATGGCCGAGTTCGAAATGCGCGTGCTGTTCCAGATGAGCGCCAACGATTCCTCGAATCTAATTGACTCGCCGGCCGCCACCACGCTCGGCCTTCACCGCGCGCTGTTTCATAACGAACACTTTGGCACGCTTGAAACCTTCCGCCCGTATGCCATGCCGGATGAGGCGTGGTTGGAGGAAATAAAGTAGGGAGTGCGGACACTCTTGTCCGCCATGTTTCATGATCGGTCATCGGCTTGCTTCCGCCCGCGTGATGTGTCAGGTTTTTCCCGCCATGGTTTCGGTAACGACAGATTTGGATCAAACACCCGCGCCACCCGAGTTGATCGCGAGGGCTGAGGCTCTGGTGCGTGAGTATGGCGTCCATTGCTTTTGGTTCTGGCATCCCGAAGCCAGGGTCAGCCGTTTGGGGGATGTGCGTCTGGTTGTCGAGCACCTGCGCGAGTATGGAAATTGGCGTGCCTGGCGCGCCGCCCAGGAACTGCAACGATGCCTCTAACGAAATTTCAGGGCGAGGTTCTCGCCGTCATCGTGGGCAACCGCTCCGAGGAGAGTCATTTCGCCGGCGGACTCGTCCTCAACGCCAGCGAGGAATCCGCGAGATATTCCAATGATTTCGACATGTTCCACGATGCCATTGTGGACTTGGATCAGCACAGCCTGCGTGATGTCGCCGCTTTGGAGGCCGCCGGCTATGAGGTCGAGAAAGCCCTGAAATACGGCGACTGGTCACAGCCAAGTTCCTTCCGGAAAGCGGTCGTCCGGCGGAACGGTGAAGAAGTCGCCCTGGATTGGGCGCACGATTCGGCCTTCCGGTTCTTCCCAATCGTTCCCGATCCGCAGCTCGGCTGGCGGCTTCACATGTTCGACATGGCCGTCAACAAGGCCCTCGCTCTCTGCGCCCGCACCGAGACCCGCGACTACATCGACATTCTGGAGCTTTCCCGCATCTATCCGTTGGAGGCAATCGTCTGGGCCGCCTGCGGGAAGGATGAGGGTTACAGCCCGCTTTTCCTGCTCAAGATGATGAAGCGCTTCGCGAAAATCGATCCGCTGGAAATGGAAAAAATCCGCGCCCGGAAACTTGATCCCATCGAGATGAAAATGGAATGGATCACCATCTCCGACAAGGCCGACGAGGAAATCGTCAGGCTCGCCGACACCCAGCTCGATATGCCCATCGGCGTGGCCTTCGTGAATGAAAAGGGAGAGCCCGGCTGGATCGGCGCGAACCCGGACTTGAAAATCCACTACGGTAGCCTGCGCGGTTGCTGGCCGACCGTGAGCGCGGTGGAGAACGAAAAGTAGCAGCGGGCTTCCGCGCAATGTTGCCGCTTGAGCAGATGGCCCGAAGATTAATCTCCCGACGAACTCACCTTCACCCGTCCGAAGCGGGCGGGCTGGCCGGTGGCACCCTCTTGAACCGTCACGCGCTCCCACTCGGAGTCTATGGATCTCACCGTCTCGATTCCTGTGGCGGTGGCCCGGTCGCTGGAGCAAAACTGCGGGGAGGGGTGTTACGGAAACGCGAGCCGGAAAAAATCCCTTGCCGCACCCGTGCTGCCAGGGTCGGTCGCTCCGTTGATCGATCCCGAACCGGTTGCATCCAGAGGGACGGAGAAGATGGAAACCCAAGGGGCGGTGAGGCCGAAGTCGGTGGAGGCTTCAACACGCACGGTGCTGTTTGGCGGACCGCCGGTGATGCTGCCTGAGATCGAGGCGGGGCTGGAGGGGCTGGCGGGAACCAGTGTCACCGCAGATAGCTTCATGTCGAAACCGGTGCCGGTTAGGTTGATGTCGAAGATGGACTCGGGCACGTCCGGGTCATTGCTGGGAAGATGGAGCGCTGCGGACCGCAGGCCGATGGCGGTGGGGGTGAAGGTCACCGAGAAGGTCGTGCTTTCACCGGGAGCCAGCGAGCTGGCCACAGGAGAAGTGGTGACAAAATCCAACGGCGGGGAGCCGTCCAAGGTGATGGCACCCAAGGCAAGAGCCGCCGCTCCGTCGTTGCGGACGGTGAGCGATTTCACCTGAGCGGACTTGCCAAGGGAAACGGGTCCGAGATCCGTGCCGCCGCCGTCGGCGATCTCCGCTCCCGCGGTTTCCTGGATGCCGATGTCCGGCAAGCCCGTCACGCGGACGATGAAGTTGCCCGTCGTTTGATTCCCGGAGGCGTCGGTGGCGGTGACGTTCACCTGCGTGTCTCCCAGCGGGAAATTACTTCCGCTGCCAGGCGTGGCGACGATAATGGGAGTTGGATCCGCAACATCGGTGGCGCTGATGCTGAAATTCACGGCTGCTCCCGCGGTTGAAATCGTGGTTGCCAGCACCGGCGATGTGGGCACGGTAAGTTGCGGTGCGGTGGTATCCACGATGGTGACGGTGAAGCTATTGTTCGCCGTGTTTCCACCCACGTCGGAAGCGGTCACGTTCACGGTGGTGGCTCCCAGGACGAAGCCACTGCCACTGGCGGGAGTGGCGGTCGCGGTAACCGGGCCTTGGATCGCGTCATTCGCCGAAACCACGAAGGTGACGGGCGTGCTAGCCGGTCCGGTGGCCTCCTGCGTGATGTTGGAGGGTAGCGTGAGGACCGGCGCGAGGTTGTCCGAAAACCCCGACAGCACAATCCTGTCGCTGCCGAAGGGGCTGTCCGGCCCGTAGTGGACTGAGAACGAATGAATGCCATCGGCACTGACCACGCGCCCGCCGCTGGCCACATTGGCAAAACCGCCGCTGATCGCGGAACCGGCATTGGCAAGCGTTAGATTCTGGCCGTAGGTGGGGATGAAGCCATTGATCAAGGCGAGCGGCAGATTCCCGCCGACGGTTAGGCCGCCGCCGACCAGGAGTTGATCATGCTCCGTCCCGGGAACGAGCCCGCCGATTTCGATCGCGAGCGTTCCGGAGAGAGTGGCATTGCCACTCACCGTGAGCGATCCTGCGGAAAGCCCCGGTGTCACCAGCGGCGAACCAGTGGAGACGAGGTTGCCATTGATTGTGCCGATGCCGACGAGGGTACCACCGTTGAGATTGAAGCTGCTGGCGGTGAGCTGCGCGCCGCCAACGAGAGTGGTGCCGCCACTGCTTTGGGAACAAGTCCCGTTGACTGTTAGTAACGTGGTCGAGTTCTCGATTCGTAACGTGCCGCTGTTGGAAAAATTGCCCGCCGTGGTGAGGTCGCGGTTGTTTTTCAAGGTGAGGTCGCCTTGGTTGGTGGTTAGCGCGGTGGTGAGTTTGGCGAAGCTGGAACCCACTCCATCCAGCGTCACATTACCCTGGTTGGTGGTGATGTTGCTGCCGGTGGAGATCGTGATTGCGGCTCCGTTTGTCACGTCCCAAGTGCCGCCGGTTAGAGTGGTGGTGCTGTGTTGGGTGAGGCCGGCGTTGAAGGCGAGCGTGCCGCTGTTGACGTTGACCGTGCCGGTGTTGCTGAAACCGATGCCGAACGTGGAGTTGCCGGTGCCGCCGGACTGGGTGAAGACACCCGCGTTGTTGAAACTCGCCGTGCCGCCGGTTCCAAGCTTCCGCGAAGCGTTGCGGTTCTGGTCCAAGCTCGGTTGGATCAGCTTCGGCGGGCCGGCGGGGCAGATCGCGATCATGCACAAGGAAATCGTCGGGCGGCGGCGGTGGTTGTAGGAGGATCATTTCCTTCACGCGCTGAATTTCTGCATGTTGCTGCCGGGACCGGAGGCCCAGCAACTCGCGACCTATCTCGGCTGGCGATTGCACGGCGCTCGCGGGGGAATCGCCGCAGGAGTGTTGTTTGTGCTGCCGTGTTTGCTGTTTGTCTTCCTCGGAATGAGCTGGAAGCTGGCATTTTGATCCGGGCTGAGGAAATCCTATTCACGGCAGCCAGTTTCTTGTAATGTCCAGCCATGGGTGATCATCCAATGAGAGCCAAGCCAGTGGCGGGAATGATGAGCCGGCGGTTGGTGTCCGGGATCTTGGCGACGGTTGCTATCATCGCGTTTCTGACGCCGTTCGCTGCGGCCGGGCTGCATCTCCCTGGAGCCGTGCCGTGGCCGGGCGGGGTGGTCCCTTATGAGTTCGATGGCACGCTAACAGTCGATCAGCGTCAAGCTTACCTCGACGGACTTCGTGAGTATGAACTCGCGGCCAACGTGCATTTCGTCGAGCGAACCTCGGAGCCGCAATGGGTGCTGTTCAAATATGTGGCGAACGGCCCGAATCTCGTCTCCGGCAGCGCGCCGCAGGTGGTCGAGATCGGCCTGCTGACGCGTGGCCAGATCTGCCATGAAATGGGTCATTCATTCGGCCTTGAGCACGAACACCAGCGCGCTGATAGGGACACCCGCATCACGGTGAACTATGGCAGCATCGACCCTCTGAACCAGGGCGCGTTCAATATCCTGCCCAACGGTATCCATTTCGGTAACTATGATTTCGAATCGGTGATGCATTATGGACGAAATGTATATGCAAACGCACCCGGAGTGGACACGATCACGGCGAATGCCGGCTTTGAGAAATACCAGGTCCGCCTGAGCAACGTCGCGCTCAGTCCAATAGATCGCGCGCACATGGCTTCGCTCTACGGTGCGCCTCCGGTCCCGCTGTCTTCAGTGGTCACCACCACCGCCGATGGCGGGATCGGCAGCCTGCGTGCGGCGATTTATTATGCCCAGGATCATCCGGGAACGACGGTCACCTTCAACATTCCTACCAGCGATCCCGGCCATGCCGGCGGAGTTTTCACAATCAGGCCCACGGGTCATCTGCCACCATTCGCCACTAACGGACTGACCATCGACGCCACCACCCAGCCAGGCTATGCGGGGAAACCGGTGGTCTTCGTGAACGGGTCCGGGCTCATCACGGAAACGGGCGAAATCCCGGCCTTCTTGTTTCTCGAGTCCAACTGCACCGTGAAAGGACTCGGTGTGCAGCAATACCCGTGGTGCGGCATGGTGATGCGCTATCCCGATGCCACCGGCAACCGCATCTCCGGGTGCAGCCTCGGTGTCGATTCCTCGGGAAACGCGGCGGCTTCCAACGTCTATCAAGGCATCATGATTTTGGATGGAGCGCACGGCAATTTCGTCGGCGGAACCGGCACTGATGAACGCAATGTCATCTCGGGAAATAGCCAGTATGGCATCTGGATTTCCGGCCCCACCACCACAGCGAACACCATCCTCGGCAACTACATCGGAACCAATGTCACGGGCACCGTCGCGCTGCCCAACCAAAAGGGCGGCATCATCCTGATAGACGGGGCGCACCACAACACCATCGGCGGTGAGGCCGCCGGTTCGCGCAATGTCATATCGGGAAACACGGACGCCGGAATCTGGATCACAGGCGGCGGCGTGAGCCAGAACACCGTGCGCGGGAACTTTATCGGACTGAATGCAGCTGGCACGGCGGCCGTCGCCAACTCGTTCTCGGGCCTCAATATCCTGGCGGGTGCATCGAGCAATTGGGTCGTCGGCAATGTCATTTCGGGGAATGCCGCCGAGGGTGTCCGGATCGCCGACCCGGGCTCGACCGGAAACAAACTTCACGCCAACTTCATGGGCACAACGGCTGGCGGAGAACTATCAATTCCCAACGGATTTGCCGGAGCGACCATCCTCAATGGCGCGACTGGAAATTACATCGGCGACGGTCCGGGCACCGGCAACCTGATTTCGGGCAACGCGACGGTCGGGATCCTCATCGCCGACGCGGGGACCACCGGGAACTTCGTCAGCAATAACCGGATCGGCCCCGCGGCAACCGCAGGCACCCTGTTCACCAATCAGTTCGACGGCGTCTGGCTAACCGCTGGATCCCTGGCCAACACCATCGGTGGAACCCCGCCCGGCGCTGCCAATGTCATCACCGGAAATGCGGGCAGGGGGATCGTCCTGTTCGATGGTCCCACCGCCGGACACTCCTTCCGGCGGAACTCGATCTTTGCCAACGGCTGGCAAGGCATCGCCCTCTACGACGGCTCCAATCACTCTCAGGCGGCTCCGGTGATTGCTTCCGCGGTGCTCGGATTGGGGACGACCATCACCGGCAATCTAACCAGCACTCCCGGCACCACGTTCACCGTCGAGTTCTTTTCGTCGCCGGAAAGCCGTTACTTCATCGGCGAGGCCACGGTGATCACGGATGCTGGAGGCGGTGCCGTGATCAATTCCACATTGCCTGCCATCGTCGCGGCCGGTCGTGAAATCACGGCCACCGCAACATCTCTAACCACCGGCGATACCTCGGAACTTTCCTTTCCCGTCACCGTGACTTCGGTCGATGGTGACACCGACGGAATGCCGGACTCTTACGAATCCGTGACTCCCAAACTCAGTCCGGCGAATCCTCTCGACGCAGCGCTCGACAACGACGGCGACGGATTCACCAATCTCCAGGAATTCTTGGCGGGCACCAACCCTAACGATTCAACCAGCCGCCTGGTCACGACGGGTGCGCTCGCAGGCGGCGGTTTCCAAATCACCGTGGAGACAGTGGCCGGTAAATTCTATCGGATCGAGCGCTCGGACTCGCTCGCGGGCTCGTGGGAAACCGTGGCGCTGCATGTCGAGGGGACGGGAAGTCCCGTGCAGGTCCTGGTCCCTGTTTCCCGGGTAAATCCCCACCAGTTTTTCCGGGTCGCCGCCGGGGAGTGATGCCTACTCGGCAGGCTCGATCACCGGTGGTTTCTTCATCTTCGCACGGGCGATTTCAAAGACCATCGGCAGGATGGAAATGAAGATGATCCCCAGCACGACCAGTTCGAAATTTTTCTTCACTATCGGGATGTTTCCGAAGAACCAACCGCAAGGCAGGATGAGGCCGACCCACAGGAAGGCGCCGATCACGTTGAATGACATGAAGCGGCGGTAATCCATCTCCCCGGAGCCTGCGACGAATGGCGCGAAGGTGCGGACGATGGGCACGAAGCGGGCGATGATGATCGTCTTCCCGCCGTAGCGGACGAAGAACTCGTTGGTCTTCTCGATATGGCTTGGCTTCACGATCTTAGGAAACCGCCGCATCATCCAACCACCGAATTTCCGACCGATCCAGTAATTGACCGTGTCGCCTAGAATTGCGGCTACCAGAAGGATGGCGGCGGCGATCCAGATATTCAGATTCGATGTCGGATCTGCGGCGATCGCGCCGATGGCGAAGAGCAGGGAGTCACCTGGCAGGAACGGGGTGACAACCAAGCCGGTCTCGCAGAAGATGATCAGGAACAGCAACCCGTAAACCAGCGTTCCGTGGGCGCTGATGAATTCGCGGAGGTGCTCCGGAAGATGGAGAAAAAGGTCGAGGATTTCGGTCATGGTTCGATAAGTTCGCGCCTTGGTTTGCAGGTGAGTGGTGGCTTCTTGGCAAGCTACAGGGACATGCCTTCCTACTGGATGCCGGAGACCGAGTCAATGCTTGGGGGCCATTGATGCCCGGTGGGGAGTATGGCATGGTTTCGGAAAAGGCGGACCCGCCCGATCGGCATCGGAATGCCTTGTGGACGGGTTTGCAGGCTCGGTTTTATCGCGCACCGTGATTCCGGCACTGTTGAGCAAATGCGGGCCGGGGAGATCCCGCCGACAGGGTTTTTCATCACCGAAGGTTGGCCCGACAAAGATGCATTCTTCACGTGATCGCGTGATGGGTCATGCCGTTGCTGTCAGCGCAGGAAGCGGCGCCGGATGTCTTCCGGCACCGTGTTAGAGGCCACCCACTGCTTTACGGCGTCGGCGTCCTTCTGCGCCCATTCGCCTAACATCCGGCGGAACAGCCGGCGCTGTTGGTCTGGATCGGAGACTCCCTGGATCCAGGCGGCGGATTGCTCGGGTGCCCGGGTGTTGCAACTCCACACAAATTCCTCCACGACGCTGTCGTAGTTAGGTGAGCCGACGAGCCCGCTCACCCAGCGGGCGGTCCCGGCGATGTCCTCGCGGGACATCGCTGGAATCACGCCCCTGGCGGCCTCGGATTGGGCTTCCGGTTTGAGTGATTTCACCCAAGTGGCGGCTGTTTTGGTGTCTTCCCTGGCCAGCGCGTCGGCCACACTGCGGGCCGCGCGGTTCTGGATTTCACCTTGGTCCATCGCTGCGACCCACGCGGCGGCTTTGTTCACATCCTTGGCGATGAGGCGACCGGCGATCGCAGCGACGAATCCGCCGCGCAAGGCCTCATCCCGGATCGATGCGGGGAATGCCATGGCAGCTTCGGGTCCTTGGAGAAACAGCGCCCGGGTGATCGCGTCCACGGCCTCGCCGCGCTCGCGGCTCAGGGGCAGCGTTTGGGCGAGGCGGGAAGCTTCGGCCACGTCGTTCCCGGCGATGCCACGGATGACCGAGGCCAGATAGGGATTGGGTCCTTCGCCTTCATGATGGTCGAGCGCCCAGCGTTCGGCGGCTGCCGCGTCCTTTCCGGCCCAGGTTGAGAGAATCGTGCCGCGACCTTGTTGGCCACCCGGGTGTTGGCCGACATACTCGAGTGCGGTTAGAGGGTCGGCTTTGGCCCAGCCTCGGAGAAGCAGCGCATATTCCCCGCGCGAATCGCCGAGGTGGTCGAGCTCGCGAAATTGATCGGCGACTCCAGCGAATTCCGCCGGGCCGAGGTTGTCGATCAGATCCATCAACGCGCGCTGGCGTTCGAAGGTATCGGTGATCCGCACGACGCCTGCCAGGCGGTCCGCGGCGGATCCGCCTGGTTTCCTCGACGATTCCTGACGCTCGTCGCGGGATGAGCGTGTGTTTTGGGAGGCTCCGTCCATTTCGAATCGTCCGGTGTTTGCCGTTAGCCTGCCCGGGGCAGCGCCTCCCGCAGACTGATCGGCGGCCGTGCCGGGATTCCGGAAACTGTTAGCGAGCATCGCCGCCGCGATTCCCACCGAGAACACGGCTCCGTGGGTGAAGATGAGATTCGAACGGGTCATGATGCCGGTCGGATACGTCTATCGGCCGCGCGATGTTTCACTTCACCGCCGCCACCGTGATCACATGCTCGGCGGGTTGCTTCGCGGCGAGGATCGCGTTTGCCAGCGGGGCGCGGGCTTTCTCCGTGAGCGCGAAGGTGGCTTCGAGATCAGCGGCTCCTTCCGGTCCATGCACGAGTGTCTTGATCTGGCGGGTTTCATACTCCTGCTTCCTGGTCACCGCCTCGCGGATTTTGTTGAAAGCCGGCAGCAGCGGGTTGTTGTCAAATTCCTTTGCCAGATTGACCCCTGCATCCAACTCCTTGGCGGTGTAGGTCCGCGTTTGGTCGCCCCAGGTGATCGTGTAGGACGCGGCTTTCGGCGAGCTGAGACGGAAGGTGAAACGGTTCAACTCGTCATCGAAGGGCACCAACGCCATGCCCGCGCGGATTGAGTCATCCTTGTCCGTCGCTCCGGGTCCGGCGCAAAAAGGCAGGCGGGTGCTGCGCAGCTTGATTTTCCCGCTATCCGTAGTTAGAACCTCGTGGCCGCTAGCGGCGGTGGCTTTGCCGGTGGCTTCGTCGTAAGTCACCGTGCCGAGATCTCCATCGACGCCGAGGCCTTTGAGAAAACCGTAGGCCATGATGAGCTGGCCTGCCATGCCGGGATGCACGCCGTCCTTGCCTGAGACCTTGAAATCCAGGCCGAACCGTTGCTTCGCCGCGTGATCGGCCAGCAGCATCGGCCGATAGAGATCCGCGAAGGAGACACCCTCGGCGGTTGCGATTTCCACGCCGATGTTGCGGAAGCGCGAGAGGGCGAGGTTCAGCTCCTGCTGCGTGCCCTTCGCCGACTTCACCCAACCGGGCACCGTGTCGATTATGCCCGACGAACCTAACACCACCTGGCAGCCGGCTTCCAGGAAGACATCGACCATCGCATTCTGGTTTTTCCGGAACTCCGCGGCGATCGTCTCGTCGTAGGGGACGTAGCGGAAATCGTTCATGCCATAACAGGTCGTGGCGATGGTCGGCTGGAAGCGCAGCACGTCGCTCTTCATCCGCTTGAGAAATCCCCCGGCTTGTTCGCCGCCCCAGCCATACTGGCGGCAGGTGATGTCAAGCTCGGGCAGGCAGGCGGTTAGGTAGGTCTCCAGCAGGACCGAGTAGAGCTTCTGTTCGGTGATCGAGTCGCCGCAGATCGCGAGCCGGTCGTCTTCTTTCAGCATCGGTGTGGTGGTCTCCGGCGCCGGCACCAACTGATAGGCGGAAAGCGCGGCAGGCAGCGCGGGCAGCTCGCGGGCGGACAGGTTGACGGCGAAGGCGAGAGGGAGAAACCAGACGGGGCGGATCATGTTGCATGAAACGCCACGGATGGGTCCGACCTTGCAAGACAATCCGTGGCAGCCACCCGCCGAAATAATCCGGTGGCACTCCGCGCGCCCGGCCCCGATACTGCCGCCCGCCACCTTGAGAAAAATCATCCACATCGACATGGACTGCTTTTACGCCGCCATCGAGGAACGGGAGAATCCCGCCTTGCGCGGCAAGCCCGTCGGCGTCGGTGGCAGCGAGCGCCGCGGCGTGCTCACGACCGCCAACTACGAGGCTCGGAAATTCGGCTGCCGCTCCGCGATGCCCGTCTTCAAAGCCCTCGCGCTCTGCCCGCACCTCATCCTCGTGCCCGTCCAGTTCGAGCTTTACCGCGCCGTAAGTTCGCAGATCCGCGCCATCTTCGGCCGCTTCACCGACCTCATCGAGCCGCTCTCGCTCGACGAAGCCTACCTCGACGTTTCCCACCTCCAATCCAGCGGTGCCGCCATCGCCCGCGAGATCCGCGCGCAGATCTTCGAGGAAACCGGCCTCACCGCCTCCGCCGGCATCGCGTCTAACAAGCTTGTCGCCAAGATCGCTTCCGACTGGCACAAGCCGAACGGCCAGAAGCAGGTGACCGACGAGGAACTCCCCTCCTTCATCGCCGCACTGCCCGTCGGCCGCATTTGGGGCGTCGGAAAAAAGATGCGCGAGAAACTCACCGCCCTTGGCATCGAGACCTGTGCCGATCTCCAACAGCTCGACCAGATCGAGCTCTCCCAACGCTTCGGCAAATGGGGCATCGAACTCTGGCACCTCTGCCGCGGCATCGACGATCGCCCGGTCACTCCCGACCGCACCCGCAAATCCGTCAGCAGCGAAACCACCTTTTCCGAAAACATCGAAGTCCTCCCCGCACTCATCCCGCCGATGCGCGGCCTGCTGGAGGGCCTCATTGAGGATCTCGCCAATTCCCACGCCGACCGCGTCGTCCGCTCGCTCGTCGTGAAAATGAAATTTGCCGACTTCCACCGCACCACCGCCGAGCGCGCCGGCCACAGCGTCGATCCCGCCATCTTCGAGGAACTCCTCGCTGAAGCTTGGAAACGCGGCAACAACCGCGCCGTACGGCTGCTAGGAGTCGGCGTCCGCTTCGAGGACCCGAAGGAAGTCGAGCAGATGGAGTTTTTCGATTAGGACCTCAAAGAGCAGCTGACTCCGATGCACCCCGCGAATTCGGAAATCGCCGTTCCTCGTTCCGGTGGCGCGGCTCCGGTCTAACGGACTTCGAAAGGTCTTTTCACCCGCATCAACGCATCTTCAATCCAGCAAGCAACATCCGAAAACTTTCCATCCGCCACTTTCCTTCCCAACACCAGCACCGGCACTTGCTCGCGCGTATGATCGGTTCCCGGATGATAGGGATCATTCCCATGGTCAGCCGTTAGAACGAAGAGATCGTCCGCTTCCACCCTGCCGATGAAATTGGCCAGCCACTCATCAAACTCACGCAAGCACCGTGCATAGCCCTCCGGATCGCGGCGGTGGCCGTAAAGCGAATCGAAATCCACAAGGTTGGCGAAAATCAAATGCGGCACAGCACGTTTTTCCCTCCACAGCCGGTCGATCACCGCCATTCCTTCGGTATTCGACTTCGTGGGATGCGATTCGGAAATGCCCGAGCCGGCAAAAATATCGGAGATTTTCCCAACGCCGATGGTTGTCACGCCCGCCGCCTGCAACCGGTTCAGCACGGTCTCGCCCGGCACCAACGAGTAATCGTGGCGGTTTCCCGTGCGTTTGAAATCGGCCGCCGATGAGCCAAGAAACGGCCGTGCGATCACCCGGCCGATCCGGATCCCGCGCTCGTCCAGCAGCGCTCTCGCCGTTTTGCAAAGTTTCCACAACCGCTCCAGTCCGAACACTTCCTCATGCGCCGCGATCTGCAGCACGCTGTCTGCGCTGGTGTAGAGGATCGGTTTTCCGGTGCGGAGATGTTCCCCACCTAACTGAACGAGGATCTCCGTGCCGGATGACGCACAGTTTCCAATAAATTCCACCCCGCCGCGTTGTTCCAACTCGGCGACAAGGTCATCAGGAAACGCTTGAAAGGTCGCGAACGGTTCGTCCAGCGAATAGCCCATCATTTCCCAGTGACCGGTGGTCGTGTCCTTGCCCGCGGAGGTTTCCGTTAGCCGCGCCCACGAGGCGTTCTCCAGCGTCCTGACTTTCCAAGGAAGGTCGAGCAATTCGGCCAGTCCCAAGGATTCAAGAAGGGGGAGCGAGAAGGAGGGGATATTCCCATACAAGTGTCCCAAGGTATTGGCATCGCCGTCACCGTAGTCCGCAGAATCCGGTGCATTTCCACAGCCGACCGAATCCAGCACAATGCACAAAACCCTTTTCATTAGCGATAACTATCCCCCCCCGTACCAAGCTTCCAGCCGATTCGACGTCGCCGGTAGTTCGTCTATAAAAAATCCGGAAATCGCTCCGCCGCCAATCCACTCTCGGGGCAGGCACAAATACACGCACGGATTTCTGGCAAATCAGACCAAAACCTAACTCAACCTGGCCAAATAAAGAAGCAAAGGTCTAAGTTCAAGCTTTTGAAATTGAGTGCGTTAGACGCGCTCTGGCGGGGCTGTCGCAAGTGGTCAACTGGTGCACGCTGCAGGGTTCGAACCTGCGACCCCATCCGTGTGAAGGATGTGCTCTACCACTGAGCTAAGCATGCTTTCCGAGTCCAAGGTCGCGAAGTTGCGACCGGGCGGGAGAATGAATGCCTGCGACCGGATTTGGCAAGCAATTCGATGCTTTCGCGTGGATTTTAAAATTCCGCTTCGTCCGGCCGCCCCGCGGGGGGTAGTCTGCCGCGCAGCAAGACCCGTGGCCCAGATTCCGAAAGAAAGTGTGGAGAAAGTGCTCGAAGCGACGGACATCGTCGATTTGATCGGTTCCTACATTCAGGTGAAGCGGGCGGGCTCTTCGTTCCGCGCGAATTGTCCGTTTCACCACGAGAAGACGCCGTCGTTTTATATCACGCCGTCCACGCAGCGGTTCCATTGCTTCGGTTGCGGTGTGGGGGGGGACGCGATCGCCTTCGTTCGTGATCATGAAAACCTGCCGTTCGTCGATGCGGTTAGAAAGCTGGCGTCGCGGGCCGGGATCCACATCGTCGAGGAGGATTCCGATCCGAACGCGGACCATTCGCGGCGGGTCCGTGGCAAGCTGTTGGACATCCATCGCGAGGCAGCGGCTTTTTTCCATGAGCGGTTGATGAAAGATCCGGATGCGGCCCATGCCCGGGATTACATGAAATCGCGGGGCTTCGGCAGTGCGATGGCGGTGAGTTGGTCGGTGGGGTGGATGCCGGACAATCCGAAGGTGTTTCTCGATTGGGCGCGCGCGCGGAAGTTTACCGGCCGCGAGTTGGCGGAGTCCGGACTGGCGAAACAAAAAGATGACAACAACCCGAAGGCGGGCCTGTTCGTCCGCTTCCAGGACCGCCTGATGTTTCCGATCCGCAATGAAATTGGCGATGTGATTGCCTTCAGCGGCCGGCAACTGCGCGAGAACAAAAACAGCGGAAAATACATCAACTCGCCCGAGACGCCCATTTTCAAGAAGTCGAGGGTGTTCTTCGGCCTGGACCGCGCCAAGAAGCCGATCCTGAAGGAGAAGGCGGCGCTTCTCTGCGAGGGCCAGATCGATGCGATTTGCTGCCATGAGCTTGGAATCGAGCACGCGATCGCGACCTGTGGCACGGCTTGCACGCGCGAACACGCCCGCTTGCTCAAGCGCTACACCAACAACGTGCTGGTCTGTTATGACGCGGACAGCGCCGGGCTTGCCGCTGCAGAGAAGGCCTATCGCGAGTTGGTTCCGGAAGGGCTTTCTGTTAGGATCGTCGAGATGCCGGCGGGCGACGATCCGGATACGTTCCTCAAGGCCCATGGCGAGCCGGCGTTCCGGGAGTTGCTGGCGAACGTGAAGGAGTTCTTCGACTTCAAACTCGAACGCGCAAAAGCCGTGGGCAACCTGGGTTCCGCCGCCGGGCGGGCGACGGCCCTGAACGAGTGTGCGGATCTGCTCTCGCTGATGACGGATTTCGCGGTTCTGGACAATCAGCTGAACATCGTTTCCGTACACCTACAGACTTCGACCCAATCGCTGCGGGAGGCCATTGCCCGAGCCAAGTTGCAACCCAAGCGCGCGTATGCTGAGAAATCGAATGGTGAGAGGGACGTCGCGCCTTCCTCCGAGCCGACCCGGTTGCACCGAATCGTCGCGTTTCTGTGCCACCTGGCGCTGACTTCCGGTCCGGCGCAGCGCTTTCTGGGAGAACAATTCGAGACCCTGCACGAGGCGAACCGTTGGGTGGAAGGCATCCCTTTGTTGGAAGCCATTCTGGGTGCCGGACCGGATCCGTCTTCGAATGCCGCGGTGAACGCGTTCATCGGCAGCCTATCAGAACCGGACCGCCTCGCGCTGGCCCGCGAAACGTCGAGCCTGGACGGGGTTTCGCTTGATGGTATGCAGGCTGCGGAGCAGGCGCTCGCGTTGCTTTCCGGAACCGTCTTGCAGCGGCGGGACGCTGCGGTGAAGGCGGAGCTCAAGCAGTCGGGCCTCACCGCCGAACGAATGGTGGAACTGCTCCACGAGGCGAAGGAAATCAGCAGTCTGTTGCGTGGGATCGGCCAACGCTCGGAATTCGACGATGAACTTCCGGCCTCCACCTGGAAGGCGAAAACTCCTCCTTGGAAGAAATGGCCGGATCGTGCGAAAAATCCGTAAAAATTTCCCGCTACCGGTCACTATGGCCGATTCCGGGACCACCTGGCCGGATCCGGGAGTCTTAATTACTTCCAAATCCGTAATTTCCGGATCATCTTACATCCAACGAAAGCGACGGCACACGCGAGTGAACCGAAACTTTCTCAACATATCCTGTCCTGCAAATCTCTGCATCAGGCCGCCATCGAACTCCGGGGGGAAGACGATGGCAGCCCGCAAAGCCACTCAGGACATTTGGGGGGAAAATGTGCAATCTCGGGCGCGGATCGGAAATGATCCGCGCCCGCTTTTTTCTTTGAAGGAATCTGTTTTCGCCGCGAGCGGAGACACCAGCGGGTTCAAGCGAAAAATCCCGCCAGCGGACGAACCGCTGGCGGGATGAGATTCAAACGAAAGGCTCGGCTGGATCAGTATTTCTGCGAGCGCGAATGTGGAAAACCACCTTCGAATCCGAGTTCAGGCGGGAACTCGGAGAGTCCGTCGTGCGGATTCATCTCGATGCGGTTGTCTTCGCCGCAACGCTCATAAGGTGGCTTGAATGTGCCGCGATAGGTCGGGCAATTGAAAGTGAAGAGTTCGTAGAAACCATAGCCGAGACGACGCAGGGCGCGGCTGGTGCCATCGACGGCCCCGTAAGGAACCGACTTGCGACCGTATTGATCATTCTTGCGCACCATCTGTTCCGGGATCTCGATGAACCCATACATGATGTTGCTGAGGGCACGTCCAAGCTTGCGCGAGGAGGTGTAGGTGGAACCGGGAGGTGCTTGGATGTCGGCGACAGCTAGACCGCTGAGGGCGGCGAAGGTGGTAGCGATGACGAGGAGTTTTTTCATGCTGCGGAGAGGTTAAGTAATCTTGCTCGGGGTTGGCAACGGATTTTTCGGATTTTGTGTTTTTTTACAGCTCGAAGCTGAGGACCCGGATGATGCCGGGCGTTGACCTCAGTTTTTCAAGGAGTTCCGTCGGAGGCTCGGTATCGACTTCGATCACGGTAACGGCGCGCTTGCGGTCGCTGGTGCGACTCAAGGCCATGTTGGCGATGTTGACCGACGCTCCACCGAGAGAGGTGCCGATGGTGCCGACGATGCCCGGGCGGTCATCGTTTTCCACGAACAGGAATTTCCCGTTAGGATTGGTTTCCACATAGTGGCCGGCGATGTGGACGATGCGTGCGGATTTGCCGAAAAAGGTTCCGGCCACGGTGCAGACTTCGTCGCCCTTGATGGCTGAAACTTCGATCAGCTCGGTGCAGTTGGTCGCCAGGGCGGCATTGGACTTGGTCACGCTGATGCCGTGCGCCTTGGCGATTGCCGGAGCGTTGATCAGGTTCACCTGCGCCTCGTGATGGGCGGCGGCGAGGTAGCCGGTGAGCACCTTGCGGGTGATCAGTTCGGTATCGAGTTCGGAGACCGGGCCGAGGTAGGAAACGCGGATGCCGTCGCACTGTGCGGGAGCGATTTTCGAAAGCAATTTGCCGAGGGAATCCGCCAGATCGAGGTAAGGTCCGACACTTTCGAGTGTGCGGCTGTCGAGGTTCGGCATGTTCACCGCGTTGACGATCTCGCCGGTAGTTAGGAAGTTTTTCACCTGATGGGCGACTTCGATGCCGACGTTTTCCTGGGCTTCCGCGGTGGAAGCTCCGAGGTGAGGTGTGAAGACGGCTTTCTTCGCGCTGAACAGCGGGAAATCCGCAGGCGGCGGCTCGACTTCGTAAACGTCGAGCGCGATGCCGCCGAGGTGGCCGGCATCCATCGAGGCCTTGGCCGCGACTTCATCGACGAGGCCGCCGCGGGCGCAGTTGATGATCAGCGCGCCGGGATTCATCAACGCGATCCGCTCGGCGTTCATGATGTGTTTGGAATCGGGCGTCATCGGGATGTGGAGAGTGACCACGTCGGCTCCCTTGAGCGCTTCGTCGGCGCTGTGCGCATGTTCCACTTTGAGCGATTGAGCGCGGGCCGCGGTCAGGAAAGGATCATAAGCGACGACCGTCATGCCGAAGGCCTGGGCGCGCTTGGCAAACTCGGTGCCGATGCGGCCCATGCCGAGGATGGCGAGGCGCTTGCCAAAAATTTCCACGCCTTCCAGTTGCTTGCGCTCCCATTTTCCAGCGAGCATCGAGGTGTGGGCCTGGCCGATGTTGCGAGCCAGCGAAAGCATCAGAGCGAATGCGTGCTCGGCGGTGGAAATCGTGTTGCCGCTGGGCGTGTTCATCACGACGACGCCGTGATCGGTTGCTGCATCGCGATCGATGTTGTCGACGCCGACGCCGGCGCGGCCCACGGCCTTCAGGTTTTTCGCAGCTTCAAAGACCTCGCGGGTAACCTTGGTATTGGAACGGATCACCAGGCCGTGATAGTCGCCGATGATTTTCAGCAATTCGTCCGCTTCCAAACCCGTGCCTTTCGCGCCGATTTTAAAGTCTACGGAAATTTCCGGAGCAGAGCGGAGCGCTTCCACGCCTTTTTCTGAAATGGGCTCCGAAACCAATACGCGATAAGTTGCCATAGGGGTGGGGGATTAACCCACCACCCGCGGGCTGGCAAGGGTTTGCGAGAGAAAAAATCGCACCCGTCTGCCGCCTCCATCAACCCCATCACTTGATTTCCATACCGCTCTTCGGCCAGATCCAGCGTTGGACCTTGCCGCCTTTGATCAAGGCCTTCGCCTGGATCGTTTTGACGCCGAAAATCGTCTCTGCTTTGTAGGACGCCAGGCCCGTCTGATAGGTTTCCCCATCCACGGTCTCATCGGCTTCCGCCTTCCATTCGAGCACTTGATCAAAGGTGAATTCCTTGATCTGGGCCGCCTTGATGCTCTCCTGCATCGCATTCACCACATCCGACGAGCCTGCCGCAACGGCGGGTTCTCCGGCAGGCGCTGGCGCGGGTGGTACTTCGGGAACTGGTTCCGGGGTGGGCTCGGGAGCTGGTTCCGGTGCCGGTGCCGGCTCTGGCATCGTTGGCACAGGTTCTTCCGAATCCCCGGTCGGTGGCGTGACCGGTTCAGGCGCGACGGCGACGGGTGGTGCTACAGGCGGCTCGACGGGAGGCGCGACAGGTGGAGTGGCGCTGGCCGGAGGATTGGCCGCGATTTGTTGGAGTAGATCGGTTTCCGTGATTGGCACCAAGCCGCGGTAGGGTCCTTCTTCCGGGCAGACAACCGCATTGCCGCCTTCAATGCGGACCAACTTCACCCGGTTGCCTGCCGGGATGGTCATGGTCACGCCGGTAGCCGCGTCGGTCAGCTTGACCATGGTATTCAAAAGGATCCGCTGCGGGAGTTGCTCCGCTGTCAGGCTCGCAAGATCGATCGGTGGCGCGCCGTCGGGCATTTGCAGCACCACGTTCGTATTCCTGGCCATCTCCACCGCGCTTGGCTGTTTGCCGGTGAGCTGGAACCGCAGGCTTGGCTCGGCCAGATAGCCCAATGTGCCGGCCAACGCCATTCCGAGGAGATTCGAGAGTAATTTCATGTGACGGGGGATACGTAACGACGGGCCGAATCCTTGAAAAGAAATTTCAGATTCGCATTTATTCCGCCCGCGTCTCCAGATGCGCCAGCGCTTTCTGATAGCTGGCGTTCGCAAGATAGTGGCGCAACTGAGCGTCCACCTCCGTCCGGTGCGCCAGCGTCCATGCCGAGATTTTTTCCGAAACCTCCTGCAGCGCCGCCAGATGCCCCGCCGCGTCCCGGTCCCGCCACGCGTGGTCGGCAATGATCGCGACTCGGTGGCGGAGGAGATCGGTCAATTTGGAAGTCATGCAGGAACCAATCACATTTCCCCACCGGACCGCGAAATTTATTTCTCCCGATTTCTCCCGCCCGGCAAATTTGTTCGAACTCATGACCATTTCATGACAATTCATCGAGTGAAACCGGCTTCACTCACCCGCATGCACCTCAACCCATTCCTGCTCGCCGCCGCGTGCTTGCTATTTCCAGCCCTAACCGTCAGCGCCGAGGAACCGCCGCTGCGCGAACTCCTGCGGGACGGGCTTTACGCCGAGGAAGTCACCCGCGATTCCGAAGCCGCCGCGAAACAATACGAGCAGGTCCTAACCCGCTACTCGGAGCAACGTGACTTCGCCGCCGCCGCCCTCTTCCGCCTTGCCGAAGTTCGCAGGAAACAGGACCGCAAGGACGACGCCATCAAGCTCTATCAGCGACTCCTCGCCGAGTTTCCCGGCGCGGCTGCGGAAGGGAAACTCGCCGCTGAGAATCTAGCAGCGCTAGGTGGGAATATCCCGGCACCCACTGCGGTCGCCGGGGATGACGAGTCCAGGGAACTCGCCCGCCTGACTTCGCTTGCCAAAACCGCTCCCGATATCCTGCTCGACCCCGCGACACTTCATTTGGCCGCCCAAAGTGGGTGGTCCCGCGTGGTGGATCATTTGCTCGCCGCTGGCAGCCAGCCATATTCGGGCAAGGCATTGTTGATCGCGGTGGAGCGAGGTTATCTCGAAATTGTCAGGCAATTGACAGCGGGGGATACCCGCCCTCCAGAGTCTTTGGCGGCAAGCGCCGTCCGCCAGGCGATCGCGTCTGACCGTTACACGATCCTCGAATATCTCCTCCAACAGGGGATCAAGCCCGCGAGCTTGGATGGATTGTTCTGCGAGGCACTCTTGATGAAGAAGCAACCATCGGCGGAACTTCTTTTGAAACATGGAGCGAGTCCCGATGCCATGTCTCAGACTCAAAACTTCCCGGGTCAACTCGACGAGAACCGCGCTCTCCAAGAGAGAATCGCCGCCAACGATTTCGAGGCCGCTAACTGGCTGTTGAAAAAAGGCGCGAAGCCTGATCTCGCCAATTCCCAGGGAATCACGCCGCTCCACTACGCTGCATGGGGTCAGACCGATGCCAGCCTCGCGATGATGGAAAAACTCCTCGCCGCGGGAGCGAATCCGAACAGCGCCACCGCCTACCGCAACATCGGGGGCACGATCCGGGATTTTGCCTTGGTCGATGCCACGCCGTTGAAAACCGCGATGCTCTCGCAGTTCAAAGCCGCCGAAAAGATGCAGCTACTTCTGAAACACGGCGCCGACCCCAACTGGAAGGGTTCCCAAGGGAACTCCATTATCTCGCAGGTTTTTAAAAATGATCGCAACGACGTGCCGGAACTTCTCCAACTGCTGCTCAAGTCAGGCGCGTCCGCCAGTGAACCGGGCCTGATTGAAACGGCGATCAAGAACGATGACTCCAAATCCCTAGCGTTGCTGCTCAAGGACGGTGCGGGCCCGAATTCCTTGGGCACTAAAGGCAAACCGCTGCTCGCCAACGCCTGCGAGAAAGGAGACGTGGCGCTTGTCAAAACCCTGCTGGAGGCGGGCGCGGATCCGAATCTTCCCTTTGGTGAGGTGTTGCTGAACCGCGAAGAGGGTCACGCTGATCCATTTGCCGCAACCACGGGGAAATATGAGAAATATTCCGATAATTTCCTGAATACGGTGAGCCATAAGGATCCACAGAGAAAACGGGAAATCCTGCGACTGTTGCTCAACGCGGGCGCGAAGCCCGGGGCCGATTTGGGATACCTGCTGCGCCAAGTCGCTGAATTCGATGAAGACGGCAGCCTGACGCGCAAACTCCTCACCCCACGCCCCGAAGTCAACAATCTCACGGCGTTCCGTTACGAGATGGATGCCTGGCTCGAGGCACCTCGCCGCATCATTCTCGATGAACTGTTATTTCCAGTGCTGGCAAAGAGACCCGGCGTCCATCTGGTGGACAATACCAGTGGCAAGTGGAGCACTATTGCCGATCCGGGCGTGGATCAACCGCTTCCCAAAACCGTGGACCTCTTGATGGGCAAGCGCGACGCTTTGCTTCCAATAAGAGTCGAGTCCCGCAACCCCAATCCTGACAAAATACAACCACAGCCACAATATAATGCCATCTATTGGCCCCAACTCACTTTGGTGCGCAATTCGAACGATGGGAAGCCGTCACGCGAGCCGATCATTTGGGAATCCGACAAACCATTCCCGGAATTGCGGCATGGTGACATTCTGGAACTTGGCAAGGAAGGCAAAGCCATGGATGAAAACGAGGCGTCCGGGACGAAGTCGAAACTCGACTGGCATCTCCGCAAGCGCGTGGTGGTCTCTGTCACCGTTGAAATCGATGGCAAGTCCCGCGCGATTTCCCTGCGCGGAGATCGCCTGTTCTTCGATCCCACCAAGGATGAAATGCCATTGGCGACCGCGCAACAGGTGGTGGACTTCCTGTTACAGCCGGGCGGCTACCGGCCCATGGAACGCGGAATGTTCATTGACGGAAAAGTCGTGGATAAGATTGTCACGCGGAACCTGCTCGTCATTTCCCGACCCGGTTGGCCCGACATCCGGTTGGAGTCGGGTTCATTGGCTGCGGCAAAGTTCCAATTGGAATCCGGAGATGATTTGAAGGTAGAGATTTCCGAGGACTATCGGATCGGATTGCGGCAACATCGGGAGCGGAACGTGACGATCCAGGTTCCGGGATTTCCCTACGCCCTGGGTCTAACCAACTTCGGGGAATCGCCCAAGTCTGCTGCGCAGTTGCCATCGCTCATCCAGGCATTGGTCGAAACGCAAATTCCTCGCAATCCTTCATGGCGTGACCTGGATGGCACGGAGCAGGTGTTTCCCCGGCAAGCCTTCGATCAATTCACGATCCTGCCGCATCCGGATCTGTCGAGGATCCGCATCCGGCGCTTGCTGGAGGATGGCAAGGAAACGGTGATCGACGTCGATTTGCAAAAGGCGATTTCAGCAACCACGGTGGAGACATCGGCCGACGAGGCTCGCAAGGATGATGTCATTTTGCAAGTGGGCGATGTGATCGAGATTCCGTTGAGAAAGGACGACTTGGAGCTGCCGTGGAAGGGGTTTTCCGCGGATGCGCAGCGGTTCTTCTCGAAAGCTCTATCAGGCAGGGTGCAGGTGACGGATGGCGCGGGCATCGTTACCGTGCGGGAGCTGGAATACCGTGCGCCGGGATTCGTCCCGTCAGCGGGTGTTTGGATTCCGGTGCCCGCCGGGAGCGGTGTGCCAGGTGTCGGGATCTGGCGGGTGCTCGGTGGATCGCCCGGAACCCTTAAACGGGGAGATATCGAAACGACTGATGTCGGTTCCGTTTTCCTACGGGATGGCGATGTTTTCCGGGCGGACATCCGCCGGGGAACCCGGGTAGTTCCGCCACCCACTCCGCAACAACCATCCAGTCGTTAGATCGTGTCACCCGACAAAGGAACCTCCCTGCGCTGGCTGACGCTGGCAGTGCTGCTGCCGCTGCTGGTGTTAGGCGTGCTCGCATGGCTAGGCACCCGGTCGCAATTGAAGGCCGCGTGGACCGAGGCGCGGGACGAGGCTGAGCGACTCGCCCCGATTCTCGCTGACGAACTCACCCGGAACCTCAAGTCTGGCATGGTGAAAATCCCGACCTACCCGGACCCGCCCGTTCCGGGGACTCCGTCGGATCTCGACAAGATTCTCGATGGCAGCGACCTCGCAGCCCTTGCCGCCCTCCGCGATGATATGCAGGCGGGACTCTCTCCCGCCGGCTTGCCGCGGCGCGCCTTGGCGGCCATGCGCCTTTACCAACTCGATCGCTCCCGTCAGCCGAAGCAAGACCTGATCGATCTCCTCACCCTCGAAGTTCCCTCCATCCTAACCGAAAAGGCCTTCCGTCGGTATGCGCTCCCGGAACTCGAGCGTCAGAAGTGGATCGACGCTGAGAAGATTCGCGAACTTGCCAAACAAGTGCGAAATCCGAAAGGGGAGTGGATTTTCCACGGCTACTCCATGGTTTCCTTCATCCGCCTCACCGGTGACTCGGTGGAATACGTGACGACCAGCCGCCAGGGACCGGTGGACAATTCCCGCAGCCTGCCGAGGTGGGCTCACTCGCACGCTTTCGTGGGAACGACAGATTGGGTGCTGATCGCCAGCGCTCCTGTCGGGTTGGGGGAAGGACTCGTCCTGGGGATTTCCGCTCGCGAACACATGATCGAGCGCCCGATCCGTCGTCAGCAGCACTGGACGTTCGCACTCCTCACTGCCGCTGTGGCTCTGGCCGTCGTCGCGCTCGTCGCCATTCACCGCACGGTGCTCCGAGAGCGGCGGATCAATGCCATGAAGAGCGATTTCGTCGCCAGCGTTTCCCACGAACTCCGCGCGCCTGTTGCCTCCATCCGGCTGATGGCGGATGCCCTCAGCGCCGGCAAAATCGAGCAGCACACGGTCGGTGAATTCCATCGCCTCATCTCCCGCGAAGGCGCGCGGCTTTCCACGCTGATAGAAAACGTGCTCGACTTCGCCCGCATCGAGCAGGGCCGCAAACGGTGGCATTTCGAGGAGACTGATCTCGGTGCCTTGCTCACCGAGACGCTCGCCTTGATGGAGCCGCTGGCCGCGGAAAAAAACATCACACTCGTTTCATCGCCATTTCCCTCGATCGAAGCGAACGTCGATCCCGGTGCGATCCAGCAGGCTCTGGTCAACCTGTTGGACAACGCCATCAAGTTTTCGCCTTCAGGATCACAGGTGGAAATCATGCTGACGGAAAATGCATCTAACTGGGAAATCCGAATCACCGATCACGGCCCCGGCATCCCGCCTCCCGAGCACGCGCGGATCTTCGAGAAATTCCATCGCCTCGGCAGCGAGCTTCGCCGTGAGACGCAGGGCACCGGCATCGGCCTCAGCCTGGTGAAAGCCGTGGCCGAGGCGCACGACGGGCGTGTGATGCTGGCCAGCGTAGTCGGGCAGGGGAGTTCATTCACTTTGATAGGACCTAGGACTCCGGAAAGTTAGGATTTGAACCACTGATGAACAAGATGCACACAGATGGAAGAAAGGATAAGATGTGGAAATCTGGTGTTTTGATGGGTTCTCTTGATCTCTCCGATCTGCGTCCATCCTGTTCATCTGCGGTTGATTGAAATTCGCACCCACACCCATGCGCCTCCTAATCATCGAAGACGAAGCCCCCATGCGCACCGCGCTGGTGGAAACCCTCGCCGCGGAAGGATACCGTGTGCAGTCCGCAGTTGATGGTGTCGCCGGACTTGAGCTTGCCTGCACCGGCACCTTCGACCTCGTCCTGCTGGACGTCATGATGCCCGGGCTCGACGGCTTCGCCGTCTGCCGCGCGCTGCGGCAGCGCGGGCGGGACATGCCCATTCTCATGCTAACCGCCAAGGGCCAGATCGACGATCGCGTCCAGGGCCTCGACAGCGGGGCCGACGACTATCTGTTAAAGCCCTTCAGCCTCAAGGAGCTCCTCGCCCGGGTCCGCGCCCTGCTGCGCCGCCACGAGCGCGAACAAGCCGTGCCCGATCTGTTGGATATCGGCCTCGCCAGTGTCGATTTCCGGCGCTGTGTGCTTACCCGCGCCGGGCAGGAATATCCTCTATCCGACAAGGAGGCCGGCATCCTGCGCCTCCTCGCCGCCCATCGCGGCGAGGCCGTCAGCCGCGGGAAATTCCTCGATGTTGTCTGGGGCTACCACGCCTATCCGAGTTCGCGGACCATTGACAATTTCATCACCACCCTCCGCGCCAAGCTCGAAGCCGATCCCGCCAGCCCGTGTCATCTGGTAACGGTCCGTGGCACGGGTTATCGGCTGGATATCTAACCAGAGCGCGCGGTTCGTAGTCTAACCCTTTAGGGTGTCTTCGTGCCGCCCCGAAGACACCCTAAAGGGTTAGACTACGTGCGAAGAGCCCAGTGGATTATTGTTCGCTGATCTCAATATCGCCCACCCGCGAGGCGCGGAGGATCACCTTGGTATTGCCCGGGTCGTCGATGACGAGATGATTGTTATCAATCCAGCGGAGGATGACGGGTGGCTCACCTTCGGCGATGAACGCTTTGCCGGAACGGTTGGGAAGTTTCTCGCCTGTCCCGATGATGGTGACATGGGTGGTGAAGGCGCTATTTCCCATGGATGTCCGGCGGAACAGAACGGCCTGGAGCTTGCCGTCAGGCGAAATCATGGGCCTGAGGTTGTCGTTGCTGCGGGCCGGAAAGGCGTGGTTGAACCATGTCAGAAGCCCGCCGATCACCAGGATCACGCCGCAGCCGCTGAGAAAAATGGCGATGCTCCGCACGAAGGTGCCCGGCGCCCTGATTCGCTTTTCGGGAAGCGGCGTGATTTTAGGCGGACGGATCAAAGCTGGAAGCTGTCGTCAGCAGGTGTCGCGCCAATGGAGATCTGGACCTCGCCATTGGCGGATAGATGGGTGAGGCAGTGATAGACGTCCTCGAGGTCGGCATCGAGTTCGCTGGCGATGTCGCCTGCGGTCTTGGCAGAAGCGGTTAGATGGCCGCGGACCTTGTTGAGGGTTTCGATGAAGGCCCCGGCGGCCTTTTTTCCGGCTTCGACGCCAGGCTGGTGGTAGGCGTTGATGTTGACAAGGGATGCGTAGAAACCAACGGCGCGCTCGAACAGGGCGATCAGCAGGCCGAGCTGGAACGGGGTGACTTCCGGGATGGAAATGGTGAGCGACCTGCGGCCGGATTCGTGCAGCGCCTTGCGGGTGCCGCGGAGGAAACCCTGGAGGAAATCGGCGGTGCTGGTGCCGGGATCGACCTCGATGCTGTGGCCGTGGCGGCCCTTTCTAACTTCGATGAAGGTGGCGAAGAAATTGTTCACCCCGTCGCGGAGCTGTTGGACGTAGGCGTGCTGGTCGGTGGAGCCCTTGTTGCCGTAGACGGCGATGCCCTGTTGGACAGGCTTGCCGTCGAGGTCGTGGGCTTTGCCTAACGATTCCATGACGAGCTGTTGGAGATATTTCGAGAACAGGACGAGCGAGTCCTTGTAGGGCAGGACGACCATGTCCTTCTCGCCCTTGCCGTTGGTCGCGCTGTGCCAGGCGATGGCGAGCTGCATTGCGGCGTTTCTAGCAACATCCTGCTTGCGGGTTTCCGCGTCCATGGCGGCGGCACCGGCGAGAAGTGAGTCGATGTCGAGGCCCTGGAGCGCGGCGGGGACGAGGCCGACGGTGGAAAGCACGGAAGTGCGGCCGCCAACCCAGTCTTCCATGGGAAAGCGGGCGATGAAATGGTGCGCGATGGCGAATTGGTCGAGCTTCGAACCGATGCCGGTGACGGCGGCGGCGTGGCGGCCGAAGTCGAGGCCTGCGGCTTCCCAAGCGGCCTTCGCCTCTAACATCCCATTGCGGGTCTCGGCCGTGCCGCCGGATTTGGAGATGACGAGGACGAGGGTTTTATCGAGCCCGATTTTGGAGAGGATGGCGATGACGGCATCCATGCCGGCGGGATCGGTGTTGTCGAAGAAATGAAGTGGCAGCCGTGCGTTCTGGCCGATGGCTTCGGAAACGAGTTGCGGGCCGAGCGCGGAGCCGCCGATGCCGATGAGCAGGACCTGCTTGTAGTTTCCGCCGGTCGGCGGGGCGATGCCGCCGGTGTGGATTTTTTCGGCAAAGCGCTTGAGGTTGTCGATGGGATCGGTGATGGCGCGGCGCAGTTCCTCGGTCGGGGCGAGGCTGGCGTTGCGCAGCCAGTAGTGGCCGACCATGCGGCCTTCATCGGGGTTGGCGATGGCACCGGACTCGACGGCCTCCATGTCGGCGAAGGCCCTGGCGATTTTCGGCTGGAGCGCGCTTACTTCACCGGCGTCGATGTCCATCAGGGAGAGATCGAGGGAGAAGCCGTGTTGGGGGTAACGGACGAGATTTTTGTTGTACGATTGCCAGGACATGGTGGTGGGGAGTTGAAAGTTGAATTGCGGTAGGGAATGTCAGTAGCTGATGACAGAGTGGACCGTGTGAGGGACGAGCTTGGCGCGGCCTGCTAGAAATCCAAACTCGATGAGCACGGAAACGGCGACGATGTTCGCACCGAGTTCGTCGAGTAGTTTCACGGCGGCGGCGGCGGTGCCGCCGGTGGCTAACAGGTCATCGACCAGCAACACGGACTCGCCGGGTTTGACCGCGTCTTCGTGGAGTTCGACGATGGCTTCTCCATACTCCAGCGAATAGGCGGTCTGGCGGGTTTTCCATGGCAGCTTGCCCTTTTTTCTGACCGGAACAAAACCGGCACCCAAGCGGTCGGCCACGGCGGCGGCGAAAATGAAGCCGCGGGCGTCGATTCCCACGACCTTGTCGATTTTCACGCCGCCGGTGGTAGCGCAGAGCAGGGAAATCGATTCGCGGAAAAGTCTGCCGTCGGCGAGGACGGGCGTGATGTCTTTGAAGACGATCCCGGGTTTCGGGAAATCGACGACGTCACGGATGGCGGCACGGAGAGCATCGGCTTTCATGTGCTCCGATGCTATGCGGCGGCGGCGGGCGAGGGAAATGCTAAATGAGTGCGTCGATCACTTCGACTGCTCCAACATCCGCAGCAGCGGCAGCTCGGCGCGCTTGCGGAGGGATTCCTCCATTTCGACACGAGGCTGGAGGGTGTCGAGACAGTCGCGGAGTTTTTGAAGGGTGTTCATCTTCATGTAGCGGCAATCCGCGCAGGCGCAGCGGTCAGTGGGACCGGCGATGAGGTTCTTGTCAGGGCACTCCTTGCGCAGGCGGTGAAGCATACCGCTTTCGGTGACGACGATGATGTCTCTCACCGGCGCGTTCTTGCAGTAGGCGATCATTTTCTCCGTCGAGCAAACCTCGTCGGCGAGCAGTCTGACGGCCTGGGTGCACTCCGGGTGGGCGACGACGAGGGCGTCCGGGTATTCGGCCTTGATTCTATTGATTGAGTCGCGGGTGAATTCGACGTGGACATAACAGTTGCCCTTCCACAGGTCCATCTTGCGGCCGGTTTGTTCGATGACCCACGCGCCGAGGTTTTCGTCTGGGACGAAAAGAATCGGTCTATCAGCAGGTGCCTGGTTGACAATCCTGATGGCGTTGCCGGAGGTGACGATGACGTCGCAAAGCGCCTTCACGCCACCGGAGCAATTGATGTAGGCGATGACGTAGTAATTTTTCTCCGCGTTGGCCTTGAGAAAGGCTTCCAACTGCGGGGCGGGGCAGGATTGTTCGAGCGAGCAACCGGCGTCGGCATCCGGCAGGACGACGATCTTTCCGGGGTTCACGATCTTCGCGGTTTCCGCCATGAAGTGGACGCCGCAGAAGACGATGACGTCGGCGTCGGTGGCTTTCGCGTGGTAGGCGAGACCTAACGAATCTCCGACGTAATCGGCGACGTCCTGGATATCGCCGGTCTGATAGTTGTGGGCGAGGATGACGGCGTTCCGGGCTTTCTTGAGGGCCAGGATTTCCTCCTTGAGATCGAGGGCGGCGAGCATGGGGGCGGGGATATGAAAATTGATATCAGACTTTGGGGGCGGCCTGGACCATTTCGATGGTGCCGGTGTGTTTGGCTCCAGGTTTTACAACGAGCGAGGAGGTGCGGACAAATCCCTGGAGGTGGGCCCGTTTTTCGAGGGTGACGGAACCGGAGCAGGAAATCTGGCCGCGGACGTGGCCGTCGATGAAAGCGGTGGTGGCGGTGACGGGATTGAGGAACTCGACGCGGGCACCCTTTTCGACCCGGAGATTGCGGCAATTGACCTTGCCGATGATTTTCCCGTGGCTGCGGATGATGAGGTCGCCGGTGCATTCCACCGAGCCGGCCAGCTCGCCTAACACCGTGAGGCGGTGGCAGCGGAGGGTGACTCCGGAAACGACCCCGGCTTTCTGGATGATCACATCGCCACAGGTTTCGATGCGGCGGTTCCAGTGCTCGTTGATTTCGTAGTCGAGCAAACTGATGTAGCCACTGCATTTCGGGCACTGGCTCGACTGGGCGTCACCGGCGGCGGTGTAGCTGTGGCCGCAACTGAAGCAGGTGATCTCGCGCGGGGGCTTGGCCGGATTGAAAAGCCGCATGAAAAACGACTGTGGTGGCGGCACGGCAGGACCGCGGCGGAGCATCGGAGAAGGCCTGTATTCTGGCGGGGGTTCGGGATCGGGATCGGAATCCTTGCGCGGAACGGCCAACCGGGTGACCGGGCGGCTTCTAACGACACCTTTGCCGGCGCGGACCTGGAAATTCGCACGGCAGGCCCGGCATTGCGTGGAAACCACGAGCGCGGGCTCGGACTGGACTTGCCCGCATTCCGGGCAAGTTACCTCGATGCGATGGCGCTGGGGCTCATCGGCCATGGCAGGAAAGTTCGGTTACCGGAGGGCGGGCCGTGGACCAGTTAGGAAGCGGTTCCTGCAAGGTCGGCTTGTTTGGGTGCTTCCGGGGTCGCGCCCTTGGCTGGAGCGGTGGAGGCCGGGAGGTTGGCCGGTGTGCCGACGGTGGACTTGCCGACGAAAATGGCCCCGGCCTCGATCGAAAGGGTTTTGGCCTTGATGTCGCCGACGACTTCGGCGCTCGCCTTTAGCTCGACGCGGTCGGTGGCGGTTAGATTGCCGTGGACCTTGCCATAGACGACGATGGTGGCGGTTTTGATCTCCGCCTTGATGCGGGCGTTCTCACCGACAGTGAGGTTGCCGTCGGAGTTGATCTCGCCTTCGATCTTGCCATCAACCACGAGGTCGTTGGTGAACTTGACGGTTCCCTTGATTTCGACGTCGGTAGAAAGGACGTTGCGGGTGGCGGCTGGCGTCTGGCGAGCAGCGGCCTGCGGTTGTTGCGGGGCACCACCATAGGAGGGAGGTGCGGGCGCTGCGATGGGTTCCGGGTGGCGGGTTTCCGGATGGGAAGGGGCGGACCGTTGGGATTCGCTGTTGTCTTGGCCGATTACTTTTTTAAACACGGTGTTCAGGGATGGTTGGGATTACAGGGATGTCAAATCGTTTTCCGGCCTATGGCTGGGGCGCGACGGGAGTTGGAGGAGGAGGCGTCAACTCCGGAGTTTCCACGCTGGGGATGACGGATTGAGATGGAGTGACGGTAACGCCGGGTGGCAGAGCTGCCTTGATTGCCGCGGCTGGATCGGCTGGAAGGGTGGTCGCAACCGGTGGCGGTTCGATTTCCACCGGTGGCTTGGCCTTCAAGTTGGCAACGCGGCGATTGGCGGTATCGGCGAAGCTGCTTTCCGGGAATTCGGTCTTTACCTTGTTGTAGGAGGTCTCGGCCTTTTCCAGGTCACCGGACGATTTGGAGAGATCGCCGAGGGAAATGAGTGCAAATGGAGCGATGAAGCGGGCGGCCGGGTCGGTGACAATTTCGTCGAAGATTTTGGCAGCGTCGCCGGATTTGCCTTGGGCCATCAGCTTGGCTCCGAGGTTGGCCTTGGCGCTGGGGATTGCCGGATGCGCGGACGAGGCGTCGATGAATTTTCGAAGGGTGGCGATGGCGTCGTCCTGTTTGCCGGCAGTCCATTGGCTGTCGGCCAGGAGGACCATTGCGCTGCTGGCGGCGGCGGTATCGGCGTGGCCATCGACGACGGCTTGGAATGCGGCAAGATCGGCAGCCTTGGTGAGGGCGGCCCCGGCCGTTTCCTGACGGCTGGTCTCGATCCCACGGTAGATCACCAAGGCAATCGCGCCGAGCGCGAGCAGGATCGCGAAGACCACGATGCCCTTCTGGTTGCGGTCGAGAAATTCCTCGAACGCATTGGGCCCTTGGGAGATTTCGGCAAGAGGGACTGGAGATTCTTTAAGATCAGCGGACATGATTGGAAATACGCAGGGCTGCGGAGGCCGATCAAAGCGGCAGTGGCGTCGAAATCAATGCGGAAGTCTGGAAGTTTTACGATTTCGGTATTTTGCGGATGGTCACCGGGGATTTTGAGTGGTCAGGGCGGGGCCCGATGAATAGCGTCCCGGCGCATGTCGAAACGGGTTTACGTGGTCGCGGGGGAGCTGAGCGGGGATGCGCACGGAGCGGGATTGCTGCGATCCCTGCGGGAGATGGTGCCCGAGCTTGAGATTCACGGGGCGGGCGGTCCGGAAATGGCGGAGGTCGCGGGACCGGGATTGAAGGATTGGGTCGAGGACGCGGCGGTGATGGGGGTTTGGGAGGTTTTGAAACGCTATGGCTGGTTCAAGCAGCGCTTTGGCGAAATGTTAGAGGAGTTGAGAAAGTTCCAGCCGGACGTGCTGCTGCTCATCGATTATCCGGGTTTCAATCTGCGCTTTGCCGAAGCCGTGAAGCGGGAATCCCAGGCCACGCGCATCATTTACTACATCAGCCCGAAAGTCTGGGCGTGGAACAAGAAGCGCATCCCGGTCATGGCGAGGCTGCTGGATGAAATGCTCTGCTTGTTTCCGTTCGAAAAGGCGATCCTCGAAAACGCCGGGCTGAAGACCACCTTTGTCGGAAATCCACTGGTGGACGAACTGGAGGCAAAGCGGCTTCCAAGCGTGATGCGCGACGTGATGCTCGTCGGGCTTTTCCCCGGCAGCCGCGAGCGGGAAATCGCCCGGCTGTTTCCGCTGATGATCGAATCGGCGAAGCGCCTGAAATCTTGGAACAGCGGGCTGAAATTCGAGGTTCCCGCCGCCTCCGCGAAACTGGCGGATCAGATCCGCGGACTGATGGCCGATACCGGGGCTGGGAATTTGATCACGGTCACCACGGGCGGGAGTCATTCGTTGATGCAGCGCGCGTGCTGCGCGGTGATCGCCAGCGGCACGGCGACGCTGGAAGCCGCGTATTACGGGTTGCCCTATTGCCTCGTTTATCGGCTGGCCCCGCTCAGCTACCTGATGGCGAAGCTGCTGGTGAAAATCGAATACGCGGGATTGGTCAACATTCTGGCGGGCGAGGGCGTGGTGGAGGAATTGATCCAGGCCAAGGCGGAACCCGTCGGGGTCTCGCGATCTTTGAAGGAGTTCCTGGAATCCCCGGCCAAACGCGAGGCCTTGCAAGCGCGACTTGCCGAAACGACCGCGAAACTGGGCGGCGAGGGTGCCCACGAACGAGCTGCCCGTGCGGTCGCTGGATGGCTGCGGGAGCCGTGAATTTCAATCTCCTTGAGGGTTGCCTTTCGGCGGCGAGTGGCTATTGAAGCGGCGCGATGAAATTTTTCTCCATTCTTCTTGTGGCCGTTTCCTTGGTTGGCGTTTCCTGTGAGCGCCATGAGTTCGACGGTCCCGATGGCACCAGCCAGCTTCACAAGAGTCACTCCGGTGGCGGGCATCACGAAACGGCTGGCGAGCACCACGAAGCCACTGAGACTCCGGCGGCTCATGGTGAGAAGAAGGAGCATTGAGAATCCAATCTTCTAACGACACCGCGTGTAGCTCAGGAAACATTCCCCGGCCTGCGGCTCGAAATGGCTGATTTCGAAAGCCAGCGATTTCGGCAGATACTCAGCCGGAATCCCGGTCGCGGTGCTTGCGTGATCTCCGCCGAACAGGATGTGCCCGGCCAGCGTCAGATGAAATTCATCGATTGCATCCAGCTCCGCCAAGGCCCGGATCAATTGTCCTCCACCCTCGCAGTGAAGCTGTTTGATTTGGAATTCCGTCGCCAGTTCTTCGAGAAACTGCAGCAGCGTTTGCCGGTGGAACGTGACGAGCGGATTCGCCGGCCCGCTGAACTCCCCGGTCACGAGCCAATGAATTTCACCGCCCGGTGTGCGGAAGACCGGATGCTCCGGATCGAATTTTCCGCTCCGCGAAACGATGCAGCGCAGCGGCTGTTTCACTTTCCCGGGAACCGTTAGGGACATCCGGTCTGCCTCCAGCGTGCCGCGTCCGATCAGCAACGCATCGGCGTTCACCCTCAATTCCAACAGCCGGGCGTGATCCTCGCGTGAAGTCCATCCGGACGGTCGGGGCGGCGACGAGGAAATCTTCCCGTCCACCGAGATGGCCAGATTGGTGGAAATTCGCGGGCGGAGCATGCCGCAGGATGGCCGCACGGAGAGATCCGCGCAAGGTTGTCGTGCATCCTGCCCTTGCCAAACCGCCCCGCGCCGTTCATGGGAACCCGTCTCACGCGGGGACCTCAAATCCATGAATCTTCAGATCGGCCTTACTTTGGCGGTTATCGTTCTTACCCTCATCGCCTTCATCCGCGAATGGGCGGCCCCGGATGTGCTGGCGCTTTCCATTCTCTGTCTGGTGGTGGCGCTCGGATTGATTGACGCCAAGGAAATGACTCTGGTTTTCAAAAACGAGGCGCCGCTCACCATCGCCGCGCTGTTCGTCATTGGCGGGGCATTGGAAAAATCCGGCGCGGTCGATCACATCGGGCGGGTCCTCCAGAAACGCCTGTCGGGAAACACCCGGGTCGCGATCTTCGCCTTCTCCGCGGTCGCCGCGTTTTTCAGCGCGTGGATGAACAACACCGCAATCGTCGCCATCCTCCTGCCGGTGACCTTGGGATTTGCCCGTTCGAAGGACATCGCGGCTTCGAAGCTGTTGATGCCGCTGTCGTATGCCTCGATCCTTGGCGGCTGCTGCACGCTCATCGGGACCTCCACCAACCTGTTGGTGAACGGCTCGCTGCGCGACATGGGTCTGCCTTCGATGAGCATGTTCGAGCTGTCACCGCTCGGAGTTCCGCTGGCCATCGCCGGCATCGGTTATCTGGTGATTTTCGGGCCGAAACTCCTCCCCGCGCGGTCGTCGATCACCGGCAGTCTTGAAATTGATCACCGCACCTCTTCCCTCTATCATTTGCTGATTCCCGGGAATTCGCCGCTGATCGGCAAGCCTCTATCCGAAACTCCGTTCGCAAACCGAGAATCCGGAACCCACCTGATGGAAATCCGCCGCAGCGGCACCCGCGTGATGCTGCCGCTTTCTACCATCGTGGTGGAGAAAAACGACCGCTTCCTGGTAGCGATTCATCGTCGCCGGGGAGGTGCCGCAAAACCCGAGAACCTGTTTGCGGAGACCGGAGTCGAACTCCTTTCCACGGTGCCGGGTATCGTCACCGAACTCGTCATTCGCGAGGAATCCTCGCTAACCGGCAGGACCCTGGCGGCGACGGATTTCCGCCAGCATTATAACAGCGTGGTGCTCGCCGTGCACCGCAACGGCATCAACATCACCAACAGCATCGCGGACCTGCCGCTGGAGCCGGGGGACACGCTGCTGGTCATCACCGCGCTCAACAACCTCGAAGCACTCGGTGCCACCCGCGATTTCGTGCTGACCGACACGCCGGTCGAACCCTCGCCGGATGTCGAGCGGCACCATCAGCCGCGGCATGTGATTTTCTCCTGGGCGGCCTTGGTTGGCGTGGTGCTGACCGCGACGCTTACGGACATGGCGCACCGGATGAATCCGGGTTTCCCCGCCGTCCCCATTCATTACGCCGCCCTGGTGGGGGCGCTGGCGTTGTTATGGCTCAAGGTGCTCAGCCCGCGTGAGGCCTATGCTAGCGTGGACTGGCAGGTGTTGCTGATGCTTTACGGGCTGTTAGGCCTCGGGATGGCCATGCAGAACACCGGCACCGCCGAATGGCTGGCACAAGGAATGGTCGGCATCACCGAGCGGTTCGTCGCGCCAGAGAATCTTCCCCTGGTAATGCTGTGGCTGGTCTTCCTGCTCACGCTCTGCCTCACCGAGGTCCTGTCTAACAACGCTACCGCTGTCATGATGATTCCCATCGTGGTCACGCTGGCAAAGGAACTCGGGGTGGACTCGCGGCCATTTGTCATTGCGGTGGCGGTCTCGGCCTCTGCGGCGTTCGCGTTGCCGATGGGCTATCAGACACACATGATGATTTACGGACCGGGCGGTTATAAATTCGCCGACTTCCTGCGCGTCGGCATCCCGCTTAACATAATCTGTTGGATCGTGTCCTGCCTGCTTATTCCGTACATCTGGCCGTTCTGAGGGCTGGACTATCAGACGGCGATATCCACGGTTAGGTCGCCGCCGAGGCATTCGATCGCGGCGGTCAGGACTTCGGTTGCCGTGTCCTCGGGAATCGAAACAACGCCATGCGCGCGGAACATCGGATGGCCGCTCATCGGCGCGCTTTCCAGGCCGGTGGTGAGTTCCTCGATGTTGCCGCCGGCCTTGGCGACGGCGGCGGCCAGCTCGCGGACGATTCCGGGGCGGTCGTTGCCGACGACGTCCACCACCAGGGTGCGG
>JBGSOI010000202.1:0-13122 GCA_041739215.1 Akkermansiaceae bacterium
CGGTCCAAGGATCTGCCCGCCATCTGCCGCCGCGCGGACATCCTCATCGCCGCCGTTGGCCGCCCGGAAATGGTCAAGGCCGGCTGGGTGAAACCCGGAGCCGTCGTCATCGACGTCGGCATCAACCGCGTCCCGGACGCCACCAGGAAATCCGGCTTCCGCCTCACCGGCGATGTCGCCTATCAGGAAGTCGCCCCGCGCTGTGCCGCCATCACCCCCGTCCCCGGCGGCGTCGGCCCGATGACCATCGCCATGCTGATGAAGAACACGCTGCAAGCCGCGCGGCAACTCTCCGGTGCCGACGTGTAAATTAGAAAATGAATTTATAGATGATCGCAAAACTAACATCCAGTTTCAAGAATGCGGGGAAGCGGCTTTACTGGAAGTTCCGGAGGATCGGCAAGGGTGAAGTACTCGTTATCGGAGACTCGCACGCGGCCATTTTCAGGACGATGGAAGGAGATTTCCCCAAACACTATTTCAATGTGGCAAGTGTGGGTGGCGCCACGATATCCGGTCTCACGAATCCCAATTCGGTTACCCAGGCGATGGCGGTTTTCAAGAAAGCGCTCAAGACCTCCAAGAGCAAGGTATGCATCGTTCTGTTGGGTGAGGTGGATACGGGCTTCGTGATTTGGTACCGCGCCAAGAAAAACGGGTGCGAGGTGAGTGTCTATCTGGAGAAGGCCATCTTGAACTACGAGAAGTTTCTGGATGGGATCAGCAAAAGAAGGAAGGTGATCTGCATCAGCGCGCCACTGCCCACCATCCGCGATGGCCTGAAATGGGGCGATGTCGCGAACAAACGGAAAGAGGTCACGGCCACCCAGTTGGAGCGAACGGACCTAACCATGCGATTCAATGCGTCCATCCAGAAGCACTGTGAGGAAGTGGGGATTTGTCATATCAATCTCGATTCACAGTCCGTTGGAGAAGATGGGGTGGTGAGCGAGTTCCTCAGAAACAAGAGTCGCCGGAACCACCACTATGATCCAACGGAGTATCAGAAATTGATCATTCCTCCCTTGAAGGAGATTCTCGAGCGGTGAGTGGCGCATGTCCGATTTCGACAGGACAACCGGGTGATATCCTTAAAAACAAATATTCCAAATCATGCGTCTTGCCGTCATCAACCTCGTCGGACTTTCCCGATCTTTGTTAGGCAAGGACATGCCGGGCTTGACCCGGTTTGCGGAGAAGAACGGGCTGCAAACCTACAAGCCGGCCTTCCCGGCGGTGACCTGCACGGCGCAGTCGTCGATTGTCACTGGGGCTTCTCCAGCGGAGCATGGCATCGTGGCCAACGGCTGGTATGACCGGGAAAACGCGGAAGTGCGTTTCTGGAAGCAGAGCAACCACATCGTTAGGGGCGAGAAGCTGTGGGACAAGTTGCGGCGCGAGATTCCCGGCTTCACCTGCGCGAAGTTGTTCTGGTGGTACAACATGCATTCCACCGCGGATTTTTCCATCACCCCGCGGCCGCTCTATCCGGCGGACGGGCGCAAGGTGTTCGACGTCCACACCCAGCCGATGAGCATGCGGGAGGAGTTGAAGAAAGATCTGGGACCGTTTCCCTTCCAAGCGTTCTGGGGACCGGCGGCGGGCATCGGTTCGTCCGAATGGATCGCCGCCTCCGCGAAATGGGTGGAGGAACAACACTCGCCGACGCTGAGCCTCGTCTATCTGCCGCATCTCGACTATCCGCTCCAGAAGGACGGGCCGCTGGCGGCTAACATCCCGGACGAACTCCGCAAGATCGACACGCTGGCGACGGAGCTCATCAACCACTACGAGTCCCGTGGCATCCGCGTGCTCGTGCTTTCGGAATACGGGATCTCTCCTGTTAGCCGGACGATCCATCTCAACCGTTTGTTCCGGGCAAAGGGCTGGCTCCAGATCAAGGACGAACTCGGACTCGAAACATTGGATTGCGGCGCATCCCGCGCATTCGCCATCGCCGATCACCAAGTGGCGCATGTTTACGTGAATGATCCGGCGATCCGTGATGAGGTCCGTGCCTTGTTAGCAAGCACGCCGGGTATCGACGAAGTCCGCACGGCGGCCGAAATCTGGGGCGGCGGCGTGGCCACCGAGCGGGCAGGGGACTTCATCGCCATCGCCGCGGCGGACGCCTGGTTCACTTATTATTTCTGGGAGAACGACGCGGTCGCCCCGGACTACGCGCGGACCATCGATATCCACCGCAAGCCGGGCTATGACCCGTGCGAGTTGTTCATCGACCCTGCGATCGCGTTTCCCAAACTGCGGATCGGCAAGTTCCTGCTGAAGAAAAAGCTCGGCCTGCGCGGGCTGCTGGACGTCATCCCGCTCGATGCCTCGTTGGTCAAGGGCTCTCACGGCAGGGACCTCGTCCCGGACGACGAATGCCCCGTCCTGCTAGGCTCGGCGTTTCCCGTGAAGTCGGCGGAGGATGTCCACCGGGCGATCCTGGACGCGGCCAGGGGCTCTGGCTGATAGTTTGGATGGTTCGTTGCGTGCCGGGAGATTGCATGAAATGGCAGGTGGCACGCGTTTATTCTTGCAGGATTCGAGATGGCAAATGTAGATGAATCTGTGATTTGGATGTTCCGGCGAGCATTCGATGGATTCTGTTGTTACAGTTAGCCACGTGATTGAGGAGTGTCGCTTCTAAATATTAAGCCATGTTATAATATCAATGAAAAATACCCTGGTGGCCGCTTTTCTTTACACGGTGTCGATTTGTGCATCGGATGCCGTCTTGTCCACGGGAACTGTTCCCACGACTTATAGTTTTTCGGGAACTCTGAATGGTCCTTTTGGCAGTTTGGCGTCCGGCACGCCGTTTAGCGGCACGTTTACCTATGATAGCACACAAGCCCTGAATACTCCGTTTACGAACCGGGGCGACTATCTCTACCTGAATTTCGGAGTGACCATTCTCCAGCATACGGTCATCGACGGCGGGACGGGTGTTATCAACATGTATAACAACCCCGGTTATCCGACAGATTTGTTTCATCTATACACCTACAATGTTTTCGGGTCATTCGGGGGAATCACCTTGGAACCGGGGGCTGGCATGCAACTGGTATTGCAGGACAATTCCGGAACGGTCTTCAACGACCTTGGAATCCTCAAGCCGAATCTGACTCTTGCCGACTTCACGACCGGAAACGGCACGTTTTTGGAATTGAGGGGGCTCTTTGCTCCCGACCAATTGGGTGAGGTTCCGTTGGCGCGGGGACAATTGACCTCGTTGAAAGCTGTGCCCGAGCCGTGTTCACTGATTGTCACGGCAACGTTTTCGGGATGGTTGCTGATGAGACGCAGGCGACCGCCGGAAAGGCCGGTGACGCACCGTCGCCGAAGTGGTCGAGACGGTGAAAACCAGTTCGTCCAAATGAATCAAAACCAAAGACGTGAGGCTGGCGGATTTCCACTGGCAATCCGGCTACGGCGGATTTTCCGTCAGCCAGTCGGATGCGGATACGGTGGTGGCCTACATCCGCAATCAAGCACAGCATCACCAGAAGATGACGTTTCAGGATGAATACCGGCGTCTGTTGGAGCGGTATCAGGTGTCCTTCGATGAACGTTGTGTTTGGGACTGAATCGCTGTAGCGGCCTTTCTGATTAGGGTGGGGCAATGACTCTCAATTGGAAATTGACTCCCCAGGATGAAATAGTTAGAGCCATCATCATGGAAAGAAAATCCAATCTCGTCATTCCCGCGCTCGCCCTGTTTGCCGCCGCGGGCTGGGGTTGGGGAATCTATCAGACAGTCGGCACGCCACGCTCCGCCAACGCGGCGGACGGCCCTGTCAAAGCCGCGAGAACGAGCACCCGCCACGAAGCCCGGCCCACATCCATCTCATCGCTCCTGCCCACCGCCCGCAGCGCCCGTCTTTTCAATTCCCTCGACGAAATCGCCGGGGAAGCCAAGGGCGGAGTGAACAAAAAGCTGATGGCCGCCATGCGCACGACGCTCGCGGACAACGACCCCACCCGCCGCAGCCGGGACTTCGCCATCCTGCTGGATCTCATGCGTCCGGAAGATGCGTTCGCGGTCCATGATCTCTTCCTCGAGCTTCACCGGGACGGCCAGACCTTGGGCGAATACGCTCCCTTCGCCAACCGCTGGGGGCAGATCGACGGCGCGGGCGCGCTCGAATCATTGATGAATGAACAACCCATGCGACTGCCACCGCAGGACTTCCGCAACATCATCATCGGCTGGTCCACGAACGATCCGCAGTCCGCTCTTGCATGGATGAAGGAACATCCGGACGTTCCGGGCTCCAGAAACAACTTCGACGCCGTCATCCAGGGCTGGATCAACCTCGATCGGGACGCCGCCACCCGCTTCCTCATTGACCAACCTCTATCCATGAATGATCGCGTGCGGGCCACCCGCAACGCGGCCGACGAAATCCTCTCGGGCTCCGGCATCGACGCCACCGTCGACTGGCTCACCTCATTCCCGCCGACCGGGGAAAACACCGTCGCCGCCACCGCCGCCCTGGACGCCATCGGCTGGCGCCTCAACGAGCTTCCTTACGACAAGGCTGCCAACGCCTGGACCAGCCTGTCAGAAAAATCAATCGGACGGATCGACCAGTTGGAGAGATTCGCCAACGCCAGCGGATCCGCGCGCCAGGCCACGAACGGCAGCCGCGGCTTCATCGACGCGCTCGCCACCACCTGGCCCGTCGAGCAGGCCACCACCCGTTTCACCGCGTGGAGCCAGCAAGACCCGGAACGGGTGAACAATTTCCTCAACCAGTACGCCGACAGCGACTATATCCAGCAGATCAGGGAGCAGCTCGCCGCGAGCGGCATCGATCTAACTCCCGTTCCCCAGCAGGGCGGCGGCAACGATCCATTCGAACCCGCGGAACTGAATCAATGATTGTCATTCGGGGCAGGCTTAGACCGGTTGACACCCCGTCGCCCATGAACCTCTAATCGAGAAACTTCCGGCTCAACACGTCCTTGAATTCTTAAATTGTTGAAATGCGAAACCCGAGCCCATTTACGACCCCATTTATAAGCACTGCCGGAAGTGCTTCAACAGAGGGGGCGGACGCTTGGACCGGACAAAGTGATTGTGACTAATCATGATTAGAATTGCCTTACTTTCGGTCCTGACAGTTATCCACTTCGCAATGTATTTTTTAGCGATGTCGCATCTGATTAATATTTTAGATGGTTTCGAATATGGCATTTTTACAAAAAATTTGATAATTTATACTTCTGTGGTTATTGGCCTAATGTTACCTGTGTTTTTTCTCGCATTAGGCCGCGCGAAATGACCGGGTGTCCGCGAGCGGTTTTCAACCACTACACGCTTACATCGGCAGACTGAATCAATGGGGTCTCGATGGTGCTAATCCCAACTAACAAGCATTGAGTCTCGATGGGGTTGGTCCCGACTAACAAGCATTAAGGATGAAGAGGGTCGTGAAAAGAGTCGGAAACATGGCAACACTGAGCCGGGGTCAAGCCGGCTCCCTGTCAATCGTTCCTGCCCAGAAACTCCAACAGGACTTCGGCTGATTTCTTCGAGATGCCGGGTATGGTGGCGATGTCCTCCGCGGTGGCTTTTTTCAGGCGGGCGACGCTGCCGAACTTTTCCAACAGGAGGCGCTTTTTGTTAGCGGACATGCCGGGGCAGTCGTCGAGGAGGCTTTCCTTCATGCGGCGGCGGTAGAGCAGGGCGTTGTAGCCGTTGGCGAAGCGGTGGGCTTCGTCGCGGATGCGTTGAAGGAGCTTGAGAGCGCCGCGGTCGTGGGGGATGCGGATGGATTGCTCGCGGCCGGGGACGAACACTTCCTCGTGTTGCTTGGCGAGGCCGACGACGGGGAGGTCGTGGAGACCGAGGGCTTGCAGTTCCCTAACCGCCATCCCGAGCTGGCCTTTGCCGCCATCGACGATGACGAGGTCGGGGAGGACGATTCTGGCTTTGCCCTCGCGGGCGAGGCGGCGCTGGGAGTCGATGAGGTCTTCCTGGGAGAACTCGGCATCGGGATTAGCGGCGCCGTTTTCCATCAGGATGCGCGAGTAGCGGCGGCGGATGACTTCGGCCATGGAGGCGAAGTCGTCCTGGCCCTCGACGGTCTTGATGCGGTAGCGGCGGTAATTCTGGTTGTCCGGCTTGCCGTCGGTGAAGCGGACCATGGAGGCGACGATGTGGTTGGAGGAGACGTTGGAGATGTCGAAACATTCCATGACGCGCGGTGGGCCTGCCAGATGGAGTTCCTCACCGAGTTCGGCGAGGTCTTCGGTGGGTTTCACCGTCGTCTGGACGCCGCGGCCGCGGGCGAACTGGCGGGTGGGGGAGAGGGTTTTTTCGAGGTTCTGGAGGATGTCGCGGAGAGTGGCGGCTTTTTCGAAATCGAGATTTTCCGCGGCGGCGGACATTTCCTCGCGGAGTTTGTCGAAGATCTCGCGCTTGCCCTTGCCTTCAAGCACGCGGCAGGCTTCCTCGATCGTTTCGAAGTACGCCTCACGGGTGATGCGGCCGATGCAGGGAGCGGAACAGTTGCGGATGATGTCGGCGTTGCAGTGCTTGTAGTCGGCCTCGCCGGGGATGTTAGGGCGGCAGACGCGCAGGCCGAAGGAGCGGTTCAGCCATTCGAGCGTGTTGCGGAGCGCGCCGGAGTGGGGGAAGGGACCGAAGTAACGGGAGCCGTCGTCCTTCTTCATGCGGGTGGTCACGAAGCGCGGCCACGGATCGGCGAGGCGGATCTTGACGAGGAAGAAGCGCTTGTCGTCGCGGAAGGCGACGTTGTAGCGCGGGCGGTAGTCCTTGATGAGCTTGCCCTCTAGCAGAAGCGACTCCTCCTCGTTGCGGACGGTGTGGAACTCGAAGTCGTGGATGGAGTCGATGAGCGCGCGGGTCTTCACGTTGGAGCGCATTTTCTGCGAGGCCATGAAGTACGATGACATCCGGCGTTTCAGGTCGCGGGCCTTGCCGACATAGATGATCGAGCCGAGGCGGTCCTTCATCAGATAGACCCCGGGCAGGTGGGGCACCTCGCGGAGTTTGGCTTTGAAATCCGGTGTGGACATGCAGGAGAGCGTGAGTTCTGTATCCACGTGCCGGAATCCCAAAGTTCAACCGAAAAGCCACCCGTGAAAACCCCTGCCGCTGCCGATTTTAGTCAGACAAAGGGAAGGAAGGACCCCGCTTTATTGCGTAGGACAAACTGGCTTGACACAATGAAAGTGCTGGCTCTCCCTTTTCCAACCCGAACCATGCTGCGAAAAAGCCCAAATATTCCCACGCGTTTTGTCACGATTTGCGCAGTTGCATTATGTGCCGCGGGTTCGGTGACCCGCTTGGTGGCACAGGCCGCAGCCGGTGCGCCGGTCGCTCCCGCCACCTTGAACCGGCTCTTCAGCGAGGCCGAGGCGGCCTTCGGGGCGAAGGAATATGGGACGGCCGTGGCGAAGATCGAGGAGTTGCTAGCAGGCCTCGGAACTAACAAAGACGCGCCGCTGGAACTGCTTTATTTCAACATCGGCTTGGGCAACCTGCTGGGCGAGAAGCCGGTAGAGGCGGAGGCGGCATTCACCGAGTGCTTGAAGCGGTTCCCAAAGGGCGAGTATGCCAGCCGTTGTTATCTCGGCATCGGCCGGGCGGCCATCCTGCAGGACACACCGGAGAAAAAAGAACGTGCGCTTGAGGCGCTCAAGCTGGCGGCGCAAGATCCCAAGTATCGCTCGGAAGCAGGTTACTGGCTGGGCCAGGTTTACACGGATCTTGGCAGGCACGACGAAGCGTTGACCGTTTTCAAGAGCCTGATGGGCTCCGACATCCGATCCCCTGAGCAGACCACCGCCGCGGTGGAGGTCATCGGGCTGCTCGCCGACACGGGAAAAATGGATGACCTGGTTCCTTATCTGGACCGGCTGAGCAACCAGGCCGGAGTCCGCGATGCCATCGCGTGGTATGCCAACCAGGTGATCGTGCGCGGCGACGAACTGGTCGCCAGCCAGACTCCGCAGGGCTATGAAGCGGCGCTCGCGATTTACCAGTCCGTGCCCCCGCGCAGCGAGATCATCTCGATTCAGAAGACCGCGTTGGAATCCCAGCGCAGGACGATGAAGATTCTTGAGAACCGGGTGAACTCTGAGAAAACCAAGCCTCTCGGCCAACGCTCCAACGCCTCGGAATTTCTCAACAACATCAGGCCCGCTGTCGAACTGGCCGAGCAGGCGCTGAAGGTCATCGAGGAAAAAACCGATCTGGATGCGGCGATGCTGATGCGCCGCGGCCGCAGTCTTTACTACCTTGATCGGTATGAGGAAGCGCTCACTTGTTTCCGCACGCTGCGGACCAAGTATGGATCGGCAACCGACGCCAAACCGGCGGCCTACGCGGAGATTGTCATCCTGAACAAGCTCAAGAACATCCCGGAAATCAAGGCCCTCTGCGACGCCTACCTGCGGAAATACCCCGATGCCGAGAACGCCGAGCAAGTCGCCACGCTGGCCGGCGAAGTGCTCGTGCAGAGCGGCAACTGGAAGGAAGTCGGGTCTTTCTATCGGAACCTCGAAACCAAGTTCCCTAAATCCGCCAGCCTCGACCGTTACACGTTTTTCCAAGCGCTGGCGCATTTCCAAGACGGCAGCTACAAGGAGTCCACGCCGATCTTCACCAAGTTTCTCAAGGATTTCCCGGACAGCCCGCTGGTCGAGAACGCCCTTTATTATGTGGCGATGTCCAGTTTCCTATCCAACGACTACAAGGAAACACTCAGATCGATCAAAGAATATCTCTCGAAATTCCCGGACGGCCGGTACGCCGGGGACTTGCGCTACCGCCTCGCGTTCATCGATTTCAATGACAAGGACGTGGATCAGTCCGACAAGATCATCCGCGATCTCAGCGCTTTCCTGGCCCAGCATCCCGATGATGCGGCCGCCGGATCCATGCTCTGCCTGATAGGCGATACCTATAAGAAAAAGAAGTCGGATAAAACCGACGAGCTCGCCAAGTTCGAGAAACTCGCTTTGGAGAACTACGAGAAGGCCGTTTGGTCGGACAGTCCGGACGACGTGATTCAATATGCGATCGACGCGGCCACCGCGCTGCTCCAAGCCAACAAGGACTGGGCCGCAATAGGCGCGCTTCATGGCGAATTTCTCAGCAAAAAGCCGGACAGCGCGTTGGCGCTGCTATCCGCCACCTGGGTGGCCAAGACGAAAGCCCGCGAAGGCAAGAGTGCGGAAGCTGCGGAGATGCTCGCCGAAGCCCTCAAATCGCGGATCGCCAATCCGACTGCCGAGCAGGTCGAGTTCCTCATCGACGAATTGGTGAAAACCCTGGTCCCGCGCAAGAAGCCTTCCGAGATCGATGCGGCGGCGTTGGACCAGCAGCTCCAGGATATTCTAACCAAAGCGATCGGCACCCAGGACAACCCGACGGCCAATGCCCGGCTTTACTATGCCCGTGCCCGGCTCGCGCAGTTGCTGCGGCAAACCAAGCAGTCGGATAACTTCATGAAGGGCGTCGCCACCATCAATGCGAAGGACCCGTCGGTTCTCAGTCCTGCGCTGCTCGCTGCCTCGGGAGATATCCTGCTCAAGCTCGGCAGTTTGGACGAGGCGGAAGCCATGTTCAAACGGCTGGTTGATCGCTTCAAGAATGGCATGTTTGCCGACGCCGGTCCGGTGGGCTTGGGCTACGTGGCCCTCGCCCGCAATCAGCCGGAGGACGCGCTCAGGATTTTTGAATCCGCCTTGGACAGCAATCCCGGGATGTCCCGCTTCAAGGAAACCACGCTCGGCAAACTGGAGGCGTTGATCGCGGTCGGTCGTCTGGAGGACGCCGAAAAGCTCGCCCTCGAAACCGCCGGCGACAGGACGTTCCGCGGTGAATCGGCGGGCAAGGCGCTCACCCTTATGGGCAACATTTATCGCAAACAAGCGGCCAAAGCGACCGATGTGGATGCCAAGCTCGAGCTGTTCAAAAAAGCCTACGGCACTTACAACCGGGTGTATGGAGCCTACAAAAGCACCCCGGAAGTGTGCGCGGAAGCCGGCTGGCAGGCATACGAAACCGCTGTCGAAATGGGTAACACGGAGCTTGCCGACCAAATGATCAAGGCACTCGCCAGCGAACCGAAACTCGCCAACACCGAGCGCGCCAAAAAGGCCGTCGAACTCGCCAAGTAGATTTCTCCTAACCCATGTTGTTTACCTCGCACACCTTCCGATCAGCGCTGCTGGCCTGCGCGGCTTTCACATGGCCGCTGACATCAGCCGGCGCGGCCGAGCCGACCCGCATCGTTTTCCAAAACGGCCGCGCCGTGGACATCGGTGCGGTGGCGCTGCAAGGTGACAAGCTGGTCATTACCAAACCGGCGGACGGATTCAGCGCAACCCAGAGTTTTGGCGTTGATACGGCGGATCATGTTTTCGGCGACAAGCCCGCCACGCTTAATCCGGCCATCGCCCTGCTGCTCATGGGCAAGCCGGCGGAGGCATTGAAGTTGCTCGAACCGATCCTGATAACTCACCAGGTGACCGCCAGGATTCCGGGAAACTACTGGTTGGAAGCCGCCCGTGCTGCGCTGGTCGCCTACGCGAATGAGGGAACGGCCACCAAGGTCACGGAGCTTGGCAAGGAAATCTCGGAGGCCACGCCGGCCCAGGGAAACGATCCTTTCGTGGCTCTCGGCAAGGCCCTGCTGCTCCCCCCATCCACCAAAGTGGAGGAGCGGATCCTTGCCTTAAGCGACCTGACCACTGACAATCTGCCTGCCGACGTGTGCGCGTACGCATCGCTCTATCGGGCGAATTTGCTTAAAAACATCAAACGCAGTCCCGATGCCGCAGTCGCCGCCAAACAGGAGCAGGAAACGTTGGAGGCATTCCTCGCCGTGCCCAGCCTGTATCCCTCCGGTGGCACGATTCTCAAAGGCGTCGCCGAGCTCGAAGCTGCGGCCATTCTAACGAATCTCGGCCGTCGCGAGGAGGCGATCGCCCTGCTCAATTCCTCGATCCGTCACGCCGCCGGCACCATGGTGGCGGCGGAAGCCAACAAGCGCCTTGAAAGCCTGAAATAATCCGCCCATCGTCCGCCATCCAATCTCTTACCAACCACGCCATGAAAAAAACCATCCAAACGGCTGTCTATGCGGCTCTCCTGATCCTTCCGATGACCGCGTTCGGCGCGGAGCCCGCCCCCGGCGTAACCGAGAAGACCCTTATTGATACCTATTTCGAAGGTGGCTGGGTCATGCACATCCTGCTGGTCAGTTCGATCATCATGGTCTGGCTGATCATTGACATCTGGCTGCGGACCAACCGCCCGAAAATGACTCCACCAGAGGACGTGGCCGTGGCGCAGGAACTTTTCCGGGCTGGCGATTATCTCGGTGCCTATCAATCGATGAAAGCGAGCTTCAGCCCCTTCGCCGAAGTGGTGCGTGCCGGTCTCGGTTCCGTAGGTTACGGCAAAGAGGCAACCGAAGAAGCGATCTACGCCACCGTGGACAAGGTGAACTCCACTCTTCAAACGCGCATCAACTACCTTTCCGTTATCGGTGTCTGCGCCCCGATGATCGGTCTGCTCGGAACCGTCGGCGGGATGAAGGGAGCCTTCGGCAGCCTCGGCGGTGCCGGCCTTTCCAGCGGTGTCGGCGAGTTGGCCGGCCACATCGGTGAGGTCCTCGTCGCCACCGCGACCGGGCTGCTGGTCGCCATCCCGGCGTTCATCGCTTTCTATTTCCTGCGCAACAAACTGCAAGGAGCTGTCCACCACCTGCACGAAGTTTCTGAACACCTATTCCGCAACGCGCCCTACGACTACCTGAAGGACGCGGACGTGGGCCAGGAAGAGACTTACGCCGCGCTGCCGAACTGGGTCCAGGCACCGGAAGGCTGAGCCACAGTCCTTGATTTCATCAACAACCCAATAACTTACCAATTCAATGGCCGGTGGTGGTGGAGGAGGAGACGGGGAACCTGAGTTCCAGATTGCTCCGATGATCGACGTGCTGCTCGTGCTGCTGGTGTTCTTCGTCCTGATCACCTCCGCGGAGGTGCTCAAAGTGGATAAGAACATCACCTTGCCGGTCTCGCCGAACGCCAAGCAGCGCGAACCCGAGATGGCCAAGCATGAAATGGCGGTCAACGTGCGCTTCGACCGCGCCACCAACAAGGGCGTGCTCGTGGTGGACGATGTGATCCACAACAACTGGCAGGACGTCCTGCCGATCCTCAAGGCCAGTCTGGAGCGTGACAAAAAGCTTCGAGTCGTATTGCGCGGGGATGCCGCCGTGCCCGCTGGAGAAATCCAGCGCGTGATGAACCTGATAGGCGAGGCCGGCATTGCCGATATCGCCTTCGCCTCCTCCAACAAGTGACACGCCCATGAAACGGAAACACAGACGTCGGAAACATTCCTCGGAGGTCCATCTCGGCTTCCAGATCGCGCCGATGATCGACGTGGTGTTCGTCATCATGCTTTTCTTCATGGTCATGGCGGGTGCCGTCCAGGTCGAAAACGAACTCAACCTCAAGCTCCCCGGCACCATCGCCCCGGATGCCCCGGTCGAGGCGATCGAGGAAACCCAGATCCGCGTGCTCGATACCGGAGATGTGCTGCTCAATGACGACCTCATGGGTGACGGCGGTGACGAAAAACTGATCAATCTCAGCGCCACCATGATCCGTCTCAATGAATCCTCGAAAGTGGCCGGCAGCAAGGTGGTCGTCACCATCATGGCGGACGAGTTCGCTCCTTATCAGCGGGTCATCAACGTGCTCAACGCACTTTCCGTCGCGAAGGTCCAGAATGTGACCTTCGAAGTTCCGCCACAGTAAAAACCCTTCACCTGCCACTTCCATGGAAGAAGAAACCATCTTAGACCCCTCCTCGATTCCGACACCGGAAAAGAAGAGCAATTTCCGCAGACTCATCGCCAAAATGGGCCTTGGGGCGTTCATGATCTCGGTGATCGTTCATGGGATTTTCGCCATCCTCGCGATCGTCTTCTTCTACACCTGGGTCTACCCGCCTGAAGAGAAAATCGACTTCCTGCCGGGCGGCGGCGGTGGCGGCGGTTCCGGTGGTGAGACCGTGCACAAGATCCAGCAGCAACAGCAGAAGCGGATGACGAGCAACAC
>JBGSOI010000256.1:0-38001 GCA_041739215.1 Akkermansiaceae bacterium
TGCGGTCGCGCGGTCCATCCAAACAGCCGTTTCTAACATGTACAGCTCAATCGGCGGGAATTTTCCCTCCCGCCTCAGAGCTCCCGCCAGGCCCGCGGACTTGTGTATAAAGATCAGGGCGTGAGCCACCGGCTAATTTCCTCCGGTCCCACCGGGACGGGAGAAATCCGAAAATCGCCTCAATTCCTTACCAGCCGGGTCACATTTCAGTTCGCCGATTCCTCCACAATCCCCGCGTCAATGAACTGCCCGCCGGTGTTCTGATGGGTGTGGATGGCGAGGACGTTGCGCCCGGCCTTGAGCACCCCGGTTTGCGGGATCAGGAAATCGACGTAGCCGGTGGTGTGGTTTTTCACTTCCACGATCTTCACGCCGTTGAGGAAGACCACCGTGTCGTCATCGTGAAACAGGCGCAGGACCACCTGGCCCTTGGGCAGGCTGGTGAGTTGGAAATCGCGGCGGAGCCAGATGTCGGGCGATTTCCACTCGGTGCCGACGTGGGTGTTAGGCGTCTCGCGGGTGCCGAAGCCGCCCTTGCCCTGCGACCATGCGGCGTCGTTGAAATCCGAACTCTCCCAGCCGGCGGCCGGTGCCTCAGTGGTGAAACGCCAGGTTTGCGCCTGCTTTTCGGAAGTCGGCATGAGGACCGTCGCCTTCACGACGTCCGGCGTGTTGAGCAGCAGGTCGGACAGCGGCTTGAGCCACGAGGGTTCCACCTTGTTCAACCGGTCGTAAGTGCGCAGGCCGTTGATCTCCACCTCGACGTCGGTCGTCTGGGTGTAAACGCCGGCGCAGACGCCCCGCTTGCGGAGGCCGACGAGGACGCCGATGGAGCGGGTGTAACGCTGTTTCCACTCGGCCAGATCTTTCGGCAAACCGCCGTAGCCCCAGTTCGGGCTGTCCTTGTTCCAGAGGTGACCCTCGATCGGCATGCCGTGGCCACCGAATTCGCCGACGACTTTCACATAGTCGTCGAATCGCTTGTCGTTGATCGGGAACGCCGGGTCGGGGTAGGCGTGCTCGTCCGCGATGTCGCCGATCGGCCAGAAATTGCCACCGCTGGCGATGTTGATCGGACGGGTCTTGTCGTAAGCCACGGCCATTTTGCCGACTTCCATCGTCCGGTGCTGGCCCCAGGCTTCGTTGAACGGAGCCCATACCGCGATGCACGGCACGTCGCGGAGGTGATCGACCATCCGCTTGTATTCGATGACCCACTGCTCGTGCGCCTCATCCGGCCACACGCCATCGATCGGGTTGGGAGCCAGCCGCGTCCATGGCGGATTCGAGCCTTTCGGCTGGGTGTCCGGGCCGAAGCCCTGGCTTACCTGGTCCTGCCACATCAACATCCCGATCTTGTCGCAATACGCATAGTAGCGGCGCGGCTCGATCTTGATGTGCTTGCGGATCATGTTGAAACCGGCGGCTTTCAGATAGTCGATGTCGGAAACCATCGCCGCTTCCGACGGTGGTGTGAGCAGCCCGTCCGGCCACCAGCCTTGGTCGAGCGGGCCCCAGTGGAAGATGCTTTTGCCGTTGAGAGTGAAGCGCCAATTGCCATTCGCGTCCTTGGTTTTGCCGAATTCACGCAGCGCGACAAAGGACTTCACCGTGTCGATCACCTTGCCCTGGTCGTCCAACAGATCGACTTTCAAATCGTAGAGATTCGGCTCGGCAGGCGACCAGAGTTTCGCCGCCGGGATCTTCAGGGTGATCGCTGCGGAGCCGCTTTCCGTCGCCACTTCCTTGCCGCCGCTGGTTGCCGTGACACGGATTTTTTCGCCGGCAAGCGGTTTGCCGGAAAGCTTCGTCTCCACCTGCACGCTGCCACTCTTGATGTCACAGTTGAAATCCAGATCGCGGATGAAGCGCTCACTAACATTTTCCAGCCACACCGTCTGCCAGATGCCGGTCACCCGGGTGTACCAGATGCCCCCGTTCTTGAGCGCCTGCTTGCCGTGGAGTTGGAAGCCCTCGGTCGCGTCGTCCACCCGCACCACCAGCTCGTTGCCCTCGGACTTGAGAGCCGGGGTGATGTCGAAGGAAAAAGGGGTGAAGCCGCCGGTGTGGCTGCCGATCCGCTGGCCGTTGACCCACACCGTGGTCGTGTAATCGACCGCCTCGAAGTTGAGCAAGGTGCGCTTCCCCTCTTTCAAACCGGGAAGCGGCCGTTTGTACCACAGCGCCTCGGTCGGCTCGATCAACCGCCCGACGCCCGACAAACCGGATTCGGGACAAAACGGCACCAGGATTTGGGCGTCCCATTTCACCGGCGTCGATTGATCCTTGCTGGTCACCGCATAGTCCCACAAGCCGTTGAGGTTCGCCCAATCCGCCCGCTCGAGCTGCGGCCGCGGGTACTCCGGCCAGACGGAGTCCGCCTTCACCGCGCGGCCCCACTCGGTCATCATCCCGCCCTTCACCGGCTGCCATTGCGCGTGGACCGGCATGGCGGCGAGGGACAGGAGAAGAAGACCTTTCCAGACTGCCTGGAAGGATTCAGTGGGAAAATAGGGACGTTTCATGAAGGCAAGAATGGGGCATAAGGAGTAGAGCTGCCCACACCTATCAGCAACCCCCCGTGCGGGGGGGATCCCGATTCCAGGAATGCTGGATGCCTCGCTCCGTGCGCCGCAGAGGTCTTCGTCCGCAAGAGTCGGCGGACGCGAAAGGCCGCTCAGACTTTCCAGAGTTGCAGGACCCGCAGGTAGTTGGCGCGCTCGAAGACCGAGGGATCCGGGCAATGCCGCAGGCTCATGCTGCCACGCATCTGGTCGATCGAGGCGTATTCATGATCCTCCATCCACTGGTCCAGGCCGTTGATGAGGCTGTTGATGTGGAACGGACCGGATTTGAGCAGGCAGGAAACCACCTGCACGACATCCGCGCCGCACATGATGGCCTTGATGATGTCCTCGACAGTGTGGACGCCGCCGCCCACGGCGATGCTGCCACGCAGGTGGCCGTGGAGGATGGCCGCCCAGCGCAGACGCAGGCGGAGTTCGGTGGAATTCGAGAGTTCGAGCCGGTGGGTGGCTTCGAGCTCCTCGATGTCGATGTCCGGCTGATAGAAACGGTTGAACAGGACCACCCCGGCTGCACCGAGCGCGTCGAGTTGTTTGGCGAAATGACCGGGCGAGGAGAAGAAGGGCGAAAGCTTGACGGCGATCGGGATGGTGCTGCTCTGGGCTACGGCCCTCAGGATGTCGAGGGTGCGCTGTTCCACCGCGACCCCGGGCTCGTCGGGATCGGTGGCGATGTAGTAGACGTTGAGTTCAAGGGCGTCCGCGCCGGCTTGTTCGATCAGTCGCGCGTAGTCGATCCAGCCGCCCATGGTCACGCCGTTGAGCGAGCCGATGACGGGAATGTCCACCGTCTGCTTGATGCGGGCAATTTGATCGAGATACCGATCAGGACCGAGAGCGTAATCTTCCTGCTGGGGAAAATAGGACACAGCCTCGGCAAAGGATTCCGCGGGGTTCTCAACGTGGGCGAATTCCGCGATCTGATCGCTGGTGACCTGCTCCTCGAACAGCGAGTGCATGACGATGGCGGCGGCCCCGGCGTCTTCGAGACGGCGGACGTTGTCGAGCTTGTCAACCAGCGGCGAGGCCCCGGGCATCACCGGGTTTTTCAAACGCAGGCCGAGATAGGTGGTGGCGAGGTCCATGGTGGTTAGGGTGCGGTTTCCGGAGGAATGGCGGCGGCCATTTGTTGATAGTGTTCGAACCGCTCCCTGATGGAGATGGCGGCCATATCCTGGAGCAGGGCCGAGCGCTCCGGATTGATCCGCGCCAACATCTGGAAGCGGGTTTCGTTAGCGGTGAAATCCTTGAGCGATCCTTTCGGCGGGGCGGAGTCGAGTTTCATGGGGTTTTCCCCGCGCTCGGCTCGGTGCGGGTCGAAGCGGAACAGCGGCCAGTAACCGCAGGCGACGGCGCGCTTCTGTTGCTCCAGGCCCTGCGACATGCTGTAGCCGTGGGCGACGCAATGGCTGTAGGCGATGATGAGGGACGGGCCCGGGTAACTCTCGGCCTCGCGCATCACGGTGACGGTGTGGGAGTCCTTCGCACCCAGCGCGACCTTGGCGACGTAAACGGAGCCGTAGGTGGTGGCGATAAGGGCGAGGTCCTTTTTCGGGAGCGCCTTGCCGGCCATGCTGAATTTCGCAACCGCGCCGAGCGGCGTGGACTTGGATTGCTGGCCGCCGGTGTTGGAATAGACCTCGGTGTCGAGGACGAGGATGTTGACGTTTCTGCCGGAGGCGATGACGTGGTCGAGGCCGCCAAAGCCGATGTCGTAGGCCCAACCGTCGCCGCCAACGATCCAGACGCTCTTGTCCACAAGGTAGTCGGCGATCTGATCGAGCGTGCGGGCTTCGCCACCGGCCTGTCCTGATAGGGCCTGGCGGAGGGCGATGACGCGCTCGCGCTGGGCTGGGATGCCGGCTTCGGTGGTTTGGTCGGCAGTGGTGATGGCGGTGACGAGGTCGTCGCCTAACACACCGGCCATGCCGTGGAGCAGGGTGTGGGCGAAAACCCGTGATTGGTCGAGGCTGGCACGCATGCCGAGGCCGAATTCCGCGTTGTCTTCGAAGAGCGAGTTCGCCCATGCCGGACCGCGGCCGCAGCCGTTGGTGGTGTAGGGCGTGGTGGGGAGGTTGCCGCCGTAAATCGACGAGCAGCCGGTGGCGTTGGCGATGAGCAGGCGGTCGCCGTAAAGCTGGGTGAGCAATTTCAGATAGGGAGTCTCGCCGCAACCGGCGCAGGCCCCGGAGAACTCGAAGAGCGGCTGCATGAACTGGGTGGTCTTCACGTCGTCGCGAAGCATCGCGCGGTCGGGTTCGGGCAGATCGAGGAAGAAGGAAAAGTTGGCGCGCTCGGTTTCGCGCAGCGGGAGTTGCGGGGCCATGTTGATGGCCTTGCGGCTCGGGTTGGCCTTGTCTTTGGCGGGACAGATGTTCACGCAGAGCTGGCAACCGGTGCAGTCTTCGGGCGCGACTTGCAGCGCGTAAAGCATGTCCGGATACTCGCGGGCCTTGAACTCGGTGGATTTGAAGGTCGCGGCGGCGTTTGATAGATTCTCGGGAGAAAATACCTTCGGCCGGATGGCGGCGTGCGGGCAGACGATGGCGCACTTGTTGCACTGGATGCAGAGGTCCATTTCCCACACCGGGATCTCCTCGGCGATGTTGCGCTTCTCCCATTTCGTGGTGCCGGTCGGCCAGACGCCATCGACGGGGAACGCGCTCACAGGCAGCAGGTCGCCCTTGCCGCCGAGCATCAGGGCGGTGACTCGCTGGACGAAATCGGGCGCGTCTGCCGGGACGATCGGATTGAGGTGGTGGGTCGAGGTCGGTGCGTCCGGGTAGTTGATTTTGACGAGGTTTTCCAGCGTGCGGTCGACCGCCTCGTTGTTGCGCTGGACCACGGCGTCGCCCCGCTTGCCGTAGGTTTTCTGGATGGCGTATTTGATGGCGGCGATGGCTTCGTCCTTCTCCAGCACGCCGGAGATGGCGAAATAACAGGTCTGCATGATCGTATTGATGCGCCCGGCCATGCCGCAATCGCGGGCGACGGTGCTGGCATCGATCGCGTAGAACGTTAGATCTTTGAGGATGATCTGTTCCTGGAGTTCGCGCGGCAGGCGGGCCCACGCGTCGTTCGGGTCGCCGGGCGAGTTGAGCAGGAAGATGCCGCCGGGTTTCGCGTAGTCGAGGACGTTGACCTGATGGAGCAGGTCGAAGCGGTGGCAGGCGACGAACTCGGCGCGGCGGATCAGATAGGTCGAACGGATCGGCGCGGGGCCGAAGCGGAGGTGCGAGACCGTCATGGCTCCGGACTTTTTCGAGTCATAGACGAAGTAACCTTGGGCGTAGTTGTCGGTGCCTTCGCCGATCATCTTGATGCTGTTTTTGTTAGCGCCGACGGTGCCGTCCGAGCCGAGGCCGAAGAACACGGCCTGCTTCATGCCGGGTGGAACGACTTCGAATTCCGAATCGTAGTCGAGCGAGAGGCCGGTGACGTCGTCGTTGATGCCGACGGTGAAAACTTGCTTGGGCGAGGGTTTTGTCAGCTCGTCGAAAACCGCCTTGATCATCGCGGGAGTGAATTCCTTGGAGCCGAGACCATAGCGCCCGCCGATCAGACGGATCATGTGGGTGTCCTTCAGCAAGCCCGCGCTGTCGGCTTGGCGGAGGGCTGCGGAAACGTCGAGATAGAGTGGTTCGCCGAGCGCGCCGGGCTCCTTCGAGCGGTCGAGCACGGCAATGGATTTCACCGACTTCGGCAACATCGCCGCGAAGTCCTCGACCGAGAACGGCCGATAGAGCCGGACCTTGATGACGCCGGTTTTCCCGCCGTGTTCATTGAGCCAGCCGACAGTTTCCGCGACCGCCTCGCCGCCGGAGCCCATGATGACGATGACCCGCTCGGCCTCAGGATCGCCTTCGTAATCGAACGGCTTGTAGGCCCGGCCGGTGCGTTCGGCGAAATCATCCATGGCTTCTCTAACGAGCCGCGGCAGTTCGGCATAGAACGGATTTCCCGCCTCGCGGGCCTGGAAGAAGACATCGGGATTCTGCGCGGTGCCGCGGATGACGGGATGGTCGGGCGTGAGCGCGCGGGTGCGGTTCGCCTGCACGCTGTCCTCGTGGATCAGGGCGCGGAGGTCGTCATCGCCGAGCAGCGCGATTTTCGAAACCTCGTGGGAAGTCCGGAAGCCGTCGAAAAAATGAAGGAACGGCACCCGCGAACGCAGCGTCACCATCTGTGAGATCACCGCCGTGTCCTGCGCTTCCTGGACCGACCCGCCGGCGAGGATGGCGAAGCCGGTTTGGCGGCAGGCCATCACGTCCGAGTGGTCGCCGAAGATGCTCAACGCGTGCGTTGCCAGCGCGCGGGCCGTGACGTGCAGGCAGAACGGCATCAGCTCGCCCGCGATCTTGTACATGTTAGGAATCATCAGCAGCAGCCCTTGCGAACAAGTGAAAGACGCGCTCAACGAGCCCGCCTGCAACGCCCCGTGCAGCGCCCCGGCCGCGCCGCCCTCGGACTGCATTTCCAGCACGCTGGGAACGGCGCCCCACAAGTTCGTTTTGCCGGCGGCTGACCATTCGTCCGCGAACTCGGCCATCGCGGACGACGGCGTGATCGGGTAGATGGCGAAAAACTCGTTCAGCCGGTATGCGACCGAGGCGACCGCCTCATTGGCGTCAAGCGTCCCCATGACAGGGTTGGATTTCACGTTCACGCCTTATCAACACTCTGGTGGGGGAAAGGTCCACCCGGTGCAAATGGCGGAGCTTACAACAGCAATTTTCGCGGAGTGCTGGAAACGTCACGTTTCCCGCCACTCGATCCAGATTTGAGTTTGGGAATCGCCCGCAAGGCATCTAGCATCACCACCGTGAGCCACGGAGACGACGATGGGCGATGGCAAACGGACGGGAAATTTTTCCGCGCCGGCAGCCAGCGCGTGCGGATGAACGCGGTCACTTACGGGCCGTTTCCCGGTGGCTGGCCGGGGTCGTTCGAGCCGGATTTCACGCGGATGATCGAGGCGGGATTCAATGCGATCCGGCTCTATGACCTGCCGGACCCGCACTTGCTGAACGCTGCGGCGGGACACGGCTTGAAAGTCTTCGGTGGGTTGAAATGGGGGCAGAGCGCGGATTTTTTCCGGGAGCCCGGGATTTTCACCTCGGCGGTGATTTCGCTGGCGAACTCGTTGAAGGTCATCGGCGAGCATCCGGCGCTGGCCGGGATTTACGTGGGCAACGAGGTGCCCGCCGATCTCGCACGATGGATGGGTCCGCTCAAGGTGCGGCGGGCAATCGAGGACCTCATCAGCACCGGCAAGGAGCTCGCGCCCGAACTGCTGTTTGCCTACGCAAACTATCCGAGCACCGAATATCTGGAGCCGGAGAACGCGGATTTCACTGCGTTCAACGTCTATCTGGAAGATGAAACCGCGTTCCGCAACTATGTGAAACGACTGCACCACATCGCGGGCGACCGGCCGCTGGTGATCGCCGAGTTCGGCCTGGATTCGCAGCGCAATGGCCTGGAGCGCCAGGCGGAAATCCTCGGCTGGGCGACCCGGGCCGCGCTCGATCTGGAAACCGCGGGCATGACCGTTTACGCGTGGAGCGACCGCTGGTGGAACGCCGGCGCGGAAGTCCTCGACTGGGATTTCGGGCTGATAGATCGATCAGGCAAAGCGAAGCCCGCGCTGTTCGCTCTCAACACTCAACCCTCAACTCCCGACCCTCTCCGCTTCAGCGTCATCGTCTGCACGCGCAACGGCAACAGCCGCATCGGCAGTTGCCTGAACGCGATCCGCCGGATGACCGGCGGCGGCTTCGAGACGCTGGTCGTGGACGACGGCTCGACCGACGGCACCGGCGATTTCGTGGAAAAAAACTTTCCATGGGTCCGGCTGATCCGGCTCGAACCCGGCGGCCTCAGCGCTGCCAGAAATGCCGGTGCCGCCGCGGCTTGCGGTGAGGTGTTGGCTTTTACCGATGACGATTGCGAACCCGACCGGGAGTGGATCGCGCGGCTGCGGCGGCTTTTTCTCAGAGGCGGTTACGCCGCAGCGGGCGGCCCGAACCTGCCACCGAAGCCACGGAGCTGGGAAGAAGCCGTGGTCTGCGCGGCACCCGGCGCGCCCAGCCATGTGATGCTCGACGACGAGGAGGCCGAGCACTTGCCGGGCTGCAATCTGGCGGTGACGAAAGCCGCGTTCGACGCGATTGGCGGCTTCGACCCGCAATTCCATACGGCGGGCGACGACGTGGATTTCTGCTGGCGCCTGCGGGATGCCGGGTTCCGGCTCGGGTTCGTGCCGGGGGCTTTCGTCTGGCATTGGCGACGGCCGTCGATCACGGCATTTCTCCGCCAGCAACTCGGCTATGGCCGCGCCGAGCACTTGCTGTTAGCAAAACACCCGGCCCGCTTCACGGCGCGCGGTGATGCCCGTTGGTCAGGCTTCGTCTATGGCGGTGGCCCGGTGCGGGTGATGGCGGATTCCATCATCTACCACGGCCCGATGGGCGAAGCGGGCTATCAGGCAATCACCAACCGCATGCTTCCGCTGCGTGGCTTGGACAAGAATTTCAAGTCGCTCAAAGTCCGCCTGGCGCTCCAAGCCGTTCAGGTCCTCCAATCGCGGCTGCGGGCCTGGGCGAGAAACCGGAGGGTCATCTTCAAATCGGGGTGGACGCCCAAAACGCTCGATCCTGGCCAAGGAGAAGAGTTCACCCTCGCCTCGCCGGATGGCAGGGAGCGCGAGCATTTCCTCAAGCTGCTGCTGGAAAAAGGGTGGCAGCCGGCCGGAGCTACCGATCCGTGGGACGTGGAGAAAGGAAACTCCCGCATCCTCATGGCCACCGAGCGCGGTGATGGCCCCTCCAAACGGATTCTCGTCCGGATATGGGGACCGCTTTCAACAGCCGACCCACAGCAGTCCTACAGATTCATGGAGGTTTGATTCTGTAAAGGCCCGGAATAGCATCCCGTAATTCGTCCCACTCAATTTCCGCACCCAGCACCCACCCGATCTTCTTGTGAAACCCTATCTGTTATCCGCCAGTCTTGCCTGTTCGTTAGGCATTGCCATTACCACCACCGCGCTGGAGGCGGCGCCGCAGTGGATTTGGACGGGGCAGACGGCGAAGGACGGTGAGAAAGCCACCTTCCGCAAGACCTTCACGGTTTCCGGAAATGTGAAAACCGCCCGCTTGGATTTCACCTGCGACAACGGGGCGACCGCCTACCTGAATGGTGCCAAGGTCGGCGAGAACTCCGATTGGAACGAGGCCACCTCGGCCAATCCGGTCAAGCACCTCAAGCCCGGTGAAAACGAGCTGCGGATCGATGCGACTAACGAAGGCACCACCGCGGGCCTGGTGGCGACACTCCGGATCACGACCGCCGATGGCAAGGAGACCGTCATCGAGACGGGTGGTGATTGGTCCGTGGCAGCTGCGGGCAGCAAGGATTTCAAGCCCGCCACCGCGATCGCGAAGTATGGAGCCGAGCCATGGGGCGAGGCGTTGAACAACCCGTCCATCAGCGGGGCGCAGGAAATCACCGGGATGGTGGTCGCTCCGGGATTTGAAGTGAAAAAACTCTACACCGTGCCGAAGGCCGAGCAGGGGTCGTGGGTCGCCATCACCGAGGACGACAAGGGCCGGCTCCTCACCAGCGACCAATACGGCGGAATCTACCGAATCACGCTCCCCGCAGCCGGCAAGGATGAAGAGGTCAAAGTGGAACCGCTCAAGCTGCCTAACGGCCCGAACGGCAAACCCATCGGCGGTGCGCACGGGCTGTTGTACGCCTTCGACAGCCTTTATGTGATGAACAACGAAATGGGCGAAACCGGCCTCTGGCGGTTGCTCGACACCAATCGAGACGACGAGTTCGACAATGCCGACCTCATCCGCAAATGCGACGGCAATGGCGAGCACGGCACCCACGCCATCGTCCTATCACCTGATGGAAAATCGATTTACTTCGCCAACGGCAACCACACGAAGATCCCGGACAAGGTCGATTACATCCGCCCGGTTGCCATGGGCGAGGACCATCTAACAACCCGGCTGTGGGATGCGAACGGCCACGCCCGCGGCATCCTCGCACCCGGCGGCTACGTTTGCAAAACCGATCCGGACGGCAAACGCGTGGAACTCATCGCCGGTGGTTTCCGCAACCAATACGACATCGCGTTCGACGCGAATGGCGAGCTTTTCACCTTCGATTCCGACATGGAATGGGACATCGGTTCGCCCTGGTACATGCCCACGCGCATCAACCACATCGTGAGCGCCGGCGACTACGGCTGGCGCTCCGGAGCCGGACGCTGGCCTAATTATTACGCCGACTCGCTGCCCGAAGTGATCGACATCGGCCCCGGCTCGCCAACCGGCACTGTTTTCGGCACCGGTGCGAAATTTCCTGCGAAATACCAGCGGGCGTTGTTCGCGCTCGACTGGACCTACGGCACGATGTGGGCGGTCCACCTCAAGCCCGACGGTGCCAGTTTCAAGGCGGAGAAAGAGGAATTCGTCGCCGGCAAACCGGTGCCGTTCACCGACGCCATCATCCGCCGCGCGGACGGTGCGATGTATTTCACCACCGGCGGCCGCAAGAGCCAGTCCGGACTCTATCGGGTGACTTACACCGGCAGCGAAAGCACCGCCGCCGCCGCGAAAATCGAGGTGACTCCCGAGTCGAAGCTCCGCCGCTCGCTCGAAACCCTGCATGCCGAAGACACCGGCATTGATGCGGTTAGCAGGGCCTGGCCATCGCTCGCCAGCAAGGACCGCTTCATCCGCTTCGCCGCGCGGGGAGCCATCGAACGCCAACCCTCCGAAAAATGGGCGGACAAGGCTCTGGCGGAAACCAATCCGTACGCTTCCATCGAAGCCGTGATCGCCCTCGCCCGCGTCGGCGACAAGGCGCTCCAGCCGAAGCTTTTCGTCTCACTGGGCCGCCTCGATTTCACGAAACTTCCCGCGGATCTCCGCCAGCCATATCTCCGCGCCTGGCAGCTCGTCTTCACCCGCATGGGCAAGCCCGCGCCGGAAATCTGTGCCAAAATCACCGAGCGCCTCGACCCGCTTTTCCCTAACACCGATCCGTTGGTGAACCGCGAGCTGCTCGCCATCCTCGTCTATCTGGACTCCCGCAGCATCGTCGCGAAAACCGTGCCGATGCTCGACACCGCCAAGGACGGCGACATCACCATCGCCAGCAAGGAAGTCTTGTCCCGCAACGTCGGCTACGCGTCCGCCGTGGACAGCATGCACGACAGCCGCCCTAACCGTCAGGCAATCGCCTACGCCTACATTCTGCGCGAAGCCAGAACCGGCTGGACCCCCGAGCTGCGCAAAACCTTCTTCGGCTGGTTTCCCCGCACCTCCAAATGGAACGGAGGAAACAGTTTCAAAGGCTTCCTCAACACCATCCGCAACGAGGCTCTAACCAACTGCGTGACCGACTCTGCCGAGCGCAACGAACTGGAAGAGCTTGCCAAATCCGCCCCACCCGCCGCGCCGGTCAACCTCGTCATGCCCAAAGGCCCCGGCAAGGACTACACCGCCGCCGACGTCGAAACGCTCTCCAAGGACGGACTGAAAGACCGCAACTTCGAGCGAGGCAAGGCCATGTTCGCCTCCCAGCTCTGCATCAACTGCCACCACTTCGGCGGCGTCGGCGGCAACAGCGGTCCCGATCTAACGGGCTCCGGCAACCGCTACACCATCAAGGATCTGGCGGAGAACATCATTGAGCCCTCCAAGGTAATTAGTGGCCAATACCCGAGCGAGCAGATCGATCTCAAGGACGGCGGAGTCATCGTCGGACGCGTGGTCGTCGAGGAAAACGGCAAGCTGTTCGTCATGACCAGCGCGCTCGCTCCCGACGCCCTGACCACCATCGATTCCGACAACGTCAAGAAGCGCCAGCCCTTCGGCGTCTCCATGATGCCACCCGGCCTGCTCTCCCCGCTCAACCAGGACGAGCTCCTCGACCTCTTCGCCTACATCCTCTCGGGTGGAAATCCGAAGGACCCGAGGTTCTGACGAACCGATCAGTCATCATAATGAAACCGGCATTGCATGATGACCAGGATTTCACCCTCAACCCGGTAAACCAACCGGTGTTCTTGAGTAATCCGTCGTGACCACCAGCCCTTCAGATTTCCCTTCAAAGGCTCCGGCTTGCCGATTCCTGAAAACGGATTCCGCAGCGTGTCGCGAATGACCTCATTCACCCTCGCGAGCACCTTGCGGTCATGCTCCTGCCAGTAAAAATATTCTCCCCAGCCGCCTGGCAACCACATCAGTCGCATAGCTCGCCGGATTGGAGCTTGCCCGCCGCGTAGTCCGCCAGGCCTTGCCGGATCCGCTCGGCATTGGCCGGAGTTGAAAGCAGGTGAAGCGTTTCCTCCATCGCCGCGTATTCCTCAGCCGCCAAAAGTACGACCGTTCCTGTGCCGTTGCGGGTGATGGTGATCGGTTCACGGTCTCGGGTCGCGATGTCCATGAGACCAGCCAGCCCATTTCTCGCCTCGGTGTAGGAGATTGTTTGCATGATGGGAAACTGCCTCATGCACAGAATTCTGTCAATGGCCCATCCCGGCGCTTGTCGTGGCGGTTGACGTTGGCTACCCATGGTCAATGCCGCTGCTGACCCAGGATTTCGACTACCACCTACCCGAGGAACTGATCGCCGCGCGACCGCTCGCCGAGCGCTCCGCATCGCGGATGTTGGTCGTCCACAAGGACAGCGGCGTGATCGAGCACCGGATGTTCCGCGACTTTCCCGAATACCTGCAGGCGGATGATCTGCTCGTCCTCAACGACACCAAGGTCATCCCCGCGCGCGTGTTCTCGGACGATGGAAAAACCGAACTGCTCTGCCTCGACCGGCTGTCTCCGCTCGAATGGCGCTGTCTGGTTAGACCGGGCAAGCGGATGAAGCTCGGCCGCACCGTGACGGTCGCTGGCATCACCGGAACCGTGACCGAGGTCTTCGAAAACGGCGACCGCCTCGTCCGCTGGGAGTCTCCCGTGGATTTGGACAAACACGGCCATCTCGCCCTGCCGCACTACATGGGCCGAGACGATGATCCCGCCGACCGTGACCGCTATCAGACTGTTTTCGCCCGCGAGGAAGGTGCCATCGCCGCGCCCACCGCCGGGCTTCATTTCACGCCGGAACTGTTGGGAAAGATCCCCCACGCGTTTCTAACACTGCATGTGGGCGTGGGGACCTTCCGCCCGGTCAGCGTGGAGGTTGTCGCCGACCACATCATGCATTCCGAACGCTACGCCGTCAGCGCGGAGACGGCGGAGAAAGTGAACACCGCCGGCCGGGTCGTCGCCGTGGGAACGACGGTGACACGCGTTTTGGAATCCATCGGCAAGCCGGTTAGGGAGCTGCGGGGTGAGACGGACATCTTCATCCACCCGCCCTATCAGTTCGGAGTGGTCGGCGCGTTGCTGACGAATTTCCACCTCCCGCAAAGCACGCTGATCATGCTGGTGAGCGCGTTCGCCGGGCAGGAACTGGTCATGGAGGCCTACCGGAAAGCCGTCGAGGAACGGTATCGGTTTTTCAGCTATGGCGATTGCATGTTGCTGGTCTGATGTGGAAAATCCCCGCTGATGAAACTCATTTCCTGGAACGTGAACGGCATCCGCGCCACCCTTGGCAAAGGCTTCGGCGATTTTGTAACCGCGGAGAAACCCGACATCCTCTGCCTCCAGGAAACCAAAGCCAGGCCCGAACAAGTGACGCTTCCGCCCGAGCTGGAAGGCTATCATGGCTACTGGGATTCCGCACAAAAGCCCGGTTATTCCGGCACCGCGGTGTTCACCCGTGAGCAACCGCTCAACATCCGGATGGGCCTCGGCATGGACGAGCACGACAAGGAAGGCCGCGTCCTGACACTTGAGTATCAGGATTTTTTCCTGGTGAATGTTTACACGCCCAACGCCCAGGACGGCCTTCGCCGCCTGCCCTATCGTCTGACGTGGGACGACGCCTTCCGCCGCCACGTCGCCAACCTCGCGACCACCAAGCCCGTCATCTTCTGCGGCGACCTCAATGTCGCCCATCAGGAAATCGACATCGCCCGCCCGAAGGAAAACCGCTTCTCCGCCGGATTCTCCGACGAGGAACGAGCCAGCTTCGGCGAGCTGCTAGACGCCGGATTCACCGACACCTTCCGCCACTTCTATCCGGACAAACGCGAGGCGTATTCCTGGTGGTCCTTCCGCGGCGGCGCGAGGCAGCGGAACGTCGGTTGGAGAATCGACTACTTCGGCGTTTCCTCGCCGTTCATGACCCGCGTGACGGATGCGGAAATCATGCCGCACATCACCGGATCCGACCATTGCCCGGTCTCCATTACATTGGCGTGAGAAACGGCCCCTCTTACGGACCGCGAAATTTATTTCGCCAGTCCATGAGAAGACATTGAGAAGAGGCCAGCCGCTTTCATTTGGCTAACCATGGACTGGCGAAATGAATTTCGCGGTCCGTGCCGTTACCCGGCATGCACCAGCAGCACAATCTCCCCTTTCGGCGCGTGACTCTGGAAATACGCCAGCACCTCGGCGGCGGTGCCACGGTGGTAAGTTTCGAACTTTTTCGTCAGCTCGCGCGCGACGCAGGTGCGGGCGGCGGGATTGATCTCCGCCAGAATCTCCAGCGTCGAAACAATCCGGTGCGGTGACTCGAAAAAGATGCCGGTCTCGGCCGACTCCAAGGCGGCGGTTAGAGCGCTGCGGCGCTTGCCGGATTTCACCGAGAGAAAGCCCCCGAAGCGGAAGGCGTGGCACGGGAATCCCGAACCAATCAGCGCGGTGATGACTGCGGATGGACCTGGCAGCACTTCGAGCGGCGTGCCCGACTCGATGCACGCCTGCACCAACCGGTAGCCTGGATCCGAAATCCCGGGCATCCCGGCATCGCTGATCACAGCGATGGTCTCTCCGGCCCTCACGGCGGCGATGAGATCCGGCGCGCGGCGCGCTTCGTTGTGCTCGTGGAGCGAGACCAATGGCTTGCCGGAAATGCCATGATGGGCTAACAACTGACCGGAATGACGCGTGTCCTCACAGGCGATCCGGTCGGCGGCGCGGAGGACTTCCAGGGCGCGGAGCGTGATGTCGGACAGATTTCCGATGGGCGTCGGAACGAGGATGACGCGGCCGGTGATTTCGGGAACGGATTCCATGATGCTTGCCAGCTGAAACCAGCGCTCCGGGACTCACTCGAACTTGCTGACGAGCACCGACGCGTTGTGTCCGCCGAAGCCGAAGCTGTTGCTCAGCGCGACCTTGACGGGCAACTCGCGGGCGATGTTAGGGACCACGTCCAGATCGCACTCGGGGTCCTGGTCGTCCACGTTGATCGTCGGCGGAATGACTCCGTCCTTGATCGCCATGACACTCGCGATGAGCTCCACGCCGCCGGCCGCGCCTAGCATGTGGCCGGTCATCGATTTGGTGGAGCTGACCATCAGGCCGTTGGTCGCATAGTCGCCGAACGCGAGCTTGATCGCCTTGGTTTCCGCCACGTCGCCGAGGCCGGTCGAGGTGGCGTGGGCGTTGAGGTAGTCGACGTCCTCGGGATTCTTTTTGCCATGCTTGAGCGCCATCTGGATCGCGTAGGCCGGACCGCTGCCATCGGGTGACGGCGCGCTGAGGTGATAGGCATCGGCGCTGACGCCGTAGCCGATCAGCTCGGCATAAATCTTCGCACCCCGCTTGAGCGCGTGTTCGAGTTCCTCGATGACAATCACTCCGGCGCCTTCGCCCATGACGAAACCATCGCGGTTCTTGTCGAACGGCCGCGAGGCGCGCTCGGGTTCATCGTTGCGGGTGCTGAGCGCCTTCATGTTGGAGAAACCCGAGAGGCCCATCGGCAGGATCGCCGCTTCCGCGCCGCCGCAGAGGAACGCGTCGGCATCGCCGAATTTGATGATCCGCCAGGCCTCGCCGATGTTGTGGTTGGACGTCGCACAGGCGGTGACGATGACCATGTTAGGACCCAGCAGGCCGAACTCCATCGAGATGATCCCGCTGGCGATGTTGGAAATCATCATCGGAATCGTGAACGGCGAAACCCGCTTGGTCCCTTTGGTCATGTAAGTCGTGTGCTCGCGCTCGAGAGTGGCGAGGCCACCGATGCCGCTGCCGACCATCACGCCGAAGCGCCGCGGATCCAGTTTGGAAACATCCACCCCCGAGTCTTCCATTGCCATCTTCGACGCGGCCACGGCGAGTTGGACATAGCGGTCCGAACGCCGGGCGTCCTTGGGGACGCCGAAATAGTCGTCAGCATTGAAATTTTTCACCTCGCCCGCGATTCTGCAATCGAAGGGTGAAGGGTCGATCTGGGTGATGGTTCCAATGCCACTGCGGCCGGCCTTGAGTCCGTCCCAAGTGGTGGTCAAGTCGTTGCCAAGTGGGGTGATACAGCCAATGCCGGTGATGACGACGCGTCGTTCGCTCATAATTAGTGGGAAAGTTTGGCCCGCCACGGCCAGCGGCGCAAGCCTCATGATGCGCCTGCAAATGCGATTCAAGCTGAATCACTTACCTATTCCGTGGCGAAATCCCGGCGGGCGACAGAACGAGGTCGTCCGGGCTGTGGGGAATCTTGTCCGGGCCTGCCGACCGGAGTTCGAGCGCCCGCCACGCTTCCGGATGGACAATCAGCGGGCTGCCCCAACGGTCGATCAGCAGACCCTCGCGGGAAAACACCGGATTGCCCGCCCGGACGAAAACCTCGCGGTTCGGATTCTCCCCCCGCAGCGCGGCGGCGAGATCCTCGTTCCCGCCGATGGGGAATCGCTGGGCGTCCTTGACCACCGAAAAATAACCGGTCACCACTCGGTGGATTTTCCGCAGGTCTTCGATCGGCGGAGTCGCGGGATCGCCATAGCCTGTTAGCAGGGATTCGCTGGAGGTCGGCGTTTGCGGGGCCGGTGGCGGCAACTGGCTTTGCGGCGGAAGCGCGGGCAGCCGCTTCTTGACGACATCGAGTTGATTCGAAACCCAGGCAAGCATCCCGACCATGACGAACACCAGAAGCAGCCCGGCGATTGAAAAATAACGGCCCATGATGACTTCAGACAAGGAACCCGACCGGATTCGCCGCGCTGGCCGGATCGTAGAAGCTGCGGATGTTAGGCAGCACCATGTCCATGTCGCCCGCGGTCACGCCGAACCAGCGCAGCAGTTCGCAAAAATACTCGTCCGCGGAAAGCTGCGGCAAAATCCGGCCGCCACGGCCGATGTCGTCGGCCCCGTCGATGACCAGCGAGGGAAACGCCCCGCGGATCTGGCCACCGGCGACGGGTGCGCCCATGACCAGTTGGTTGCCGCCCCACGCATGGTCGGTGCCTTGGCCGTTGGAACGGAGGGTGCGGCCGAAATCAGAACAGGTGAACGTCACGACGTCCTCCGCGAGGCCAAGGGTTTCAAGGGATTTCTGGAACGCGTAGAGCACGGCGTCGAGCGTCAGAAGCATGTTGCGCTGGTTTGTTAGAAGCTCCGTATGGTGATCCCAGCCGCCGAACTCGATGAAGATCGTCTGCCGCCGCAGTTTGAGCGCCTCGCGGATGGCGATGGTCTTGAGCGCCGCCTTGAACTGGTCGGACAGCCAGTGGTTGGGAAATCCGGCAGCTGCCATGACCGTGTTGATGTTCTGGCCGTTGATCAATCCCGGATTGTCGAAACGGGTCTGGAAATCTGTTCCGCGCTCGATGCTGTTCGAGGTGATCCGGCCGTGTGTACGGTGAAACAAATTCTGATAGTGATCCTCGATCGGGCTGGCGACCGTCGCGCGGAGCACCTGATCCTTGGCTTGGTTCACCGCGGAAGTCCGGTTGGTGCCGGTGAATGAAAGCGCGCCGCCGCTCGTGATCACGAACTGCCCCTCGCTCTGGCCGATCTGAAATGCCGCGTTGCCCGAGAGCGAGAAGTTCATCGGCATGTAATAACTGCCGGTCTGTTCGGTGTTCATCGCCGAGTGGATGACATCCGCCGCGCGGCCGCCCCAGCCTGATAGAACCGACATCCCCTGTGGCACCGAAGTCTGCCATTGCTCGATCTGGTCGCGGTGGGAGAACAAGGCTTTCGGAATCGCGACGTTGCCATTCAGATAGGCCGCCTTGTTGGCGATCGGTTCGATGAGAGTGCCGATGTTCGCGAGCAAGGAGACCCGCTTCTTGGCGGTGTCACCGCCCATGCCGTTGAACATTTCCGCGAGGCGGGTGCAGGCTGGATGCAGGCCGAAGTCGGTCCCGTTAAGCGGCCTCAGCTCGGCCAGAGGCAGCGCCAGCGCCGAGCGGGCCGCGGCATACTCCGCGTAGCGTGCCGGCTCGCGGGGAACGAGCAGATTGAACGTGTCGCAGCCGCCTGATAGAAACAGGCAGACCAGGGCCTTGCGCTGGCCAGGCAGGCCGCCCTGGGCCGCCGCGTGGTTGGCCATCGTCAGGTTCAGCAGCGTCGAGAGGATCGGCGTCGAGCCGATGGCGGCACAACTGGTTTCTCCGAGGAATTGGCGGCGGGAGCGCATGAATGTTGGATTTGCGGGTTTATTTCTGCACGACCCCTTCCGGGCTGGTCATCGCGGTCCACACGGCGAGGGCGACGCGATCCTTCTGGCTGAGCGCCGGACTCGCGAGAGCCCCGAGCATGATCCCGCGGGTGCGGGCGGTCATCGATCCGGCACAGACGAGGAGATCGATGTGATCGACGAGCGCGGCGGGATTCTCCGCGAGAAGGAGCGTGTCGCTGTAATCCATGGGGAACTGCCAGGTCCAACTGGATTTGAAGCCGTCGTGAATATAGTCCCATAACAGATTCGGGAACGACACCGCGGAATAGGTGTTGATGATCTGGAATCCCGGGCTGACCAGACCGGCGTTGCGGATCTCGCCCGGTGCCTGATAGACGGGGGTGTAGAAATTGAAAACGCTCGGCGAGTTCATCGGCTCCTCGATGCTGTAGCCGTAGTAGGCCTCGATCCAATTCCACCAGACGAACTTCGGATGCGCCTGCGCGAGATTGAACAAGCGGCCAAGATGCATCGTACGGATCACCGGCTCGCGGACTTTGCCGAACGACGGCGACAGGGGCAGGTTGCGCGCTTCGGGATCCAACAGAATCGCTTTCACAACGGCGGCCAGATTTCCGCGCACTCCCGAGCCGTCATTCACGAACACATCCTGCACCCGCTTGAGATAGGCGGGCGTGGGATTGTCGGTGACGAGAAACTGGATGAACTGGCGGCAAACGAAAGGCGGTGTGTTCGGGTGACGGAACAGCGCCTCCACCGCGTCACGCACGTCCTGGTTGCCATTGGCTTCCGACGGATCGCGGGCCGGAATCACCACGCCGTCAGGGAGTTGTTTCGCCTCGAAATCGTGGCGGTCCGCATACATCACCATCGGCCGCGTGAAGTGTTCGTCCGCCCAACCACCGCCGCCCCAACCGTAGGGCGCGGCATAATAGAGCCCGGTGAAAACGCGGGCGAGTTCGGTGATGTCGCCGTTGTCATAAGTCGGAATGGGTTCGCCGTTTCCATCCAGTTTGCGACTGCCATCCGGATTGAGCTCCCACAGGCCGATGGTGAAAAGCTGCATGATTTCGCGCGCGTAGTTTTCATCCGGATAGCGCGGGATTGATGGGTCGGCCTTCTGGTTGCCAGCGTGGCTGAGATACAAGCCCATCGCCGGATGGAAGGTGATCTCACGGAGGAGATCGCCATAATTACCCAGCGCGTGGCGGACGAGCGTATCGTAGTAATTGGTCATCGCCTCGGGCTTCTCCTCCAGATTCGCGTCCCGGCGGGAAACGACGAGGATCTGCGAGAGCGCGAAGGCGACCCGCTGCCGGAGCTGGTCATCCGCACCGATGGCGATGCGGGCGAACGGCGTGGTGATGTTGTTGCCAAAAACGAATCGGTCCTGTTCGCTGAAATTGTAGGTTAGATCGCTGCGAGGACCCGCGCCGTCTGCCTTGATTTCACGGATGTAAGGCTGGAGGAGTGACGGTGGAAGCGCGATCTGGGCATCGATCCACGCGGCATAGCCGAGATTCCTGACTTCCTCGATGGCTTCCAACGTGGGACCGAACGAGGCCTGCATCAGAAACCGCGAGGCGTTCACCGGCGAAGGCTTGCCCGGCGCGGGGCTGCCAGCAGTGCCGCCGTTAGGGGAGGAACCCTGCAACCTGTCCAGCAGCGCCACGGCATCCCCGCTGAGCGTCTGGTTGTTGAACTTCGTCAGCGGCTGCCCGAGCGAACCCGGACTAACAGCAGACGAACCGAGCACCTGATTCTCCACCCAATCCTCCACGCCATCGCCGTCGGTATCGAGCGACCGGATGCCCGTTCGATAGAACCTCTGGTCCGAGGCGTCGGGAAACACTCCGGGAATGGTGAGCTGTCTGCGTCCACCGACGATGGCCGACGCGGGCAGGCCGGTGGCGGTTTGCCACCCCCCCAGAGAATCGCAGGTCTCAACAAGCGGCGACTTGTCCGGCAGATCGGTCCATGAGAGAACAAAACTGTTAGCAGACCGCCACGCCTTGAGGTCGAACCGCGAGTTGGCATCGTCGGGATCGGTGCCAGCCTTGCTTTCATCGAAGTTGCTCACGCCGTCGCCATCATCATCGGCAGCGGGCACACGGCTATTTCCGCCGCTCCACAGGACCCATGAATCGGATAGTCCGTCATTGTCGAGATCGTCAATTCTGCCGGTGAAGTTGAACCAGCTTGGCTTGCTTGCGGCGGATAGAGGATTGAATCCGCGGAGGAGTTCCACGCCGTCCGGTACTCCGTCGTCGTCGCTGTCGGAATCGCGGGGTTTGGTCCCTGCTAGAAACTCCTTGAGATTGGAGAGGCCGTCCGAGTCGGCATCCAACAGCGCGTCCGCAGAGCTGGCAGGATTGAACAAATTCGCGGATTCCCACGTGTCGGGCATGCCATCACTATCGCCATCGGCAATGCCAAGCGGGTTCGGGGATATCAACGCGCGGACTCCGGCTTCCGTGACCAGCTCGATCCGGCCGGGAATGCCACTTTGGTTGCTCCAAACGGTGGTGCCAGTCCTCAGCGAATCGTAGGTCGCAGCAGTCGCGACTGCATTGCTGGCAGAGTATGATGCGAGAGTAACGGGCGCACCTGGATTCGTTAGATCGGCGAGCAGGTAACCCAACGTCCAGAGGTTCACCGCTCCATTCGGCTGCACCGCCGTGAACTCAAGGCGCAGCGGCAGCGAATCATCTGCCGGGCCATAGCCGCTGAAACCGAACGCGCGGGTCCGGTCCACCGGCGACGTGTTCCAGTCGCTGTTCCAGAATCCGGCGGGCGGATTGCTGCCGCTTTGATAGAAAAGCCCCTCGACCCCGCGGAACCTGTGGACGAGTTTGCCGTTGACGTAGCGGATGCCCATTCCGATCTGGCGGCTCCAACCGCTTTGGTTGATGTCCGCGACCGCTTCGAAGAGCATCGACTCGTCACCCTCGATGGCTCCTAACATCGACTGTTCATGGTTCCAAAGCACGCGCAGGTTGTCGATCCGCCAGCGCCAGGTGCGGGTGCCAGCGGTCCAGATGGGGACGGGTGGCGGGATGCTTGCGGCGGAGCGAGGATCAGAGCCATATTTGAGCTCGATCGGATCGATGTAAGTGTCGTTGTCGCTATCAGCCTTGTTGGGTAAAGTTGGAATTGGGAGCGCGTTGACCTCATCACCGTCGGTTAGAGTGTCGTTGTCGCTATCGGCATCGAGTGGCGAAGTGCCGTGGGTGGCTTCCACACCGTCAAGAATACCGTCACGATCGCTGTCCGGATGATTGGGATCGGTGCCGGCCGCGATTTCCGCGGCATTGTTCAACTGGTCGGAATCAGCATCCGCGGTGGCGTCCGGAATGGCGGGATCGAAATGATGCTCTGTTTCGAGCGCATCGGACATGCCGTCCAGATCGGTATCGGTTCCGCTATCGATGATCTGGATACCGTGAATGGCGACCGGATCGTTGTCGAGGGAGGTGAGTGTGACGGACTGGGTCGAACCGGTTAGATTGCGGTAGCGGACGAAGTTGCCGGGCACGATCGCGCCCTGGGTGGTCGCGGAGACTTCCTTCCACCCGGCGAACGGCGGGCTTGTGGACGACACGAAATAGCGGTCGGTCGCCGGATCGCCGCCACGGCGGAGCACCCCGCGGACGTTGGGATAAACGTAACCGACATACACCAGGAGATCATAGCTGGCGTAGGCAATGCCCGATAGAGCGACGGTGGCGGGAGTGTTGACCGAAGGCGTGCGCTGGGTGCGGATCATTCCCGCCAGCAGACGCTCATCGCCGGGTCCCTTGTGAAAGCCATCGCCGGAAAAGTGATAGGACCAGCTTGCGGCGACGGCGGTGGCCACTCCGCGATGGTCTTTCAAGGCGCTTTTCGAGCCGTTCAGGATCGTCCCGTCCTGCATCCATTGAGGAAGGAGGTTTGACGCATTCCAGTGGGGCAGGCGGAAATATCCGGCAGCCTCTCCTGCAGGAATGATGGCGGCACTCATTCTTTCGCTAACGAATTGCAGGCTGATCGCCCCCGGAAAATCGAAAGGAACTTTTCCAGAATCCGCAGGATCCGTGCCCTGTTCGATCTCAATGGAATCCGGATAGGTGTCGCCATCACTATCCGCCAACAATGGATTGGTGGAGGTTTCCCGACCATCCAGGATGCTGTCGCCATCGGTATCCGGCTTCAGCGGATGGGTGCCCAAGGCAAGTTCCAGGGAATCCGATAGACCGTCATTGTCGCTGTCCGGATCGGTGGGATTGGTGCCTGCCAGGAACTCGGCGAGGTTGTTGATTCCGTCGCCGTCGGGGTTGAGCAAGGCGTCCGCGGCGTTCGCGTCATCCAGGCCATAGGCTTCCTCGAACCACCGTTTCATGCCGTCGCCATCGCCATCTGCCAGTGCGTCGGGATCAGCTTCCAGTCGGATGAAATCCAGGCTGATATAACCGCCGGCCGGACCGCCGGTGCGCTCGACCTGCAACATGTTAGGCCCGGCGACTGCGGAGACGGAATCGGCAGAAATGGTGAACACCAGCGTGGTGTCCCAGGTGACCGCGTTTTGAACTCCGACCGGATGACCGTTGAAGGTCACCGATAGATCATGGCTGGAAAACCCGGGAATCGAGCCATTGACCCAAGCTCCGCCGCCCATGAGATCGACGGTGACGCGCAGCAGCGAGCTGACGGACGCCTGCGCGGCGGTTAGCGGAAAGTGGAACCGGTTGCGCGGATCGCCCGACGTCACGGCACGCTCGACGAACGCGATGTTCTCATTTGTGGCGACAACTCCGACGGGTGCCGGGTAAGTGCCCGCGAAATAGTAATCGTCGTCTTTCAGGTTCGCCGAACCCGGAGCATTGTTAGGTCCGAAGCTTTCCTGGGAAAACGGCGAGGATGTCCCGTCATCCGCTCCGAGTTGCCAGACCTGAGCGAATTGCGCGGCGGACGCCAGGCCCAGCAGGGTGACGACGGCAATCAAGAGGTTGACGACAATTCGGGTCATGCAAGCGCAAACGCTGGACTATCCCAAGGAACTTTCAATCAATCGTTTCCGAAAAAAGACGGCGAACACGACCCAACCACCTATCATCACTCCCGACGGCTCGGGGATCGCCCTTACATTGTCAACCATGAAGCCGCTGGAAACCCTCGCCCCGCGGTAATCGACGACGCTCGAGTGAAGGATCCTCAACTCGCTGACGGCCGCCATGGTCGCGGCTGCATTACCGCCACCGGCGCTCACCAGCGCGGACGGTCTGATGTCGAAAACCCGGCTCGACCAGCCTGAGAACGCGGTGACGGGTGACGCCGCGGTGACGAACCAGCCCCCCGGACCATTGACGGCGACGCGCATCGAAAGCGTGTTGGTCCCCATGTTCCGCAAATCGGCGGCCAACGACAGGATGCCCGCGGTGGTATAATCGCCGGTCCAAAGCGTTTCATTGTAAACGACGAGCCGACCACCCGCGCTGCTGCCGCCGTTGGAGGAGACCCGCAGGACGTTGTCGCCCGAGCCGAGCGGCCCGGCATCCGGCTGGATCACCGGAGGATTCGGGTTTGGAACGCCGGTGGCCCATTCGTGGGTGCCTGAGAAATCCTCGAGCTGATTGAGGATCACCGCCGCCCTCGCGGAAAGGGCCAAACCAGCGGCGGCCACCACCCATGAAATGGTAGCTTTCATGGTCCGGACAATGGCAGCGCGAATGGTTTGCTCCAGCAGAAATTGCAGCCAAGACTCCTTCCGATTCCAGCGCCATGAAAATCACCCGCACCCTCGCGACCTGCACGACCCCCGACGGAGCCCGGCTCACCCTGCACGAGCACGACGGCCACTATTTCCTCAAGGTCGCCGGCCTGCAGTTGATGAGCACCACCGCCTCGTCCTCCGAGGAACAAATGGCGGAACTTTCATGCGCCAACCTGCCGCCGAAGCCGCGCATCCTCATCGGCGGGCTCGGCTTCGGTTTCACGCTCAAGCGGGTGCTCGCCCTAACCGGCCCCGACGCCATCGTGGATGTTGCAGAGCTCCTCCCGGAAGTGGTCGCCTGGAACCGCGAGTTCCTGCACGAGGTCAACGGCAGGCTGCTGGACGATTCGCGAGTTAGGATCCACATCCGCGACGTCTATGACTTGATCGACCGCTGCGGCGAGGACCGCTACGACGCGATATTGCTGGACGTGGACAACGGCCCGGATCCATTCGTCCAGAAAGGCAATGAACGGCTCTACGCCCCGCCCGGAATTCACCGGATCAAGAATGCGCTGCACCCGGAAGGCCGGGTGATTTTCTGGTCCGCGCATCCGGACAAGTCGTTCGCCCGGTCGCTCGAAGGCGCGTTCAAGCACGTCGAATGCATTTCCGCGAAGGCCTATCCGAAAGCGAAACGTTTCACGCACACGCTGTTCGTGGCGGATCGCGATTGATCAGAGCTTGTTTTTGATCAGGCGGAACCGGTCGTGATAGGCGCCGTTGTTGAATTTTCGGCAGCAATCGTAACACGCGACCGCCCGCTGGATCGGCTTCACACGGTGGATCACGGCGAAACAATTCGAGCAGACGTAAGCGTGGTTGCGCTTCATCCGGCGGCGCTTGAAAGGCAGCGTGTGAAACGGCTGCTCGCCGGGAATGCCCAGGTCGGCGCACGCGGCTTGCCACTCCGGGCCATGCGGATCGATCCGGCGGCGGCCACAACGTTCATAGGCGACGAGATGCGCGAGCTCGTGCTTGAGGGTGCGCCAGAGTTCCTCGGGTTCGCAATCCCTGAGCTTGGGATTGAGCTCGATCGAGCGGTCAGGCCACCAGGCCCGCCCGGCGGTGGTCTGCATCCGGGGGTTCCAGGAGACCCGCACCTTGCGCGCCAGCTCGCTGAGGGAAAGCGCTTTCGAGGCCTCGGCACACCAGGCTGTTAGGCCGCCATCATCCCGCAGGGGCTTGGTTTGAGGGGGTGCCGGGGACTTGCCGACGCTGAACCACGAGGCCCAGCGGATTTCAAGTTGCGGCATGCTTCGACCCATTGGAAAGATGCGTATCAGCTTTCCCGGAAGATGGCAACAGGAGCATCGCCGGAAGATCAATTTTTTGATCGTCCGGTGCCCATCAGGCAAGTTGTTAGACGGAACCACCCCGCCATCAAAAGGGTCATTTGATGCGGATGTAGCGCTTCACGCCGCCGCCGACCGGGGTGTTGTCGCGCACCTTGAGGGTGGTCGCGTCGTCGATCAGGATGGTGGTGTGCTGCTTCCCACTGAACCAATCGAGCAAGTTGGGCGAGACTTCGACGGAGCCGGCGACCGGATTTCCAGCTTGCTTGGTAACGGTCAGAGCGAGGTATTTCTGGCCCTTGATGACTTCGACCGAGGTGGCTTGCGGAAGCTGGCCGGCATTGCCGTTAGACGGGCTGCCGACCGCGGCCGCCAGGGAGTTCGCCGGAGCCGAACTGGACCCGCCTTTGGGAGCTCCGATCCCGGAGACGTTGAGATCAAAAGGTCCGGACCTCTTGTCATCGCTGCCGATCTCGATCCGGGCAACCCGATTGTTGCGGGCCGAGGGGCGGAAGGTCACCTTGAACGTCGTGCTCGCGCCGGGAGCAAGTGAAGTCGCGGCCAGCTTGCTGACTTTGAAGTCGACCTTGCCCCTGCCGGATTTGGAAATCGTCAGATTGCGCAAAGGACCCTTGCCTAGGTTTTTGATCGTGAATGTCCGGCTTTTGCCGGTGGTGCCGACGACCGCGTAACCGAACTTGGTGACCTTACCGTTATCCTTGAGCTTGGTTCCGTTTGCTGCCAAGACCCCGATTTCTGGTAGACCAAGGCCGGTGCCCGCAAGCCCGATGGCGAATTCGCCCTCGTCCTCGTCATTGCTGAGGATCCGGATGCCAGCCGTTAGCGAGCCGACCCGGGTCGGGGAGAAAACCACCTGGAAGGTGGTGCTTTCCCCACGGGCCAAAGCAGTTTTCTTCAGGGATCTGACCGTAAAGTCTCCAGGATTCACGCCCGTTTTGGTGATCTTCAATCCGAACAGATCGGCTCTCCCCACATTCTTGATGGTGAATGTCTGCGCCTTGCCAACTGACCCGACAACCACCTCGGAAAAGGAACTCGTCGTCTGCCCATCGACCAGGTCCGTTCCGCCTGCATTTGCAACGGCGATTTCCTGGGTGGTATCCGGCAGGGAGACTCCGTCCAGCCACGCGGCATCCTGATTGTCGCCATAACTGTCATCTTTTTCGTAGGTCCATTTGAAGGTGTGATTTCCCGCAGAGATGGGGATGCTTACGGGAACCCAACCGGAGTCCCCAGTCAGGCCCGTTGCCGAATTGGCGGCTTCAAACACCTGCCGAACCCCGTCGATGTAAAACCGGGCGAAGTCGAACCCCTTTTCGGAAGAAACCTTCATGTAAAAGCTCAAGGTACCGGCCTTGAAGTTCGAGCGATAAGCCACTGCCGAGGTCTTGCCATCCGCGGTTTTTCCAGAAACCAAACTGTGGGTTCCTTCGTAGGCCTCGCTTTTGGTGACCTTCCAAGCGTTGCCGGAGTCGCCCGGTTTGAACCAGCCATAGGGCATGACACCGCCGGCCGGAAAACGCTTGTTTGAAATTTCGAATGGTGCGTCGCTGAAATCAACCGCCGCAACCGGGTTGGTGAGACTGCTGATCCTGATGGAGTAATCCTCCGCCTGCACAAGAGACTCAGGCACTTTCCACTTGAAACTCCGGTCGTTCGGCTCGTTTGCCGATAGCACCGAATGGAAGACCCCGCCCTTGTAAAGTTCGATTTTCAGATTCCCGGTGACGTTGGCCCGCCAAGTCACGGTGAATACAGTGTCCTTGAAAACCGCTTCCCCGCCATCGGGGCTGTCGACGGCAATCGTGTTAGGCGGGAGGGGACCGAAGACCACGGAGGTCGTCGGGCCGATGTCGCCAAAAACCGAGACGAACAAGGACGACGCACCGCCACTCCACCATCTGGAACTCGGCGTGGTGTCGTTGGCGAATCGGGGGGTGGACTGGTCGAAAAGATCGTTTCCATCACCACGGTTGAGGTCATTCTCGAGGTCGAATTGGCCGTCCGCCTGCTCCAGCGAGACCTGATAGTGCAGGTTTCGGGTCATGTCCTGGTTGTCGTTGCCGATAACTGTTTCATCGACGTGCCAGATGGCGATCCCCTTGTCGGGCGAACCCGCCGCCCATTTGTCGCCGTCGCCACGATTCTCCACCATGAAGTATTCGGTGCTGGCGGCCGGATTCCTGAAGCGATAGGCCACATTTCCGGTGGAAGGCAGGGAGACGGTCCGGAAATCGTTCGCGGTGATGTTCCTGACGGTGGACCAGCCGACGATGGATTTGAAATAGGCGTTGATCGGTGACGGGGTCCTGCCGCCGTTGTTGTAGTTGCCGCTGCCCATCAGGCAGTGCTCGCCCACACCGGCGGAGTCCAGATCGTAATCGTAGAGGTCGGGATAATCCAGAAGGAGATGGCCGTTCTCATGACAAAACGTGCCGATGACCGGAGCGCTGTTTTCCGCATTGGTGATCTGGAACAGGCTGATGAACACCGGCTTCGCGTTGGTGCCCACGCTCACCCCGGTGCCCAGACTCGATTGTTGCGGCCATAGCCCTTCCGCAAAGACGCCGGAATCGGGACCGGCAAAGAACACATTGGTGGCGATCGCGCGACGATTGGCGTCCGTCGTCAATCCTGTGAAGTCGAAATTCGCGGCCCGCAGAACCTCGATGGCATCGGCGAGCAACAAGCGGCTCGAGTTCCCACGCAGGGTCGTGTTGGCCGGGTAGTCCGAGAAATTGTAGTAATTGCGGGCTCTCGGAACCGTGATGATCTGGGTGACGGTCTGGGTGTAGGTCAGTTTCCCCGCCGACTGATCATAGAAGAAATCGCGCACGGAACCGGTGTTGCCATCCTCATTGTAGCCGATTTGGTTGCAGAAGCTCTCGATCTTGGCCTGGGTGGTCGGGAAGTTGACGGGATCCGCGGCGGGGGTGTTGGGGTCGTCGGGAAACTGCACGAGGATCGTCAAGCCCTGCTTGACTCCCGTCACGACGGCCGCCCGGACATTGCCCGCCTCGTCGCCAAGCTGGCGGGCGGCGAAGACGCGCTCATTCCAGCGTTCCTGGCGCTCGGCATCGAATTCGGCGCGATTCGCCCGGATGATTTCCACGATTTTCGCCTTGGGTAGATCGAGATGCTTCACAAGACCGGCCGGAGCCGGATCATCGGCCAAGGTTGCCGAAGGCACGAGTGCGGTGCCATCCGCGGACAATTCCGCGTAGTGATAGGCATTGTCGGCGGCGCTGCGGATCACGGTGTAGCCTTCGGCATTCTCGGTGCGGGCATAGTATTCATCCCCGAACATCCTGAGTTCCAGCCGATCCCCGTCCGGCTGCATCCAATGAGTTGCGCGGCCGTCCGGACCGAAGGGAGCCGCGGTTGCCTGACCGAGGCAGCCGGCCAGGATGATGAATAAATGGACTGGTTTGGGAATATGGGGTTTTTTCATGACATCAAATTGGGGAGAGCAGTTTCCCACTCTGGGCAAGGATAAGAAGGTGAAACCATGATATGTTCAAAGTCGAGGGATCATTTTTCAATTGTCATCACAAAGTCAACTCATGATCCAGACAGGCTCCCGCGGCAAATTCCTTCCACGGGTTTCCGGCAATCCGGAATTCTCGGCTCGCCACCGGATCGCGCCGGTCACCGAGACATTCGCGAACAACGACGTGAAAGCCGCAATCGACCGCCTGCTTGTTGGCAAGAAGGGACACCGGCTGGTGTTGAAGAATGGATAGACCTTGAAGGCACAAGCATGATTCAATTCCTCCCATGCAGAAATGTCTCAGATGCCCATTGATCCAAATCGTGGTTTGCCTGATCTTTGCCGCCACCAACAGAGTGCATGCGTGCTGCGCCGTGGCTGCGGCAGGCGTCCCCGTCGTCAACGCGGATCAGACGGTCATCATCTGGTGGGACAAGGCCAACCAGACGCAGCATTTCATCCGCAAGGCCAGCTTCCGAGGCGGCGGGGAATCGATCGGGTTCCTCGTCCCCACCCCAAGTCGTCCGCAACTGGAGGAATCGGGCAACGAGGCGTTCCGTTATCTAGCCGACATCACCGCGCCAAAGTCTTCCGGCGGTGGCGGCTTCCCGTTAGGTTGCTCGGTGGCCTCGCCCGCTCAGGAAATGCGCGGAGTGCGGCTGATCGAAGAAAAAACGGTCGCCGGATTCGACGCGGTTGTCCTGGCCGCGGATTCCGGCAAGGAATTGATCGAGTGGCTGCGCCAGCGCGACTACGCCTTCACCCCGGAAGCCGCGGCATGGGCCCAACCCTACCTAACCGACGGTTGGCACATCACGGCGATGAAAGTCACCAAGAACAAGGAGGCACTTGCGAAATCCGAGGTCTCGGCAGCGGCACTGCGGATCAGTTTCAGAACCGACCGCCCGCTCTTCCCCTACCGCGAACCCGACTCCCGCAACGACGCCGCGCAACTGGGTGTCGCCCACCGCCTGCTGCGCATCTATTTCGTCGCGGAATCCCGCTACGAAGGCCGCTTTTCGCCGACCCATCGCTGGACGGGCAAAACCCGTTACAGCCAACCGCTCCAAAAAGATCAGCGGACCCAACTCCTGCGACATCTCAACCTGCCGGAATCCACCGGTCCGACCCAAGCATGGCTAACCGAATTCGAAGACGCCTGGCCATACGGCAAGGCTCCCGGTGATGTTTACTTCTTCCCCTCGGCGAATCAGGGCAAGCTCTCGCGCAACCTTTCAGCAGCCGGAAAATCCTTCGATCCCACCTTGGCGGCAGTCATCGGTGTGTTCCTCGCACGGCCTCTTTTCCGTCGAAGGAAATCCCGGTAGCCGGAAGGCACACCCGCGGCAGGCCGTGCTGCAAGCGTCTCGCTTCCAATTTTCCTCTCTAAAGGACCGCGAAATTCATTTCGCCCGCGAAGCGAGATGCAAGAGAGCCGCTGCTGCTCCGGGCCGGGCCTTGCGCTCGATTTCCGGGATTCTATCGAACTTCACTGACGGACCCTTCCGCCCGGACAGGCCCGACCGGTTGCTTGGTATCTTGATCCAGCACCCAATGCAAACGCCAGATTTCCTGCGGCGGAGTGGCTTGATAGTCCATCTCCCTGAGCTCCAATATGGCTTTGAACGGCCCTCCAAGCTTGCCCGTTCCGCCGACAAACTTGACTGGTCCGGAACCGTCAAGGCTGCTTGAGGCGAACGAATCCGCGAGTATCTTTGGATCACGCTCTGTTGTCATTTCCCCAGCCCAGTTAACCCAAGCGTCATGAGGGAATGGAAACAAACGCTCTCCCGCAACGTGGCGCTCCCGCCAGACATTCGGATCCACGGAATTCACGCATGGTTGCTCCACGATCCTCATCTTCATATACTTTGTCACAATCGACTTCCGTGTGGCTGCCGTCAGCCGCTTCCGCTGCCACAATTCCGAAAGCAATTCCTTGGCGGCCGTGCCCGACTCGCCCTCACAAGCATTCAGAAGCTCTTGTTCGGGGATGTTCGACGTGAAGTCCCATAGGCGCAGCAGCACGTGTTTGGTGATTTTGTCATCACTCTGCTGCCATGCTTGGAGCCACGCATTTACCCCAACCCATGATGACAGGTCGTAATGACGCATGACCACATCGCGATTCTGAGCCCACCACTTGGCGATTCGCTCCGGATTATCGGGTTCATTGATTACACCGAGAGCGCTGCGGAGGTTTGACATTGCCTGTGCCCGGGTAGGCGTGTCCTTGTCATTGGCCCACTCAATCATCAATTGCAGCCACGTCGGGTGGAAATAACTTTGGAGAACTCCGACCGTCGGGTATCCACGATTTCCGTCCCGATAGTCTTCCGAGTGAGACTTGATCAAGACCTGTCTGCCCAAAGCCAGCACAGGTTCGACCACTGCCGGATTCAGCAAGCAAGGCTTTCTCATCCGCCCGCATTGATTCAAGGTCGAGATGACGTCGTCAATGAGCGGGTCTTCCAAACTCAGGAAATGGCCTAACACCTCCGCGGCGGCAAATGAGTCAATGGACGCCAAAGCAGTGAATGCCTGCTGCCGGGCGACCTTCGGAACGTTCACATCAGCCCAAGGCAACACTTGCGGGTAAAGCGCCCGCGAACAATGGATGCTGGTGATGAACGCGAGCACTCGAGCACGGTCCCCATCTGAACCCGCATTGCGAAGAAGCTCGGCCAGAACCGATTCCTCCTCAGCAGAGGGTTTCTGTGTGTCTCTTGCTATTTTTGAAAAGAAATAGCCGTGTCCATACCAAGGCCATGACACATCCCGGGCGTCCGTGGATGTTTCCCAAGGCTGGTGCGCTCGAAGGAACTCCAAGCACGTCGTCAGACGCTCACCATCACGAGGCTTGGCGAGCAACGCGTCCAGTTCCGCATCCAACTTCAAAGTCCGCTTCAGTTCCTCCACGAAGGTCCGTTTTGTCCAGGATGGATGCGCTTGGAAATCAGCGCCAGACATGCTCATCTCGGATGGCAGCCAAGCAAAAACCTTATCTCCAGGGCCGATAGCAACGAAACCACCGGTGGAGCCCCACGTGAAGCGATAGACACCATCAGCCCCCAGGTCATCGACAAACACCACAACCTGCGGATTGCCCTCAACACCGACATCCTTCGACACCCTTTTGAACTGAATTTCACTGATTGGCAGCCGAAGATCGCCGGGGCCTTCCGATTTTCCCTTGAATACTTCAATCACGCGCAGGATGCCATCCGGATGAAGTTCGCCATGCGCGACAATCTTCGACTTCCCGGCATTCATATCGAGGTCGAAGGGAGGAAGACTTCTGCCAAGCGCTTGAACGGGCAGGCAAAGCCACCCGGCCAATGACAGCAACCTCAGAGCTGCCATGATCTTGAATCTGTTTTTCATGACATCGCCACCTTGTTTGCGTTTCGCGATTACCGCAATCACACAAATAGGAACATCTCTGCGGGGCGAACGTCGGGGTCTGCCCCAAATAACAGGCATTGGTTATGGCAAGCGAAGGTAGAGTCGGTTGTTACTCAACAGCTTGTTGCGCAATTGGAGCATCCGGGAAGGTTTCGGCAAAGGCTCTCATGGAGAACAGGTTGCACCGCGCGACTCCTCGCATCCCCGGGAATGCGACATATCGGGTTGTCCTGAACAACCCATCTCAAAAAAAGCCGCACCCTCGTTAGGAGATGCGGCTTTTCTGATTGACTGGGCTAACTGTTCACGCAGTGAGCGTCCATTCCGGCAAACGGACGATCTCGCCACCCTTGAGGGCCGACTCATGGGCGAGGATGCCGGTGCAGGTGATGTTCGCGCTCTGAACGGCGTTCGGATAGGAATCGACGCCGGTCTGGAGCATTTTCACGAACTGATGGACAAGGTGCGGATGGCTGCCGCCGTGGCCGGCGCCCTGGACGAAGGAAAGGTGTTCCTCGCCGGTGTCGCCACCGTAAACGCCGCCCATGGTGAAGGCCTGGATCTCTTCCGGCAGATAGTGGGCGAAGTCCGGGCATTTCACTTCCTCGGGGATTTCAGGCTCGGGCTTCTTGGCGGTGTGGATCACCAACGGATCGTGCTCGATGAGCGGCCACTCGACGGATTTCTTGGTGCCATAGACTTCAAAGGACTCGCGGTACTGGCGGGCGACGTCGAAAAGCGAGCGCACGACCTGGGCGGATAGATCGCTGTCCTTCATCTTGATGTGGCAGGTCTGGATGGCGAAGGGCGACCCGTAACAGGCGTGCATGTCCTCGGCGATGGTGCCGGAGCCGAAGCAGGAAACGTATTCCGCCTGGCTGCCCATCAGGCCGAGGATCGGGCCGACGCAGTGGGTCGCGTAATACATCGGCGGGAGGCCCGGCCAGTAGCCCGGCCAGCCTTCCATGTCTTGCTGGTGGGTGGCGCGCAGGAACTGGACCTTGCCGAGCTCGCCCTTTTCGTAGAGCTCCTTCATGAACAGGAACTCGCGGGCATAGACCACGGTTTCCATCATCATGTATTTCAAGCCGGTGGATTTGCAGAGGTCGATGATCTCCTTGCACTCGTCGAGGCTGGTGGCCATCGGCACGGTGCAGGCGACGTGCTTGCCGGCCTTGAGCGCCTTGATCGACTGCTGGCCGTGGTCGGGAATCGGCGAGTTGATGTGGACGGCGTGGACGTCAGGATCCGCTAGAAGGTCGTCGTACGAGGTGTAGCGTTTTTCAATGCCGAACTTGTCGCCGACCTCGTCGAGTTTCGCCTGCGTGCGCTGGCAGATGGCATACATGTTGACGCCCTTGAGGCGCTGATAGATGGGGATGAACTCGGCTCCGAAGCCGAGACCGACGATGGCGACATTGATGTCTGACATGACTGGCTGGTGTTAGGGGTTTTGATTGGGGTTTGAAAAGATGTGCGGATGTTGGATGCCGCAGCGGGTTTGTCACGCAACTTGAGTGACGTTAGCCAATTCCCTCCGGGCGGCTTGTAGATTCGCGGCGGGCTTGTGTAAGATCGCGACGATGGCTCACAGACCTTTCAACGGCACCACCGGGATTTCGGGCCGCCTTTCCAGCCGGTATTGGCTCGCGGTCTGGCCCATCTGGCGGCGGAACTGGCGGGCGAAATCGCTGTGATCGTAAAAACCGGCCTCCAGCGCCACCGTGGTCACCGGCTGGTTGGTGCGGGCCAGCAGCTCGCAGGCTTCGATCACCCGCATCCGGATCATGTATTCCTGCGGCGTCATCTGGAACGTCGCACGGAACTTCCGCTCGAACTGCCGCACCGACATGTGCGCCATTTTCGCCAGTGAGGGCACGTCGAGTTTCTCGCGGAAATGGAGCTTCAGGTGGTCCGCCACCGTCGCCAGTTCGAGATAGGGCTGCATCGCCGCGCGCTGGGCTTCGTAACTTCTAACTGTCCCGCAGAGCCCGCAGATTTTCCCGGCGATGTCGAACAGCGGCATCTTGTCGGTGATGAACCACTCGGGCTTGCCGCTGCGGTTTGGAAACAACTCGATGATCCCTAGCAGCGGCTTGCCAGTGACCATCACCTGCTCGTCGTCCTTGCGGTATTTTTCCGCCAGCCGCGGGGGAAAAATCGAACCATCGGTGATCCCGATGATCTCTTCTTCGGTGGTGAAGCCGCACCGCTGGATGAACGCCGGATTTCCCGCCATCAGCCTGGCCTCGCGATCCTTGGCGAAAAACAAAGTCCCCGGAAGGTGGTCGAACAGATGCCTGAATTGCCCCGGCGGAAGCTGTTCGGTCCATCGCTTGCGCTGCTCCTCCGGGTTCATCTGGCGGGATTCTACACAACAAGCCCGCAATGTTACAAGCGGACGCTCCTTGAAATAAATCAGATTGGTTTCACGTTCCGCACCGATAAACCCACGTATCCGCCACCGCATGAAAAAACTTCTCCTTCTTCTCCCGCTCGGGATTCTGGCCGCCGCGATCGGCTTGTCGCAAACTCCCAGGCCACCCGCCGCAGAAGCCCGCCGTGTGGAAATCCTGTTCCTTGGCGCGCCCACCGCGAATCATCCCGGCCACGATCCCATCGAGCGCTACCGTGTTTTGAAAAAAGCCCTCGGCGTGGACGGGATCAACATCACTTACACCCAGGACCTCGCCGACCTCCGTCGCGACGTGCTCGACCGCTACGACGGCCTGATGCTCTACGGCAACTGGAACCAAAACGAGCCGATGGACCCCGCCCAGGAAAAGGCGCTCCTCGGCTACGTCGCGGATGGTGGCGCGTTTCTTCCCATCCACTGCGCGTCAGCCTGCTTCGGCGGCTCGCCGGAGTTCATCAAGCTCGTCGGCGGCCGTTTCAAATCCCACGAAACCGGTGTTTTCAAGTGCACCATCACCGACCGGAACCACCCCGTCATGCGCGGCTACGAGGGCTTCGAAACCTGGGACGAAACCTACGTCCACGACCGCCTCACCGATGACCGAACCATCCTCCAAGTCCGTGACAAGGAGCCGTGGACGTGGGTGCGCGAGCAGGGCAAGGGCAAGATTTTCTACACCGCTTATGGCCATGACATGCGCTGCTGGGACCAGCCCGCGTTTCACGAATTGCTGCGCCGCGCCATCCTCTGGAGCGTCGGTGCCGAGGTCCGCGCCAAGCTCACAGCCATGAAGCTCCCGGTCTTGGAACAGGAGCCGATGATCCTGCCCGGCTACCGCGAGCGCAAGACCATCACCGAGGGTCAGAAACCGCTTTCTCCCACCGATTCGCTCAAGCTCGCCACCGTCCCGAACGGCTTCGAGATCTCCCTCTTCGCCAGCGAGCCCGACATCGTCAACCCGATCCACATCACCTGGGACCACCGCGGCCGCGCCTTTGTGGTCGAAACGGTGGACTATCCGAACAACCTCCAGGCGGGAAACACCGGTAACGACCGCATCCGCATTTGTGAGGATACCAACGGCGACGGCAAGGCCGACAAATTCACCATCTTCGCCGACAAGCTCTCCATCCCCACCTCCGCCGTGTTCGCCAACGGCGGCCTGATTTGTACCAACGGCACCGACATGCTTTTCCTCAAAGACACGAACGGCGACGACAAGGCCGATGTCCGCGAGGTCCTGTTTACGGGCTTCAACATGGGAGACACCCACGCCGGCCCTTCCAACCTCCGCTACGGCCATGACAACTGGATCTACGCCACCATCGGCTACTCAGGATTCAGGGGCACTGTCGGCGGCAAGCAACACCAGTTCTCCAACGGATTCTTCCGCTTCAAGCCGGACGGTGGCGAACTCGAATTTCTCCAGAATACCACCAACAATACCTGGGGCCTTGGCACCACATCCGATTTCGACATCCTCGGCTCCACCGCCAACGGCAACCCGTCGTGGTATTTTACTTTCGCAAGGGATCTCTACGCCAAAGCCGGACTGACCCAGCCGAGGACCCCCAACGAGGATGGAAACCCGAAATTCTTCCCCTCGTCGATGGACATCCGCCAGGTTGATTTCCACGACCGCTACACTTCCGCCGCCGGCCATTCGTTCTACACCTCGGAACGTTTCCCGGCAAACTACCGCAACCGCATCGCCTTTGTCACCGAGCCCACCGGCAAGCTCGTCGGCCAGTTTGAAATCACTCCGAAAGGGGCGGGCTTCGTGTCCAGGCAACTCCCTAACAACCTCTACTCCAGCGGCGATGGCTGGTCCGGCCCGGTCGCCGCGGAAACCGGCCCCGACGGTGCCGTCTGGATCGCCGATTGGTACAACCTGATCATCCAGCACAACCCCACGCCGAACAAAAATTCCGCTGGTTATGACGCCAAAACCGGTAAAGCCGGAGCCTACGAATCGCCAGTCCGCGACACCCGTCATGGCCGCGTCCTCCGCGTCTATCCGAAGGGCAGCAAGGACGACACCAACCCGAAACTCGTTCCCACCGACTTCAACTCGCTGCTTGCCGGTCTCGGCCACCCCAACCTCTTCTGGCGACTCACCGCCCAGCGCCTGATCGTGGAATCCGGATCCACCAGCGCTGCCGCGAAATTGAAGGAACTTGTCAAAACTCCCGGCCGCGCCTCCATCCACGCGTTATACGCCCTCCAGGGCTTGGGTGCGCTTGACTCCGAAACCGTCAGAACCGCACTCGCCTCCACCAGCCGCGGTCTCCGCCGGGCCGCCATCCACAACGCCCCGCAGGACGACACCCTCGCCGCCGGAGTCATCAAGAATGATCTCATCACCGCCGCCGATCCGCGCGAGTTGGCCGAGACGTTCACCGCTCTCGCCCGCCTTGCCCCGTCGGAAAGCATCGGCAAGGCCCTCCACGCCACCTTGGTCGCCGGCAAGGACACCATCCTGACCGACGCCACCCTCAGCGACGCCTGGCAGATCGCCG
>JBGSOI010000031.1:0-19662 GCA_041739215.1 Akkermansiaceae bacterium
TGCCCACAACAGTCCGCTTCTCCGACGAGTTTCAGTCCCATTCTCGAATCGGCCTGTCGTGGACAACTTTCAAGAGAGGCACGCCGCTTCGCGGTGGTTAGGTCGTAGTCTCACCCACGGATTTGGCGGAAGAGGCGAAAAGAGGAGTGCATCCGTTGCTCTGCGCCTCTGCCAAAACGCTGGCCGCTTGAGCTTTCAGGAACTTCACAACGGCGGGTGTCGCCTTGAGCTCCTGGATCATCAGTTGCTCAAAGCGGCGGAGGCATTCCCATTCCCGCGATTGTTGGATGCCCGCCGCGATCATCAGGTCGTATAAGGCGGGAGCCACTCGGAAGAAGTCGAGGATCAGCCGGCAGAGGAATTCCTTCTGCGGTTTCGACGGGTGTGTTGGTAGATCGCAAGGGAGCTGGTAAATCACTTCTCCTTCGGAGAAATCAGGAAAGTAGAGCCGAGCGTGGGCCATCACCGCGTCGGTGCGCAATTGCTTAATTGATAGGAACTGGCGGAGGTAGAGTCTGATCGGCCCGACCCATCCAGGCTTTGCAAACAGTTTCGCGAAGCACGGGTCGGCTTTGGACAACCGGCTCGCGAGCCCCGTCCAATGATGGGTTGCGGCGACCAAAGGATCAGCGGGCTCAAGGATCTCATCGATCGTGTAGCACATCTCCCGATTATCTTCCCAGCCAAGACCCTGCGGATCGCCCCCATGGGGCGTGGCGGATGGTTGAGCAACCGCCCCACGGATGTCTTGCTGAGCTTGATGCCATACTTCTTCTTGATGAGAGCGGCAATCATCTGCCGGGTCCACAGCGCGAAAGCGAATTTGAATTGAAGAGGGTTGCCCATCGTGACAGTGGCATAAACCCGCTGGAGCATTTTGCCATCGAGTTTGGGTTTGCGCCCGCCCCGCTTGCCTGCCTTGAGCGCGTCCCATCCCCCGCTGCGGTAAAGAGCCAGCCAGTCATGGATAGTCGTCCGGCTGATACAAAGGGCCTTGGCGACCATCTCTGGACTTTCGCCGTTTTGCACGGCATTGACTCCGCGCTCTCGAATCGTTGAGTTGTGCATGTGTCAACTTCCTGCCGTCAGTATCCCTAACTTTTCGCATGCGGCATGATAAAGAATTCATCGTCTCAATGTCTTTTCTATCATGGACCCACTAATAAGCCCCGGTTATTACCAGTGAAGAAGTTTTCGAGATGGATTCCATATCTTAGAACCTATCTGTTAACCCTATCTAGCGCCCACATTTAGGAACCTCATTTCTGCCTTCGCTAAAAAATACTAATTACCTCATTTATATTTCGATTGGTTTAATATTTATCGAACCTTTATTTCAACTTATTCGTTTCAATTCATTTAATGGTTGCATGCAAATCTGGATTTTACTTACCTCGTCTTAATCGACCGTCACCCACATCCCCTGCGGCAATTCCATGGAAATGCAAACAATGGGGATCTGGCCGGTAACCAGCCATATTCCATGATCATCCTCACGAACCCCGCTTCTGCCCGAACCCGCGAATGCGGAAGCACCGTAGTGGTGCTGCCAGATCTTCAGAACTATACCGGGCGCCGGGGTCGATACCTTCACGTCCTCGAAGACACCATGGCGTGGATCATCAGGGAGCGGAAACGCCTCGGGATCGAACTCGTGGTCCAGGTTGGAGACCTGACGGACTCAAATAAGACGGATGAATGGAAACGGGCGCGCCGCGCATTCAGCGTTCTCGACGGCGTGCTCCCTTATGTCGTGACGGTGGGGAACCACGATCTGGGCTTCGGGACCGCGGGGTCGAGCAGGAGCACTTTCCTGAACAAGCATTTCCATCTCGCTGACAACCCCCTCAACAAACAATGTCTCGTCGAGGCGTGGCGGGAGGGATGCTTGGAGAACACCGCGTCAGTGGTCACCCTGGGTCGGAAAGACTGGCTGATTCTGGCTTTGGAATTCGGTCCACGGGAAGGGGTTCTTCGCTGGGCGAACAAAGTGCTCCGGGACTATCCAGACCACCCCACATTGATCGTCACTCACGAATACATCGACCAACTTTCGCTGCTCAGGACAGGGCGCGTCCAGCACTCCCGACCCGAGACCTACAACAGCCCATACGCATATGGACTCGCCAGCGACTATGGCGGCGTGAACTGCGGGGAGGAAATCTGGATGAAGCTCGTGGCCGCACACCCGCAGGTGCGTGCCGTCGTCTGCGGGCATCACCGGCCGTTCAAGCGCAACTGGTTCAGCGGCAGATGCAGACCGGTAGCCGGTTTGGCGTCGGCGCACAGGATTGACTACCGGCCCGACGGCTCCCGGGTTGACCAGCTCATGTTCAACGCTCAGTGGGCAGAACGCGGCGGTGACGGGTGGGTAATGCTTCTCCATGCGTCTACAGACGGGGCGTCGGTAAAGTCCCGGAAATTCATGACACCACGCGTCCACGCCGAATGGTGATCCATCACGCGCCCCTCATATCATAACCGCTCAACAAGACACTTCGCATATCATGAAAATCCCAACCAAACCCACTTCTTTGCGTGCGCTCTTGGTTCTCCTCGGCTGCGCGTTCTCGCATACGGCGCCGGGTGCGCTTGTGCTCGCGGACAGGAATTCCACCGTGTCGATCGACCCGAACTCGTCGAGCGGCACTTTCAATTGGATGGTCGACGGCAATTCGGTGCTGGCGCAGCAATGGTTCTGGTATCGCGTCGGAGGAGACACCCAGGAGTATTCGATTGACACCATCAGCGCGCCGCTGACCAAGTTGGTCGATGGCGATTTTGACGCCGGGGATGAGAAAGTTTTGATTCGTTACAGCAACCAAATTCTAACCATCCAAATCGAGTATAACCTGATGGGTGGAGCGCCAGGGAGCCTCACTTCCGCCATTGCAGAGCAGATCTCGATTCAGAATAACAGCGGAGCGTCGTTGCCGGTGACGTTCTTCCAGTATTCGGATTTCAACCACGGCGGACCCGGTGGCAGCGAACAGGTCGTTTTGGACCCCGATCTCAGATCCGCAACCCAAACGGTGCCCTTGGGATTAGCGGTAAGTGAGACCGTGAACACTCCTGCCGCCACTTTTGGCGAGGCGGCGCTGCAAGGTTTTACCCTATCGCGGCTTCAGAATGGCAACATCGACAACCTGAATGGAATTCTCGGAGCGGGTCCGGGTGACGTGACTTGGGCTCTCCAGTGGGACTTGGTGTTAAACGCATCCGGGCCGGGATCCGAGATCCTGATCAGCAAGGTCAAACAGGTATCGAACGTGCCCGAACCTGCGGTTCCGTTGATGTCCATGATCGGTGGACTCGGCTTTCTGTTGCGTCGGAAGCGCGGCGTCACTGTTAGCGCGCAACAACCACTCGTCAATGAAACAGTCATGTAACCGGGCAAGCGAGCACAGCACAAGCTTTGATTGGATCGTGAAGGTTCATTGGATTGAGCTCCAGCTTGGGGGAGCGGCTTTGAGCAAACCCGCTCGCCCATTACACGATCTTTTTCAGTGCAACTTCGGCGCGCCATGTCGGCCTTTCAACTGATTCTTGTCTATCAGCCCACCGTTTTGATTCCGCCGCGCCGCGTCCTTGCGGGATGGTTTCGCGTTTCTAAATTGCCGCTATCGCGGCCCTTCAGGCATTCTTCCAGCATTCCTTCCCGGGGTCGGTCATCCTTCCCGAGACCTGCCGCATTGATCTCCGACCATCGCGGAACGGGCCAGTCCGGCGGTGCCTACGTAAGCCGTGGGCCCTGCGAGAATCCAGGCAATGATGCGCTTGCCGCTGTCGGCCAGAGAGCGGAAGTTTCCTCGGACATCCTCCCCTACAACGTGAGTCTCGCGACGCAATTGGGGGAAGAGCGTGGTCGGGTTCTCGCGGATCAGCATCAAGGAAAATCATCCGGCGGATTGTTCGTTAGCAAAGGGGATCCGGGCCAGTTCCAAAGGCCGCGGATTTCAGCCATTGAAAGCGATTCCCGGAATTGGAGAAGTGACGCATGGCGATCAGGATCAGTCCTCCGGCCAGACGGCACCTTCGGTGATCCACTTCTTCAGAATCCTGATTTCGTCCGGAGTCATGCGGTTCCCGACGGGTGGCATGGATTGGACGGGAGCGTGCGTGCGGCTCAGGTTCTGAATGATGAGACTTTTCCCAGGCTTTCCGGGGACGATGCGCGGGCCGTAGGGGCCGGGGGAGAAGGCGCTGGCCCGGCTTTTCAGGTTAACGAAGGCCGGCATGGTTCTGCCGTCGTGGCAGGAGAGGCAGTTCTGCTGGAAGAGCGGGCGGATGTGGGTCTGGAAGCGCACCGGGCCGTGAAGCGCCTCGCGGATGGCGGCGTCGCTGAGTACCGGCGGACCGACTGGTGCCGTTTCCGAGCCCTCGTCCGAAACGGTCTGGCATGCGGCGAGCGCCAATACGCCGGTGAGGGCGAAAACGAGACGGAGACGGTGATTCATGGGCAGAGCATATCGGATTCCGAACCATCACACCAGCCTCCAGTCCATCAGCCTGCAAGTGATACCGGCCGCTTGCCAAGCCCCCGATAGAAGGCGGCGAAGATCACAAAACACACGGCGATCATGCCGGCGAGAATGGCCCAGAATTCCATCCAGCCCTGCCCATCCGCCGTGACGTAACGCGCCCTCAGCCAACCGCAGACGACCGCCCCGGCGAGAGGTCCCAGACCGCTTGTGACCAACGCTAACAGGCCCTGCGCCTGCCCCCTCATCCCAGGGTCCACCCGCCGATCCAGAAACACCTGGGCGGTGATGAAATAAAACGTGTAACACATGCCGTGCAGGATGATGCCGCCGATATGCCAGCCAATGATGCCGCTGGCTCCGGCAAAGGCACTCATGCCGAATCTAACGATCGATAAGGCGAGTGCCCATAACAGCACGGTTTTCACCCGGAATCTAACCATCACCGAGCCCACTAGCAACATGGCGGCGACTTCGGTGACCTGCGCGAGTGTCATGGTGGCGGTGGAGTGTTGATCTCCCAGAACTTTCAACAACTCCGGCGCATACATGTAAAAGGCCGTTAGAGGGATGGAGAACAGCGTAGTCACCACGAAGAACACGCAGTGGTCGCGCTGCCGCATGAGGGTGAATGCGTCGAGGCCCAGGCGGCTTTTCCAGGATTTCGCCGAGCCTAACGGTGGCGTGTGCGGCAGCATGAATGCCGCGACGCCGCAGAGAAACCGGGTGGTGGCGGAGCCGTAGCCGGCGATGGGGCTGGTATCCGCACGGAGCACATAACTGGTGATGAGCCCGGCCGCCATCCAGCCAAGGGTGGCCCCTAACCGCACCAGCGGGAATTGGCGCTCGCCATTGGAAAGATGGGTGAGCGCGATGGTGGTGAGAAGCCCCCAGCCGGGCCCGGAAAACAACGAGTAAGCCCCCAGCAGCGTGACGAACCACCAGGGATTCCATCCGGCATGCAGGGAGGCGAAAGCCGCGAGAAGCGCGCCGGACCCGAGAAACGAGGTCCAGCCAAACAGGCGGTTAGCCGCGACCCGCTGGTCGGCCAGTGCACCGCCGATCAGGGGCGAAACCATCGCGCACAACGGAGGCACGACGAAGACGAGCGCGACCCAGCCTTCCAAGCCCTGCGCCTTCAGGATGTTTGTCAATGCGGGCATCCAGAAGCCCGGAGTCATTCCTTGCAGGAAGAATACCACCCAGAGCCATCCGAAAACCGGCAGCGGTTTTTGAGGGATGTCCGGTTCGCCTTGCACGGGTGGTCACTAGACGCCCCATCCCGGAATGACCAGCGGGATATGCCCGCGTGGTGGCTTGATAGACTATCTGAAAATTTCGCTTGATCCGGAGGAAATCTTGAGGTTTGTTCTAAGGAACACTGTTCAGAAACCGATGCACCTTGAACTCACCCACCGCCAGCAGGAAATTCTCGATTACCTTCGAAAGTCTCAGCGCCAGACCGGCATCATGCCATCGACTCGCGAGATCCAGCACTATTTCGGTTTCGCCAGCCAGACCGCCGCCATGAGCCATTTGCGCGCGCTCGAACGCAAGGGGGTGATCCAACGGTTGCCGGGTAAAGCCCGCGCCGTCATTTTCCCGGACGAATTGGACCGGGGTGAAATCATCGACATTCCCATCTTCGGCAACATCGCCGCCGGCATGGCGCAGGAGGTGGAGCAGGAAAAGCAAGGCTGCATTTCCATCGACATCACGGCCTTGGGCATCCCCCGCAACGCCAAGACCTTTGCCCTCAAGGTCCGCGGCGACTCGATGATCGATGCCCACATTTGCAGCGGCGACACGGTGATCCTCGAATTCCGCGAACCCCGGAAAGGCGACATCGTGGCGGCCCTGATCGATGGCGAAACGACCTTGAAGCGCTACCTGGTTGAAAAAGGCCGCCCCTTCCTGCGAGCGGAAAACGAGGATTACCCGGATTTGATCCCAGCCCAGGAGCTCATCATCCAGGGCGTGATGATCGCCTTGCTCAGAAACGCTGCCTGATGCTTGGGAATGTGGATAGATAGTTAAGTTTTCTGTAGGATTGACGAGCCATCGGGATTTCCGTAGGTTTCGCCATTCCCTTCGATGGCCATTGAACCAATTACCTTCTCCTGTCCGGCTTGCGGCATCAAGCTGACAGTTCCGGGCAACCTAGCGGGCGTAAGCGGCCCCTGCCCGACCTGCCGCACGGAGATTCAAGCGCCTCATCCGCCACCGGCAAGCCCGCCGGCTGATTTGCAGTCGATCGAGATTGCTGAACCCCCGGCCTCCCCGCCGCCCCCATCTCCGGCGACGGTCGATCCAATGCCAACGCCGACTTCGCAGCCTTCAAGCGAAATGCCGGAGCGCGCCGATGTAGCCGAACCCGTGGTGCCGCCGATTCCCGAGCCGATTCACCACACTGAGGCTGCCGAAAGCACCCAGCTCCCGCCGCCACCGGGAAAGAGCCGGTTGGTCCGTATTCTGATCCCATTGCTTTTCCTGATCGCCTCGGTGGCCATCGGCTTCGGAGTTGCGACACTGATCCGGAATCGGTCGAAGGAAATGCCCGGAAAACCTCCCGGCACGCGGATCATCATTCCATCGGAATCCGGGTCACCCAAAGCTCCGGAGTAATCCAAAGCGCTCAAGACCCGGGACTGGAGCCCTTGATCCGTCCGGCGTCGCTCAGTGCCCGCCATCCGCCGCGCAGCACGGAGACTTCGGCACCGAGTTGGAGGCCACGGATGCGTTCCGCGACCTGATGGCTGAGGCCACAATTTTCATCGCCGCAGTAAACGACCACCCGCGGAGTTTCCATGATCCGCATGGCGGCCTCCGCTTCAAAGGTCTGCATGTCCTCCGCAGGATCGAGATTCCACAGAACGGAGCCCGGAACTCCGGATTTCTCCCAGTCCTTTCGCAGCCGGGCGTCCACCCACAGGATCGGGGCGTCGGCCGGGATCTGTTGGAGACACACTTCGTCGGGCTTCAGGGTGGCCGGGTCGCAAACAAACGCGCGGCTCGGTGGCCCTTTGATCCAGAATGTTCCACCAGCCGCAGCTATGGAAATACAGGCAATGGTCGCGAGTTGTCCAACTGCGCTCATGGCTTCGCCGCCGCTGTCGCCGGCGTGGGCTTGCGAACGACCGCGAATGCCTGCTGCACTTTGTGTTTGGAAATCTCGCAATCGGTCTCGATGCGGATGACGCTCATTCCCGGCGAATTCATCACCAAGGGAGTCACCACCAAGTCGTATTTCCTGCCTTCTTCGAGGGTTTTCAGTTCGCAGGCAAAAGCTTCGGATGACGATTTCACCCCGGTCACGCGGATGGGCTTCCCTTCCGCCATCCGGATTTGAATCGTCTGCGGCTCCGGCTTGCCGCCGAGATCCCATTTCACGGTCTTCGGATCCACTCCCACGAGGACCGGAATATGGACGCGCACGGTGAGCTTCACGGAAGGTTGGTCCGCCGGATCATCATCGATCCACAAGGCCACCACCTTGTCCACCGTGCCGGAAAAATTCCCCATTTCGAAGGTGCCCCGCACGACGCCGGATTCACCCGGAGCATACTTGAGCTTGCCGCCCGAAATCTGGATTTTCAAACACGAGCAGCCGGGGTCGCTTTTCGTGATGGTGACCGGCTTGTCGCTCTTGTTCGTGAAGTTGAAATCGACGGTCAAGGTCGCGGCATCGGCGGCAGCGTTGACCTCCTTGAGCAGTTCGGTGAATTCCAAGCCTGCGCCCTGGACCAATGCCGCGAGCGTCAACCAGATGCTGATTGCAAATTTCATGGGTGTATTATGAGTCCGTTTATTCCTTCGGCGCAAGGGCGACGGCAATAATCAATCGCCCCCCCCGCCACTCGGGCCCGAGAACAAACAGGGGCCGGTCGCCCTCGAGGCGGGCATCCATTTTCAAAACCTTCTTGCGGCTGAGCCAAAGTTGGAGGTCGAGACCGGTCGCTTGAGCGGTCGGCTGGCTGCGCGCCTCGAAGCGGACCAGGATTTCGTCCGACGGCTTCAACGGTTGCGCCCAACTTTCGTAGCTTTTCAACAACGGCTGCACGTCCCGGCCGAGGAACCGGTAGTTCTTGAATCGCAGCCGCTCTTCCCCTCGCAAGCGCTTGGTGGTATCCTGGCTGACCGCAGGTGCCTTCGCACCAGCGACCTTGGGATCGCCGTCGGTCGCAAAATAAACCGTCACCGCCACCCGGCCGATCTTCGCCTTGCCGGGATCCTCTTGGGCATAGGCGATATGAGAAAAAACCGCAGCCAGCGCCACGCCCAGCCATTGTCGCCGATTCATCATGGTCCGACTTCCAGTTCCGGTTGTGCCTCGCTGCTGGCCGTGGAGTCGATTTCACGGTCCATCGGCACGTAAACGGTTTCGGAAAAATCCATCGCATCCGGGATTGCCGTCACGCCGTTCAAAACGATGACCGTGGCCGAAGCCTTCGCGCTGGAGAACCACTCGGCTTTCACACCGCTTTCCGGCGTGTAAACAAGCGGTTCCACCGGAATCGCCCGTGGCACATACGCCAATTCATGGTCCGACGGAATTTGGGATCTTTTCCCAAACCAGAACGCAATCGCCATCCCCGCGCACGCAGCCATCGGCATCAGCCAGGAATTCCATGAAAACGGTGGTTTCACGATCACTGCGGCTTTCGGCTTCTCCTGACGAATGGCTTGCAGGACCCGGCTGTTAAAGAACTCCGGATACGGCGGCTCCTCGGATGCGGGAATCGCCGCCGCCATCGTCGCCCGCCAGCGGCGGATGTCCTCGCGGGCGGCAATCTGTTCCGGTTGGGTGGCAGCCCACGCCTCGACGGCGGCGAGTTGCTCGCCGGTCAATTCGTCGTCCAGCCACAGGGCCAGCGATGCTTCATCGGGATTCGTATTCATCTTTTAGCAAGGCTTGGAGTTTCTGACGCGCGTAAAACAGCCGGCTCATCACCGTGCCAAGGGTGCTCGACATCGCCTCGGCGATCTCTTTATACGACAACCCTTGGACATCTTTCAAAATCACCACTTCCCGGTGCTCCACCGAAAGCTTGGAAAGTGCGACCTGGATTTTCACCCGCAGTTCGCCGTGGGACATCGAATCCGCCGGCGATTCGCCACCGGAAGGGGTGGTGAACGAGGCGGAGTCGATCCGCTCCCGTTCGAAAATTTCATCGTTCAATTCACCGGCGCTTTCGATTTTCCGTTTCCGAGTCCAATCGTAAACCGCGTTGTGGGCGATCCGATAGAGCCAGGTGGAAAATCGCGCCTTGGCTTCGAATTTCGGCAGGGCATGCCACGCCTTGATGAAGACATCCTGTGAGATGTCCCAAGCGTCGGCTTCCTGATGAATCATGTTGCGGATCATGGCGAATATCCTTCCCCGGTGCCGGGTGACTAGCGCGTCGTAGGCACTCATGTCCCCTTGCTGCGCGAGCGCCACCAGTCGGAAATCTTCGTCCGGATCATTCAAAGTGGTGTCCGAATCGATGGAACCGACAGGCGCCTTCACAGTCTTGGACGGTTCGCCACTTGAATTATTCATCGTTTGGAAAAAAAGGAACGTGCCGGGGAGAAAACCCCGGCACGTTCAGTAGCTTGCCCGTCACCGGGGAACCGCGCAACCCGGAATTTTCCCACCGCCCGATGTCCGGATCGGGACGGGGTTCCGCGCTGGATGAGCTTTCACCTCAACCGGACTTCGCGGCCAGCCATGCGGCCGCCGCGAATCCAGACCCATCATTCGGTGGCCGACACCCTGGCAAATTTCCGGTCGTTGTTGATCGGGATGATCGCCTGCTTGCGGACATAGTCCACCGAGTAGAGTCCGGTTTGGTTAGCGTCAGTGGTTGGAATCGCACCACTGGTAGGCCAAGGGCTTTCCAGTGTCGTGCTTTCCTGAAGCACATAGATGCTGTCGCTACCCAAACGCTCACTCCAGCGGATGATCAGGGTGGAACCCGTATCCTCGACAGAGGACAAAGTACCGGTGGCGGCAATGGGCGAAGTGCCGAACAGGAATTCCTGGAGGTTTGAGAAACCATCGCCATCCGGATCATCCGTGCGGTCGCGGTCGGCGGCATTCGGGATGGCGAGCGACCAGGTTTCGTAGCTGGTCACGGGGTTGTTGGATACCAACAACATTCCGGGACCCGTGATGCGCGGGGTCTGCGTGATTCCCGGAGTTATGTTGGTAGTTGATCCATAGATTCCAAGAGGCATGCCTGTGCCGGCCAGCGTCAGCCTGGAAACGGTGTCCACCGTGGCGGCTGGCAAGTGCAGGGTGCCTGCGGCGTCGATCTCGACATTGCCAGCATCCGCCAGGGATGCGGTGTTCACCCGGAGCTCGCCCTCCATGACGTGGGTTTTTCCGGTGTAGGTGTTGACGGCTTGCAACTCCATGGTGCCGAGCCCGGTCTTGACGAGTGGCGAAGCCACGTTGTTGACGTTCCGCAGGATGGATCCGACGATCAGATCGGAGTCGCTGCTGGATGTGACATCGGCCACGTCGAACACGGTTCCTGGGAGACCTGCCGAGCCTAACGAGGCGTTGGCACTGGGCCCGGGTGCGGGAGTGTTGATGGTGGACGGCTGGTTGCTGTCGCCACCAACGGTGACGGTGCCGACAAAGGCCAGGCTGGTGTCGAACCCTGCGATGACGATGCCGTTGCCGACTGTGACTTCGGCATTATTCAAAGTAAGGTTGGCAACGAAAGCCAGGCCTCCGCCTCTCAATCCCGAATTGTTGACCACAATGGATGGAGCGAAATCAGGCAGCACGGAGGATTCACCCAGGGGGCCGATTCCATCGAGTGCCAGAGTGGCTCCACCTTGGACGGTGATCACATTGGATGGAGTCATGGCTCCCCCGATGCAGGTCTGCCCGGGGCCGTTTCCAGCACCTTGCACCACGCCGTTTTGGGCAACCAGGGCGACAAAGCCGTTGTAAGTCTCTGGGGCGGGGGATCCGATGGTGAGGCCGCCGGTGAATGAGTTGGCGGGATTGGTGAAGCGCAAGGCATTGATGCCGGTGGCCGCAATCTGGCCGGGACCGTGGAGTTCGCGGTCGAAGTTATAGTCTCCGGCGATGGCGTTGAATTCCAGCCGGGCACCCGCTGCAACGGTGATGTTTGAACCGAAACCGCTGGTGCCACCGGCGAAGTTGAGCCGCAAGGTTCCTTCGTTGATGGTGGTCGGACCTGAGTAGCTGTAACCTGCGAGATATGAGTTCTGGAACTCCTGAGTGCCCGGGCCGTTTTTGATGACCGAGACTACGCCGCCATCCTGATCGCGGATGAGACCGTAGAAACTGTGGTCGGTCGTGGCATTGATCGTCAGCGACGCAGGACCAGAAACATCGGTGTAGCCGGGTTGGCCGATCTCATCATTCTGGATCAAAGGAACCTTGTTGAGCGGGAATGGAGCCGAGTCCAATCCGGCGACGGTCTGGCTGGTGCCGCGGAGATTGATTTTTGAATCGTAGAAATTTCCATTCGTGAACGTGATGACGCTGGTCGCTGCCAACTGGTCGTTCCCTCCCATGTTCAGGGTGACGTTCGTACCGGTGTTGCCCATCACGACATTGCCGTTAATCGCTGGGCCACCGGTGCCAGCGGCGTTGAGCGCACCGTTGAAAACCTTGACCACACCATTGGAGGTATTCGAGCCGGTTAGATTCAGGATGCCCGGGCCGGATTTCACCAAGCCCAATCCCGGCTGGGTCAGGTTGCGGCTGAGCGTCACATCGGTGGTGGTGCTCAGGCCGAAGAAGGAGCCTGATGCAAAACCACCGAGGGCCACGTCGTCGTTGATATTCGCCTCGGTGAACTCACTGTCGCCACCGACCTTGAAGGTGAGCGTGCCGCCGGATCCGACGATCAGGTTGCCCGTCGTCCAAGACGCGGCAACACCATTGTAAAGCGAACGCACCAGATCGATCTGGAGCGTGCCGCCGTTCACGGTGGTGGCTCCGGTGTAGGTGTTCTCACCTTGAAGGATCAGGGTGCTGGTGCCGTCTTTGGTTAGACGGCCGACAGTCCCGGTGTCCTGGGAGATCGGTCCGCCGAAGGTGGTGACCGAAGCCGCATCTCCCACGGACAGGTTGGTGTTCACCGGGCCGATGGTGTTGCCGAGGATGACGGAACCCGTATCGATGGCGCTGGAAATGCTGCCAACCAGCGGCGCACTGGAGGTGAACAGGGCGGTTCCACCGGTCATCGACAGTCCGGCGCTCTGCAACCCGTTGTTGTGGGACACGGTCAACGTGCCGTCACTGACGGAGGCGCTGCCGGTTAGGGCGGGATTCGCTGCGTTGAGGGTGATGCCGCCGGGCCCGGCGAGGGAAATTCCGGCCGATTCCAACGCACCGTTGAAGACCAGGCTGCCAGAGCCCGAAAGCGCGACCCCGGTGGAGGTTTTCATCTCGTTGTTGAACGTCGCACTGCCGTTTCCCGAAGAGGCTATGTCGTTGCTAACAGTCACGAGGCCGCCGCCAAACGTGTAGGGATGCGAGGCATCGTTGGTGAATGCCATCGATGAAGCCGTGAGCGGCGCGGGGACGGTGATGTTCCGATTGGTCGGCAAGCTGTCGAAAGTCAGGGCCGCAAGAGGGTTGAAATTACTCGCCGCACCTCCGATGGTTTTTTTCCAGTTGTTGTCCGCGCTGGTGACCCAGTTGGCATTGCCAGCCGAGCCGCTGCCACCCGTCCAGGTGAGTGGATCTGCCAGGGACACCGCGGTGCCCAGGGCGATGAACTCGCGGAGGCCGACAAAGCCGTTTTCCTGATGCCCGGTATTGATCTTGATCGCGGCGACCCCGGTGGCGAGGAAGCCAGCAGCCGGCGTCAGGCGGACGTGTGTGGCGCTGTCGCCACTGGTCCGGAGGACGGCGTTGCCCAGTGGGATGAAGACCGATTCAGCGCCCACAACGGAATAACTGATGGACAGGTTCTGGTTATCCCGTCCGCTGTTGGCCCAGGCGGCGTAGGTGTCAATCGATGAGATGTTGTAACCATTGAAATTCACCGTCGTGTTCAGCGGGAAGATCATCGCGGTGTTGTTATCCGGCGCCACGCTGGACGCGTGATCCGAGCCCTCGCCCAGAAGGCCGTTGGTGAGAGTGGATAGTGCCGTCTGGGTGATGGGGGGTGTCGCCGTCGCCGTGGAACCGTTCAGCAGGTTGGCCCCGGCAGGCAGGGTGAAACTCCCGGTCGAGTTGCTGGACTCAAGAAGGGTCAGCACGTTCGTGGGAGTGCCCACAACCTTGAACTCGCTCATCCCGACGTAACCGTTTTCCTGGCCGACAGGACTTCCGAAAACGATCCTGACATGGGTGACGCCCGTAGCCAGCACGCCACTCGCTTCCGTCACACTGGTGTGGGTGGCCTTGTTGGCCGGGGAGTCGCTGTTGTTGACCACTGCGACAGTGGAGAAATTGACGCCATCCGTTGAGACCTGGAAGGAGTAGTTCTGGTTGTCGCGACCGCTGTCACCCCAGGTGGCGTAGGAATCGAAGGCGGTGATGTCGTAGCCACCGGGGTTTGACGTGAGGTCAAGCGCGTAGGTGACCGAGTCGTTGTTGTTAGGCGTCACCACCGTGGTGTTGTTGCCGGGAGTGCCGAGATCGCCGTCGGTTAGAGTCGCCCAGCTGCCAGACGAGCCTTCACGGGTGGCGGGGGTGGCGGGAGTCACGACGTTGCCTGGCAAACTCAGCAAGTTGGTTCCTCCAGGAAGCGTCCAGACGGTGTTGAGGTTGCCGGTGGGGGCGCTGGCCTCGTTGAAATCGAGGATCTGGGCAGATGCGGAAGCGCAGGAGAGCAGGGGGACGATGCAGACCACCAGGGTCTGAGGGAAATTACGAAGCGAGCGGGGTTTCATTGGGTAATTGGATTATCGAATTTTTTTTGATCGATCAGGCACGTGCGCGGCAAAGATGGTAGGCGACCATCGAACTTGGCACACTTCACGGAGCCTGCATGACTAGGGGTATTTCGGGTTTCTGTGAACCTCCTCGTTTATGGAGTATTTGGTAACTATTTGAAAACCAGGGGTTTGAGTATCCGGTCAAGCAACAAAATCTCGCTCCATTGGCAACCAAGGTGAACTGTCCACCATAAACCGGGAGGTAGCGTATTCCGAACAATCCGTGTTGTTTGACCAGCGCTCCTGGAGTTTCTCTAACCCTCCTGCCCATGAAACACTTCCGCACCCTCGATTTCATCCGCGCCGCCGTTCTCTCCGTATTCTGCTGTTTTCCCGTTCAGGCCGCGCTTGAAGTGGACAATCTGCGCTGCGAATATCTAACCAACCCGATCGGCATCGACGAAACACAACCCCGCTTGTCGTGGGTGGTCGCATCCCTCGACCGCGGTGAGAAACAAACTGCCTGGCAGGTCCTCGTCGCATCGACTCCGGAGAATCTAACTGCGAATCAGGGCGATCTCTGGGATAGCGGGAAGGTTGCCGGCAATGCGACCAGCCAGATCGTTTACGCTGGCGTTCCCCTTGTTTCGCGCGCGTCCTGTTATTGGAAGATCCGCTCGTGGAACAAGGACGACCAACCGTCCCCATGGAGCACGCCGGCTTTTTGGACCATTGGCCTGCTAGATCATTCCGACTGGAGTGCGAAATGGATCGACGGCATGACCTTCGCCCCTGAGGCGGGCGATCCGCCGGTCATCCTTGACGCGTTCTATGAAACGGTGGCGGGACCCGAATCCATCGACGTCACCGCGCAGCTCCTCTCCCTGGCGGCCGAGGGAAATCACGCGCTGCCCGTCACCAACGAAACTTTCGGGGGCGATCCTGCGTTCGGAAAAGTCAAACACCTGCGGGTGCGGTATCAACGCAACGGCCAGACCGGAACCAGGACCTTTCCGGAAAACTCGCTGATCGTGTTTCCCGCCGACCTCCCCTCTCTAACCAATCCGGTCGTCCAGAGCGCACGCTATGAATCCGTTAGCGGCACCGGATTCCGAGACGTCACAGCGACGCTCGTCTCGCTCGCCCAGGGCGGCCCGTTTTCCCGCGTCGTCAACAACTCCAACTTCGGCCCCGATCCCGCGGTGAACCAGGTGAAGCGCCTGCGCGTCAACTACACCGTCGATGGCGTTGCCGGCGTGAAACTCGCCGCCGAGAACACCACGTTCAACTATCCCGCCGATCTGCCGCCACCCGTGGCCGTGGTCGTCACCAACGCCCGCTACGAAGCGCTCGACGGTGCTGGCGCGCTCGATGTCACCGCGAACCTAACCGCCCGCGCGCTGAACGGCACGTACTCGCTGACGGTCAACAACACCACTTTCGGCAGCGATCCCGCGTTCAACCACCGGAAGCACCTGCGCCTGGAATACACGCTCGGCGGCAAGTCATGGGTGAAATCGGTGCCGGAAAGCACCGTATTCAATTTCCCCGCCGACCTCGCCCATCCGACCAATGTTCCCTATCTGAGGAAATCGTTCACGCTGACCAAGGCGGTGAAAAAGGCCACCGTTTTCGCCACCGCGCTCGGGCTCTATGAACTGCACCTGAATGGCCGTCGCGTCGGCGACCACGTCCTCGCGCCCGAATGGACGGAATACTCGAAGCGCCTCCGCTATCAGGCCTACGACGTCACCACCCAGTTAACGTCGGGCGCGAACGTTCTCGGCGCACAGCTCGCCAATGGTTGGTACTCCGGCCACATCGGCAACGGCGGCTATCAGTTTTGGGGTGTTAGTCCGGCGCTCCTCATGCAGTTGGAAATCGAACACACCGACGGCACCATCGAGCGGGTGATCACCGACGGTTCGTGGAAAATGCAAGCCAGCCCCACGCTTTCCAGCGATTTCATGTTAGGCGAGACCTACGACGCGACCCGCGAGATTCCCGGTTGGGAAATGCCCGGCTTTGACGACTCCTCCTGGTCCAAGGTCCTGCTGCGCACCGAGCCCGCGCGGATCATGAACGGCCAGGTCATGGAACCCGTTCGCGAATTGATGGAGATCACTTCAAAAGCACTGGCAGAACCCATGCCGGGCAAGTGGACCTACGACCTCGGCCAGAATATGGTCGGCGTGGTCCGTTTGAAAATCACCGCCGCCGCCGGCACCCGCATTACCCTCCGCCACGCGGAAATGCTCAACCCCGCCGGCACCGTTTACACCGCGAACCTGCGCGGAGCCCCTTCCATCGACACCTACATCTGCAAGGGTGGCGGCGAGGAAATCTGGCAGCCGAAATTCACCTTCCACGGGTTCCGTTATGTCGAACTGACCGGCGTTTCAACCGCGCCGCCGTTAGGTGCGGTCACCGGTATCGTCTTCGCCTCGGACACGCCGCAGACCGGCGGGTTTGCCTGTTCGGACGGCAGGATCAACCAGCTCCATTCCAACATCCAGTGGGGCCAGCGGGGCAACTACCTCAGCGTCCCCACCGACTGCCCGCAACGCGACGAACGCCTCGGCTGGACCGGCGACGCGCAGGTCTTCGTCCGCACCGCCACCTACAACGCGGACATCGCGGCGTTCTTCACCAAATGGATGACCGACGTCACCGACAGCCAGATGGCCGACGGCCGCTTCACCGATGTTGTGCCGGACACCGGCATGTCGGGCGGCACCCCGGCCTGGGGCGATGCCGGCGTCATCTGCCCGTGGACGATCTATCAGGCATACGGCGACGTCCGCCTGCTGGAGAAAAACTACCCGGCCATGAAAAAGTGGGTCGAATGGTGTCAGGCGAACAGCACCAACTCCATCCGCGACCATGCCCGCGGCAACGACCATGGCGACTGGCTTTCCATCAATGCCAACACCAACAAGGAACTGATCGGCACCGCCTACTACGCTTACTCCACCAAGCTGGTGGCCAAAGTCGCCACCGTGTTGGGCATGACCGCGGACGCCGCGAATTACGAGGCGCTGTTCCAAACGATCAAGACCGCCTTCATCAACCGCCATGTCAACCCAAGCACCGGCGCGATCACCGGCAGCACCCAGAGCGCCTACCTCATGGCCCTCCTGTTCGATCTTCTTCCGGACCACCTGCGTGATGAGGTTGCCCGGCTTCTCGAAGACGACATCGTTGCCAAAGGCGACCATTTATCCACCGGCTTCGTCGGCGTCAGCTACCTGCTGCCCGCTCTAACCGCCGCCGGCAAGACGGATCTCGCTTATCGCCTGTTGATGCAGGACACGTTTCCGTCCTGGCTGTTTTCCGTCAAACACGGAGCCACCACGATCTGGGAACGCTGGGACGGCTGGACACCGGAAAATGGTTTCCAGGATCCCGGCATGAATTCCTTCAACCACTACTCGTTAGGTTCCTGCGGCGAGTGGCTCTACGGCACCGTCGCTGGCATCGACATGGATCCCTCCGAACCGGCCTATCGGAAAATCATCATCCGCCCGAGACCCGGCGGCCAGCTCACCAGCGTCACCGCCAGCCTGCGCTCGATCCAGGGATTGATCGCCACCTCGTGGCATCAACACGCAGGAGGATTTTCGCTCGAAACCACCATCCCCGCCAACACCACCGCCGTCGTCCACGTCCCGGCCGCCGATGCCGCCAGCGTGATGGAATCCGGCAACCCAATTTCAGGAAACAACGGAGTGACCTTTCTGCGCATGGAGGACGGCGCGGCCGTTTTCGCCGTCGAATCCGGCCGCTACCGCTTCACCACCGGCACGGTCGCCGAACCGGGCAGCGACACCATTTCCCACGACCCCGGCGTGGCGGTGAAAATGCGGATCTCCACGCTGCTGGCAAACGACGGCACGGGGCCCTTCGATTTCCTATCAGCCGGTCCGCTGAGCTTGAACGGCGCGGCCATCACCGTCGAAGACGGTTGGATCCACTACATCCCGCAGCCCGGAAACGACGGACCTGACTCGTTCTCCTACACCATCCGCGACAGCCAGGGCGGAGTCATCACGCTGACTGTCCAGGTCGGCATCATCCCGGAAAACGCCCCTGTCCAACGGGCGATCTCCAACCAAGCCCACCCCGACGGCTCGCAACACGTGAGATTCTCCGGCGTTCCCGGCAGGCTCTATCGCATGGAATCCAGCGAAACCCTCGACGGCTCCCAAGCCTGGACCACCCGCGACATTGTGCAGGCGGACGAAGATGGAGGTTTCGAACTCATCGACACGCTGCCTCTCCCCGCAGCCCGATTTTATCGAGCCGTGTTTCCCTGAGTTTCCGACGCACACCGGGGAATTCGACCGTGCGCTTTTCTCCTTCCCGTCCCCCGCACAGTTGTTAGCTTCCAGTCACCTCATGCATTGGACCGAACCCGCCACTTCCGACGACTCCCACGCCGAACTCGAAAAGAAACTCTGGGACGCCGCCAACCAGCTCTGGTCCAACGCCGCGCTCAAGCCTTCCGAATACTCTCCCACCGTCCTCGGCCTGATCTTCCTGCGCTATGCGGATGTCCGCTTCGCGGCGGTCGAAGCCGATCTCGGCAGGGACCGACCTCCGGGCGGTCCGTCTTTGCGTCGCCGAAGAACAGGCCCCACGGACTTCCACGCCGCAGGCGTCGTTTATCTGCCGGATGAAGCGCGCTTCTCCCATCTGCTCAGCCTGCCGGAGGGCGCGAATGTCGGCCAGGCCGTCAATGAGGCGATGCGCGCCATCCTTGCCGCGGTCCCAATCCGGAACTTGTCCCGGCATAGTGAAACGACGCCGGAACTGGCCGACGTGCTGCCGAAGAGCTACCACATCCTCGAAAGCCGCACGCTCGCCTCCTTGCTCAAGACCATGGCCTCCATCCCAGTCGCGGTCTCGATCTGGAACTTGTCCCGGCATAGTGCAACGACGCCGGACGGGCTGAGCGGCGATATCAAGCAGGGGAACACCTATTACGAGGACCTCCAGGACTCCGTCGGCCGCTTCGACTTCGTGCTGGCGAATCAGCCCTTCAATGTCAGCAAGATCGACAAGGAGCGCCTCGCCGGAGATCCGCGCTACCCCTTCGGCATTCCGCGCACCGACAATGGCAACTACCTCTGGATCCAGCATTTCCACTCCGCGCTGAAAAATAACGCCGCCGGGGCTCCCGGGGGCCGCGCCGGATTCGTCATGGCGAACTCCGCCGCCGATGCCCGCGCCTCCGAGCAGGAGATCCGGGAAAAAATCATCCGCACCGGTCATGTGGACGTCATGGTCGCCATCGGCCCGAATTTCTTCTTCACCGTCACCC
>JBGSOI010000051.1:0-64295 GCA_041739215.1 Akkermansiaceae bacterium
GCTTGATTTTGCCCGGCCAGCGGACGGCGAGCGGGACGCGGATGCCACCCTGATAGAGATTCCATTTCGAACCGCGCAGAGGGCCGTTGGCCGAGACTTCGGGGTGGCCGCCGTTGTCGGAGGTGAAGACGACCAGCGTGTTGTCGGTCTTGCCTGACGCGTCCAGCGCGTCGAGCAGCCGGCCGATCTCATGATCGAGCGTTTCGACCATCGCGGCGTAGTGGGCGCGCTTCGGGCTGGCACCGGCAGGCAGGCGAGCCTGATGCCAGGCGACCCGGTCGGCACACCGGCTGTGGAACGGATCGTGGACGTGATAGAACGACATCCACAGCAGGAACGGCCGCTGGTGGTCGCGGCGGATGAATTCAATCGCGCCATCGGTGAGGGCATCGTCGGGAAAGGCATCGCCGTTGACCGCGGGTGGCGGTGGCCCGGGCTTTTTGTAGCCATAAGGATGGGCACCGAAATCGTCCACCGTGTGATCGAAGCCGAAGGATTCAGGCCCGTGACCGGGACGCCAGCCGAGGTAATATCCTTGGTGGCGGTTGAGATGCCATTTTCCGCAGAAGGCGGTGGCGTAGCCGGCGTCACGCAGCGCGGTGGCCACGGTGGGCATCTCCGAGGGGAGCTCGGTCGGGAAATTGGGTGGTTGCAGCGGTTGTGGGCCTTCCGGCCGGCCGGCGGCAAATTTCGGCACGAATTCGTATTGCAATCGCGCGGGCGAGCGTCCGGTGAGCAGGGCGGCGCGGGAAGGGGAGCAGATCGGTGCGCCGGAATGTGCGTCAGTGAAACGCATCCCCGCCGCGGCGAGGCGGTCGAGGTGAGGGGTGCGGATGTCCTCGTTTCCCGTGAAGCCGAGGTCGCGCCAACCGAGATCGTCGGCGAGAATGAACACAATGTTGGGCTTGGAAGCCGCGTGTGCGGGCAGTGCCAGGAGCAGAAATGTAAGGAGAACGGGTTTTTTCATGAATCAAGTTCAGGCGACGGCGGAGACGGGCTGCGGCAGATCGGTCGCGAGGCTCATGATGAGTTCGCGAACGGCGGCCTGTTGCCCGGTGGTGCAAGCGGTGAGCGGAGGGGCCATGTGCGGTTCGCAAAGGTTGAGCGCCGCCAAGCCCGCTTTGACCGCGGGAAATACCGAACTCGGTCGGCCGGTGATTGCAAACAACATCTGCCCGGTGCGGGTGATTTGCTCCTGCATGAGAGTCGCTGTGGCGAGGTCGCCGCGATCATAGGCATCCTGCAACGAGCGGAACAGGGCGGGATAAATGTTGCCGCCTCCACCCACGACGCCGTGTGCGCCGAGCCGCAGGGCATCCAGGTAGTAGAACTCATTGCCAACCAGAACAGTGGCTCCGACCCGGGTGGCGGCCACCGCAATCATTTCGCTGAGGTAGTTCATGTCGCCCGACGAGTCCTTGAAACCGATCACTTGAGGATGCTCCAGCGCCGCGGCAAGGCACTCCATGTCCAGAACATGGCCAGTCAGCCATGGCATGTTGTATAACAGGGTGGGGCGGTCCAACTGAGGCAGGATGGACGTGAAATAGCGCCTCAACTCACCCGGTGAGAGATCATAGTAGTAAGGTGCCGCCATCACCAGGGCATCCGCCCCAAGATCGCTGGCAAGCCGGGCCAGCGAGAGGGTCTCAGCCGGACAGGTCGCCGCCACTCCCACCAGCAGGGGGATTCTTCCCCCGACAGCGGCGACTGCGGTGCGGATGACCGTCGCCCGCAGCTTGGGTGCCAACGAAGCAAGTTCTCCTGTGGATCCCAAGACGAACGCCGCGTCACAGCCGCCGACCACCAGATGGTCCATGATCCGATGAATCGCCGCCTCGTCGATTTTTCCGGTGGGGGTGAACGGAGTGGGAACCGGCGGGACGACGCCTTTGATACGGAGTGGTGTGGTCATGGTGATTCAAGGAAACCGATGTGACGGCGGTGAGGAAGTTTTCCACTATGTTCGAATACTGTCAAATATATTCGAGTATTTAAAGCGCTGGGCACTTGCTGGAAGTTGCTAATGCGGCCTGCCGCACGGCGGATTGCCCGACGGGGGATCTGATCCGGTCGTAGTCTGTCGACGTGCCGTGCCTCGGACCATTCGACGCACCCTAATCGGGCCTTCACCAGGAAATACCCAAATATATTTGAGCTTGACTGACGATGGAATCAAGGTGATCACTTGAGGGTGGAGTGTGGCTGGTGAGTGGGCTCTCCCCGGATCCGGCGCCGCCCTAACTGATGAAACCATGCAACGTTTTCCCGCCGGTAGCCGCTTGTTGGATGATCCGATTTATTCGTTGGGTCATGAAATGAACACCGCCCCGGCGGTTTTTGGCTGGCTTCGCCCGTCGGACGGGATTCGCGGCGATTTCGCGGCGCTGCGGGCGCGTCTGGCGGAGGACGGCTACCTTTATCTGCCGGGGTTTTGGAGTCGCCGGAAAGTGGCGGCCACCCGCCACCGCATCCTCGGCCAACTCCGGGAAATGGGATTTCTCAAGGCCGGGGTGCCATGGGAAGAAGGGGTTTATGATCCGGAGAATCCTCCGCCGGCGATGGCGCGGGCGCATCCGCTGGACCAGAAGGATCCGGTGTTGCTGGATCTGCTTTTTGGCATGGAGACGATGGAGTTCTATGAGGGCCTGTTTGGCGGGCCGTCCGCGCATTTTGATTTTACATGGTTCCGGACGAAGGGCACTGGGATGGGTAGCGACGTGCATTGCGACATTGTCTACATGGGACGAGGGACGAAAAACCTGCTGACGATGTGGACGCCTCTGGGCGACATCGATCCGCGGATGGGTGGACTCACGATTCTGGAACATTCCCATCGAAAAAGTGAACTGCTCGGCGGCTACCTCGACCGCGATGTGGACACCTATTGCAGCAACCGCGAGGATGCGGAATCCCACGCACGGGGTGAAAAAGGGTGGAACGGCTCGTTGTCGAAGAATCCCGAAGCCATCCGGGCCCGGTTCGAATCACGTTGGCTGACCTCACCTGAGTTCCGCATGGGCGATGCCTTGATCTTCGGCATGTCGGTGGTCCATGGCAGCCTCGACAACCAGACCGACCGGATCCGGCTTTCAGTGGACAACCGCTATCAGCTCGCGTCCGAACCGATTGACCCGCGGTGGGTGGGCGAGACCGTGATCGGGCACAGTCCGGCGGCAAAGGTGGGAATGGTCTGCTAGGATTCAGGGATCGGTGAATATTACCTGATAGAACGCGCGCGGGGCATGGGTCGCGGGCAGCCATTCGATCCAGTCGGACCCGGCGCGGAAATCATCCACGAGCTGCCAATCATCAGCCATGAGAGTGGTGCTGCGGTGCACTTCGTAGTGGCGGCCGGGAATGGCGCCCCAGGATAGGACGAAGCCGTCTTCTTGGCGGTCGAACCGCGAGCACAGTCCGCGGCCGGGAAGGGGATCGGCGGAGGCTGGAAGGAGGAACAGGCTGGTGATTTCCGCGGTGTCGAGCGCGCGGGGGTGGAGCTGGGTTTCATCGAGTCCACCGCGGAAGGATGGAACGCCGCCGGCACCTCCGAGAAAAATCGGACCGGAGTTCGTCGGAATGGCGGGAGCGGCGACGCTGGCTTGCGCGGGCGAGCCATTGACGCGCAGGACCATCTGCCCGCCGCGCGTGTAGCTGATGGCGATGTGGTGCCAGCGGCCATCGTTGACGTTAGAGGTGGACGTGATCGAGGTTGTTCCGGCGGTGAAGGAGGCTTTTCCAAATTCGATTCGATTGAGGGAAAGCATCCATGAGGCGGTTGCGAACGAGGTGCCTTTGCCGATGATCGCTTGGTTTGCGGCGGTGTCTCCGGGCCGGGTGCGGATCCATGCGGTGAGGGTGAAATCAATGTTGACCAGGCCGAGTTGGTCGTGGCCGGTGACCGGCGCGAGCGCGTTTGAAAAATCCAGTCCGGTGCCAGCCACGCCTTGGGCAAGGTGCGGGCCGTTGCCGTTGATGGTGTCGATGTGGAAGGCGTTTTCCGAATCCGCCACCGCCGGCAGCGCGCTTGGAACGACGCGCCAAAGTGCCAATGGCCGCGTGGACGTGTCAATGATGGGAAGCGTTCCCGTAAATCCGAGTTGGGGGATTTGCAGTTGCTCGCCGCCGGCCATGGATCGGGAAAACAGATAGAGCGGTGTGTTGGTATTGGCGCTGTAGCCGAATGTCATTCCCTCGGCCGTCCATCCGGGCGGGCCGGCTTCATCGATGGTCGCGACACGAAGCGTGAAATCCCGCCTGGCGGTGACATGGATTCTTGGAATAGTACCGCCGTTGATCCGGGGGATAAGGTGCCCGGCCAACGCCGAAGGTACCACCTGCCAGCGGAAAGTGCGGTTGGCAAAGGCGGTTTCGCCCTCGGCCAACAGCGCCGGACGGAAACCTTCACCTTCGAGGACCATGTCCGGATATTCCCATCGTGACTCGCCTGTCGGAACGGAATCGGCGATTTCCAATTCGCGGAAATCTTCCACCCGGTGGAACAGGATGAGGTTCGAATTGTGCTGGTTGTCGCCATTCCAAGCGGAGCGCGAGGCGACCATCAGATCCTCGCCGTCGAACTGCCAATCAACGTAATGGAAGCCGTAGTTTGTCACATTGGGGTGATGCAGGACGATGGAGCGGATCTCCCAGTTGAAGAGGTCGGTGGAACGGATCAGGGCGAGGGTATTGCGGGTGCGCTCGGGATTGCCGCCGAGGTCCTGTGGCAGGACATGACTGCTGAGAGACCAATAATCGCCGGTGACCGGGTCGCGGCGAATCACGAATTTCTTGGTTGCACCGGGCAGGCGGATGAATCCCGATTGATCGGCGGGATGGGTGTCAGGACGGCCGGCGGGATCGAAGGTGGCGGTGGCTCCGTCGGCGGAATAATGAATCACGGCGGCGATGTCGTCCTGGTTCGGGTTGGTATCGACGCGGAGGATGTTTTTCACCGATCCGTCGGGAGCGGCCACGGCATTGCCTTCAAGCCAGCCGTTCATTTCACCGCCGAGCCAGTTGGTGCTGGTGGCAAGGATGTTACTGCGGGTCCACGAGCTGGCGTTGAGTAAATCGGCGGTCAGCGGCGCGGACATCATGAAGGCGCGGAAGACCCGGCCCCAGGCCGGTGAGGGGCCGTTTTGATCCTCCATGGAGCGCCAGATGCGACCATTGTGGATCAACACCGGCATGGCCGAGCTGTGGAAGCTGCCTGTGAGCAGGATCCCGTTGGTGGAGTTTGTCGGCTGGGTCCAGGTGAATCCGCCGTCGTCGGAGCGGCGAAGGACCACTTGATTCGTGGCCCGGTTCGGTCCCATGAAGTAGAGCGCTCCATCGTGCAGGAACAGGCTGGACCAAAATGCGTCGAGGTTGGCGATTTCCTGCCATGATCGGCCATCATCTTCGGATCGCAGGATGCGGGCGTAACGATTGCCGGCGGCCGGGCCGAAAAAATCGTGCGAAGCGACCAGGATTCCATCGGGCAGTCTGACAATGGACGGTGTGCCATGATAAAGGCTGGCGGGGTTGGTGCTGTTTGCGATGACGGCCCCGGGAGTGGCACCGTAGTGATCGCGGATTGTCGCGGTTTCTCCGGCGGGTGCGGGCGGAAGATTCCAAGGTGGGGCCGGTGGGCGGGCTGCGGCGAGCGCGGCGATTTCAGCCAGGGGAATCGCATTTTGATAGATCCGGATGTCATCGAATGCGCCGGCCGAGCCACGCATGCCGTTGCTGAACAAACCGGGGTCGCGGCCGAGGAAAACCCCGTTGGCTCCGTTCGTGAAGGTGGCGGCGTCGGTCGCGGAATAGACCTCCTCCGCGTTGACGAAAACCTTCAGTTGATTGCCGGAATCCCGGCTGATCGTTAGATGGTGCCATGTATCGCTGGTCAGGAGGCCCGCCACCTTGACCGAGCCGATTCCCCCATGGTGAAACAACGCCAGATCGAAGGATTCTGTGGCGGGTTTGAAGTCGGTGGCATGCAGATTCCACCGCCCGGGCTGGCTTTGGTTTGCGGAAAGGATGTGCTCCTGCGGCGCTCCCTCGGTGCTGACGTCGAATCCGCTGGCCACCGCGCTGTCGCGTTTGAACCAGAAAGCGAAGGTGAAAGGTTCCGGGCCGGGTGAGACATCGCCGAGTTCGATGCGCTGGAAGCGATTGTTCAACCGGATGGCTGTTCCCGGGGCGGCGGTGGCCCCGTCGAGCCCGGTGGCGGGAGCGTCTGCCAAGCTGCCACCGTGGTTGACCCGCGCGAGCGCGCCGCCAGGGACCGCGTTTTCAACTGGAGCTCGATCTCCGCTGAAGCTGAGCGTCAGATCGTCGAGTTTCCAGTGCTGGGAGAGGTCCGCGGCCTCCGACCCATGGTTCGTTAGAAGATACGCTGTCAGGCCAAGGCTGCGGAAGGTGAACATGATCAATCGGCTGGGGGGCTAATCGGGCATGACTGCTTTCACCCTCATGAAGCGGACCGGCGGCTTGGGGGTGATCGGTGAAATGGTTGCCCTCAGTGTGGCCACGCCATCGAGCATTTCCATTGGGGTCAGGGTGACTTCCGAGGGATCATCCGCGACCCAGTCCGGATGATGATATCGGAAGCCGCTTGATTCCCAGCCTGCCAGCGAATCACTGGTCTGGATGGAGAAACGGGCCGTGGGGTCGGGCCGGACTCGGAATTCGAACTGTGCCGGGCTTACCGGATTCGCCGCCATCATGCGGGATTTGTCATCTGTCGGGTTTTCGAAGTCCTTGCCGAAGATGTAACGATCGAAATTGCTGAATCCGGTTTCGCCCGGGTCGTCGGAAGGGGCCGTGCCAAGCTCGCCATTGCTTTCGCCGAAAACCGAGCGGGCCCATTTCCCGTATCCACCGCCCGCGAGTTCGTTGATCTCCACTTCGAGTGCGCCGTTGTGGATGCGAAGGTCGTCGATCCATCCTTCGAACGCGGAACTCATCGGATTGTTGGGCCTGCGCCCGATCAGGACCCCGGCGGAGGAATCGGTGAAGTCGCGCAGGTTGGTGCCGGTGTGGACGAGCTCCCCGTCCAGGTAGATGCGGAAGTTGTCCTGAAGTTCCTCGCCCCGCACGATGGCCACGTGATGCCACGTGCCAGGCCTGATCACGGGAGCGAGGGTGATGGCACCGTATCCATCTTGGAAAAATTCCAATCTGGGCCCGCCGTGCTGGGTGAGATAGGCAGGATCGCCAAAGAGATGGACATTCCACCGGCCCGCCTGTCCGCCGTTGGCTGACAGGAGATGGTCCTGGTCGGCGTCCCACCTCTTGAAGGCGTTGTTCTTGAACCAGAAGGAAATCGTGAACGGCTCCGTCCGGGGTGAAACGTTGCCTAGCTCGATCCGGTCATAGCGGCCGCCGAGGAAGATGGATCCGCCGGTGTCCGGGCTGGCACCCGCTTCGTTGAAGCGCACCAGCGCCGTGGCATCTGCCGGGGTGACCAGCGTCGCCGGATGTGCGGCTGTCGCGGAGTTGGCCAGCGGGCCCGACCCGGTGAATGAAGGTGGATTTTCATCCAGTTTCCAATGATGGAGGAGGCTGACGACGCTGCGGGCATAGTTCCAGACCTTCACTTCCGAAATGGCCCCGTCGAAGGCGAAATTCGCCTGATGCGCCCGGCCGATGAACCACGCCATGTTCTGGCTGATGGCCGCGTCCGCCTCCGCCGCATCCACCAACTCGCCGTTGAGCCACAGCGACCACTCATTGCCCTTTCTTGCGAGATCCGCCCGGTGCCAAAGCCCGTCGTCCACCCGGACGGACGAGGACAGCGCCGCACCGAGATGGTGCCACCACTTGAGCAGGCCGTTTTCCACGAACAATCCGCTGCGGCCTGCCTGATAGTTGTTGTTGGAAAAAAGATGTCCCTGATGGGCATGGATGCCGCTGGTCTTGAATGTGACCGAGATATTGAAATCGCCGCTGGCCGGGATCACCGAGGGGCGGTTGGTGTTGACGGCGCGGCTTCCGCCCGAAAAATCGAAAGCCAGGTCCGCGGCGGTGGGGCCGGGCTGGCCGAGCAGGGGCGCGTTGACGAGCGAACCGTCGGCATTGCCAGTCGCGTCGCAGACCGGTCCGGGATGCATCTCGTTGAGCCGCCAGTGCCCGATCAGGCGCTTGGCCGGGGCGGGGACTTGTTTCCAGACCCGCACCCACTCACTTTCAAACGTCGTGGGGTAATGGGCGGGATTCGGGTTTCCCGGCCATCCGCCCACCGCGAGGTTGACGATCAGATAATTGTTGGACGCCTGCGAGATGGCGGAAGTGTTGCTAAGCAGGGAGACCCGGTTGTTTTCATAATACCAGCCCATGGTAGCCGGTTTCCAATCGAGGCCATAGGTGCGGAAGCTGCCGGTGAGGTTGCTGCCGGTGTGGGTGTTGAAATAGGAACTCTTGTTGTTCCAGGTGCCCCAATGGTAATTGGTGTAAAAGGTGTTGTTGCCATTGAGGTTCTCGAAGATGTCGATTTCCGGCGGCCAGCCACCCTGCAGGGTCCAGAACGCCGGCCAGGTGCCGGTGCCGGATGCCAGCTTGAAACGTCCTTCCACGTATCCGTGGGTGAAGTTGAACTTGCCGCTGGTGTTGATCGCGCCCGAGGTGTAGTTCACCACATGATAGCCGTCGTGATCGACCGCGTAAGGTGATGACGGGTGATTCCTCGCCTCGGCGGTGATGATCATCCGGCCATTTTCCACCTTCACGTTTTCCGGAGCCATGTAGGCTTTGTGGTTGTGGGTGCGCCCCCACGGATAGCCCTTGCTCCATTTTGAGGAGTTGAGCGCATCCCCGCGGAAGTTGTCTTCAAAAGCCATCACCCAGTGATTTCCCGCGGATGGCGCCGGCGGGGCCGCGATGACGGGGACATGGGCGAACAGCCACGGGCCGCAGGACAAGAGGCTGCTTCGAATCAGGCTGGAAAGGCGGTCATTTCGGGTTTTTCTGAACATGGATGGGGTCTTTCGCGGAAGTCATAGACTCGGAACCGGATCCCCACAAGTGGGAATGTATGCAAATATATTCAAATGTCAGTGAGGTTGTCCCAAATTTTCCGGAGCTCGTCGCGGATGACAATGGCGTCGAGCCACACGTCCGGGAAACAGGAGAGGCCGTAACCGCCGCTGACGCAGGGGCCGTTCTCGGGGCAGGCATAAAGCACGGCGTCCTCGGGAGTGGTCTCGAACCATTGCTGGAGCAGCGCCGTCGCGAAGTCGCGGTAGAGCAGGAATTCGGGCGACAAATTGCCGCGGCCATCGGTGGCCGGGACCTGCGCGTGGTGGCCGTTGAAGGGGCGGAAATGGATGTGTCGGACCAGCGAGGTCAGCTCGTTGCTGTTCAGCAGTCGCGGGGCGAAGGGCGGGTTGACATGCTTGACGGTGGCGAAATGGGAGTGATCCAGAGACCAGCGGACGGGGCGGCCCGTTTGTTTCTGATAGAGGTCCCCGATCCGCGCGGACTTTTCCGGGGTTTCGGTGGCGGTGTCACGGTGGATTTCCAAATCGATCAGCAGCCCGAGCTGATCGGCCAGGTTCACCATGTCAATCCAAAGAGCGGCGGCGTCTTCTGGAGTCGTGTCGTGGTCCATCAGGTGAATGTTGATCCGCTTGGGATGGTAATCCACCGCCTGGCGGAGCTGTACCTCCCAATTTGGCCGGTCCGCGTTGATGTAGAGGATGTATTCGAGGTGGTATTTTGCGCAGAGCGGGATGGTTTCGGGGATGAGCATGCCGCCGATGCCCTCGAAACCAGCGGCCTTGACCGCGGCGAATTTTTCATCGAGTGACCATTCCGAGTTTGGGGCGGGATAGTCGCGCAAGGTCCAGAGACCGGCGAAGGTGCGGAGTTGTCGGGGCATGGCAGATGGTTGGATGATTGGATGGATGATGGCTAATTTTGCAGTGAAGCCGGGGATTCGGATCCGCGCGAACACGGAATGATGCAGAAGGACGGTGATGAAGGAGGTGGGTTCTGACTTTACAAGGATTTGCTCATGGAAAAATGCTGGATTGTTCCGAAGAGGAGGTGCGACGGACTTCCCAAGCGGTAGCCGAGGTGCTGATAAAATCCTACTGCCTGTTCGCGTGCCTCCAAAACCATCACTGCGGCACCTGTGCCGCGCGCCCGCTCTTCGAGATGGGTTACCATCTGGCGGCCTATCCCGCACGCGCGTGCAGCCGGGGCGACTGCCATCGCTCGCAATTGCATGGTGGCCGGTTGGATCAGGTGGATCCTGCCAACTCCGACCGCGCAGTCGGAGGGGTCAAGGGCCAATGCATGCAGCGCTGTCGCATCATCTTCAAAGTATTCGCTTCCCGGCGGTTGGTTCAGCGGAGCACGCAAAACCTCATACCGCAGGTGGAAATACTGTTCCCAATCTCGTGCGGTGGCGGGCAGAATGATTCGAGCTTCAGCCGGTTGAGTCATTTCCGTCAGTGAGTTTTCAAATTCCGGAAGAATCAGTGTTTTAAACTTCCGCAATAAGACACGTGGATACCGAGTGACGCTGCGAACGCGGCTTTCGCATGCATGCACCGGTCAGCTTCCTCGGCATTTGCGGCATAAGCCACCTGAATATGGTTTGCTTTGTGGCGGGCCATCATCTGGTCCCGTGAGATGCCATAAGTCACCGCATGCATGATGGGCCATTGAGGGGTGGTTGCTTCAAGTCGGCGGCGAGTTTCATTCTCCGGAAGATCCACCGCAGCTCCCCGGCCAATGTCCATGTGAAGCTCCTCGCTCTCGACGAAAATGCGCGACCAGATGATTTCTCCGGCACGTGAGACCCCATGCAGGGTGGAGCCGCCATTGGGGAAATACATCGCTGGCTGCCGAAAACCGTGCGCGCCCTTCCATCGGCCGCGGAAATGCGCGGGTGGCGCCGCGCCGCTGATCAGAAACACCCACACGAACTGATCGCCAAACACTTCACCCCAGCGGATATCGTGCAGTGTGCTTTCCACAGGCTGCCCGAGCGCGCGGTGCACCCGGTGAGTCATCAGGGCATCCAGCCCGGCACATTCATCCACCTCGTTGAAATGCGGCAGCGGCTCGCCGCGGAACAAAATCCTCCGGCCGTCTTGGGACTTCACCGGCGGGCGGTCGCTGTTGTTTAGCATTCCCTCCACCAGATCGCTGGCCGGCAGCAGGTCTGTAAGGCCCTGTTGATATTGGATGCCAATCGCGTCGCAGCCGAAGCGGTCCGCCATCCGCAGCGCGGCGATGTACATCTTGCACTGGAGGTGGATCTGGCTGTCTGTGAGATCGCGGCTGTGGTTTGGTCCCGTATGGAAGGTCATGCCACGGGTTTCCAACCAGGCGCGTACGGCCGCGGCCTCGGAGTCCGCAACCTGCAGCGTCTCATGATAGAGCGACGACTGGCTGAGGCGCTCTTTGAACACGCCGCAACGGTGCAGCGTGTTGTCCGGTATGATGGCATTGAACATTCCCATGCACCCTTCGTCGAAGACGCCGAGAATCGCCTTTTCATGACGGAGGCGATCCGCCAGCTGGGTGCCAATCCTTTCGAGATCGCGCGGCAGAGAGGCCATTTCCAGCGGCCGGACGTGAGGGGTGGCGTGGATCACGCTGCCTGTGCGTAGCCACTGATCGATTTTTTCTCGGAAAAAAGTGTCGGTGAAATCCTCGCTCCACAGGGTCGAATATTTCACGCCGGCCTTGGTGAGCGAGCCGTTGAGGTTGAGCATGCCGACAAGTCCGGGCCACTGGCCGCTCCAGTTGGCGACTGTTAGAATGGGGCCGCGGTGGGTGGTGAGGCCGGGCAGGACGTGGTGGGAATACTGCCAAACCGCCTCGGCGACGATGAGGGGTGCGTCCGGATCAAGAGTGCGGAAGATTTCGATGCCTTCGCGCTGGCTGGCGATGAATCCGTGCTTTTCCTTCGGCTTGTAGGAGTGGGCGCGTTGGACGGGGTAGCCTTCGTCGGCGAGCGCGCGGGCAAGCGCTTTTTCCATGGCTTTCTGGGCGGGCCAGCAGGCTTGGTTGGCAGACAGGCGGAGATCGCCGCTGGCGACGAGTAGGACGGTGGATTTGGCTAACATCAAAGTGAGGGTTCGCGGGAGATGAAATCACCAAGCTGGCGATACTGTTGATAGATCGTGTGATACATGTCGCGAGCCTTGCAGTCCGGCTTGTAAATCGCGGCACTGCCGTCCACGGGAGTGGCCATGGCGCGTATCGCGGCGGCGGGAGATTCGAATGCTCCTCCGGCGAGCGCCCCGAGGATTGCCGCACCCAGGGCGGGGCCTTGTTTGCAAGGATGCACGGTAAGGGTTTGACCGAGCACATTGGCGTAGATCTGGACCACTAGCGGATTGTGGTGGGGGAGTCCGCCGGTGGCGACGAAATGATTCACCGGCACTCCTCCGTCCCGGAGGCATTCGACGATCCAGCGCACCCCGCAGGCGGAAGCCTCGATCATCGCGCGGTAGAGGTGGGCGGGACCATGGTGAAGTGCCAACCCGGTGAACGCACCTTTGACGGACGCGTCCATCAAGGGCGTGCGGCAGCCATTGAACCAATCGAGGCATCGCACGCCCTCCGAACCTGGGGGAACTGCGAGCGCGCCTTCGGCTAGAACCGTGAAATCCGCCTGGCCGGTCAAACGGCGCAGCCAGTCGAAGGCATCTCCGACGGCAGCCTGGCCGGTTTCATAGCCGTAGAAGCCCGGGAGAATCCCATCCTTGACCACTCCCGCGATGCCGGGGATGTCGCAAAGGACCTCGCTGTTGAGCATATGGCAGGAGCTGGTGCCCATCACCAGGACCAAGGTGCCCGGCTCGGCGGCACCGGCGCCGGGCACCCCCGCGTGGGCATCGATGATCGCGGCGCTTATGGGAGTGCCCGCGGCAAGGCCGAAGCGCTCCGCCATTACGCCGGTTAGGCCCCCGGCGGAGATCCCGGGAGGAATCAGTCTGCCCGGCATCTTATCTGCGACCACTTGGGAAAACTCCGGATGGACCGCGTTGAAATAGTCTTCCGACGGGTATCCGTGTTCCGCGCTCCAGAGGCCTTTGTAGCCGGCCTGGCAGGTGGAGCGGGGGAGATCAACCGCTGCTCCTCCCACCAGTTGCCAGACAAACCAGTCGCCTGCTTCCAACCAAACCCCTGCGGCCTGATAGACCGCGGGGGCTGCTTCCAGTGTTTCGAGGATTTTGGGGAAAATCCACTCCAGTCCGATGGTGCCGCCGTAGCGCGGGAGGAATGTCTCGCTGCGTTGCCGTGCGATGGCGGTCATGCGCTCCGCCTGGAGGGCCGCGCCATGATGTTTCCATAGCTTGGGCCATGCCTGCGGTTCCTCCGCATATCTCCCATCGAGACAAAGCGGCGTGCCATCCCTCGTGGCTGGCAACATGGTGCAGCTGGTGAAATCCACACCGATGCCCACGATGGCGGTGGGATCGGCTGCCGCTTGCGCGGTCGCCTGGCGGGTTGCCTGCGCCGCAGATTCCAACCAATCCGAAGGGTGTTGGAAGGCGTGCTCCGGCGGTAGTTTTACCCTCCCGCCGGGAAGGGACCCGATGATTTGCCCGTGCGGGTATTTCGCCACGCCCACACCGTGCTCGCGGCCACGCAGGTCCACCAGCACCGCGCGCACGGATTCGGTGCCGAAATCAAGGCCGAGGGATAACTTCCTAGTCACGAAAATGGCACGTTCAGAGTCTCCGGCGACGAAGAAGCGCGATGGCAGACAACGCGCCCAGCAGCATCGTGGAGGGCTCCGGAATCAATGTCATGGTGACAAAGCGGGCGTCGGGGCCGCTGGCTTGATCAGCCACGAAATTCAGTCCGCCGGAGGTGTCGTTGTAATCGAACTGCCAGGTGTTGGAACCGTAGGTTTGTTGCGAATCATCATCGATTCCGTCAAAGGTGCCGCCATTCCAGCCCGGAGTGGATCCATCGATGTCAAAATAACTGATCAGGGTGATCTTGTCGCCGAGGCTCCAGCCGGCCATCGCCGCACCGCTCAGGCTCAAGGTTACGGTTCCGGTAAGATCGAGCTGCCCGTTGACGGCGACAAGATCCGCGATTCCCGTGTCTGCGGAGTTCATTTCATAGAGCAGTGTGGAGCTGGTGAGAAACGAGAGACTGCCGGTGGCGAGCGATTCGATGCTGGCTCCGGGGGCGAGTGTGCCGTTCACGGCGACCGTGCCTGCGATGACGCCGGTCCCGCCAAGGTTGGCGGAGCTGGCAATGGTCACCGCTGTCTCACCGAGGGATCCATTGACGAGCAAGGTTCCAGCTGAAACGGTGGTGGCTCCGGTGTAGGTGCCTGCTCCTGATAGGGCGAGGACACCGTCGCCGGACTTGGTCAGTCCGCCACCAATTCCTGACAGGTTTCCGCTGAGCTCGGCGTCCACCGCGGCAGAGCCGCTGCCGGAATTGACGTGGACGGTGCGAGCCGCACCGTTGAGATCGATCGAGTTGGTGAGCGTGATTTTTCCGTCCGCCTTGGCTTGGCCGAGGATCAGGTTTTGAGCGTTCGCGACAAAGCTGGTGGTCGAGGCCCAGGTGAGTTCGGCTCCACCGTTGAAGGTGACCGAGCGGTCGGCGCCGAAAGCGGCGAATCCTCCGGAGTTCGTGAAGTGGACCTGCCCGCCGGCTTGGCCGAGATCCGCGTTCAAGTTTGCATGGCCGAGTCCAAGGATGCCGCCGAGCGTGCCGGCCGCACCGCCTTCCAACGACATCCAGGTATTCGCGCTGAAGGCTCCGGCGGAGCCGAGGATGACGGAGGCCAGGCCACCGACGACGGTGCGTCCGGAGTAGGTGTTTTCGCCCGACAGGCGCAGATTGCCATTGCCGAATTTGACGAGCGCGTTTCCGGTGCCCGCTGCCAGGCCGCTGCCGGTGATGTTGCCGCTGAGGATTCCGGCGGCTTGGGCCGCGCCATTGACGACGAAGATCAAGCTGCGGTCGCCGCTGCCGAGACTGATGGAGTTCCGGAAGTCGACGGTGCCTTGGGCGAGACCATTGATGTCACCGATCGCGAAGCGGGCATTGCCGCTGGCGAGCGTCCCGCCGACGAAGTTGGCGCTACCGACGGTGAGGGTGTCCGGCGTCGCGTTGCCGCCGATGTTGACGGAGCGGGTGGCAGCGTCCATGACGGTGAAACCGCCGGAGGAATTGGTGCCGGCGGCCCAAGATAGATTGCCCGCGGCGGTGCCCAGCGCGCCGGTGAAATCCGAGGTGAGCCCGAGGATGCCGTATACAAAGGCGGTATTGTTCCCGAGGACGATGTTGGAGGAGGCGTTGTTGGTTTGTAACACTCCGTTCTGGATCAGCGTGCTGCCGGTTTGGCTGGCGTTGGTGAGGGTGATGACTGAATTGGCATTGGTGAGCCTCACGACGCCCGCACCCGAGATTGCATTGCTGAAAGTGGCGGCTCCGTTGCGGGAAAAGGCGAGGGTCGCGCCCGAGGCGATGGCAACGGGACCTGTACCGAGATTGCCCGTGGTGCCGCCGTTTCCGGCCTGGACAGTGCCGACGTCGATGTTGGTACCTCCGGTGTAAGAGTTGTCGGCCGCCAGGATCAGGGTTCCCGTGGCAAGGGCCGTGCCCTTGGTGATCGAGAAATCCCCGCTGGTCGAGCCAAGGACGAGGTTGGTTGCCGCGTTGGTGGCAAATGAGGCGTTGCCGGTCAGCGTGGTCGCGCCGAAGTTCAGGGTGCCCGAGGTGGTGTTGAAGAATTTGGCGACAGTCAACGTGTTGGCCCCGATGCTCAGCGTGCCGAGGGTGTGCGAGATGTCACCGCCCTGTCCTGAAACCTTGGTCGAGGCGATGGTGGAGTTTCCGCTGATGGTGACATTGTTGTTGTATGCCGTGTTGGCATTGTTGATGAGGTGAAGCGCACCGCCCGTCATGGTGACCGGTCCGGATCCCAACGATCCCGCAGTCAGGGCCTGCAGGGTTCCGGCGTTGACTGTGGTTCCTCCACTGTAGGAATTGCCGGTATTCTGAAGGCTCCAGGTTCCGTTTCCGGATTTCTCAATCGCCAGGCTGCCACCGCCACTGCCATTGCCGATGATTCCGGCGATCGCGTTGGTTGCCGTGCTCGTCCCGTCCAGGGCAAGCGCAGTGACATTGGTGCCTGTGGACGAGCCGGTCACAGCTCCCATGCTCAGGACGCGCGTATTCAAGGCGCTGTTGGTGAAGCTGGCGCTGCCGCCGTCGCCTTGGATCTGGATGGCGGAGCTGATGGTGTCGGTATGGGCTCCGGTGGCTCCGGTGGATTGGATGAGTCCTCCGTTGGAGAGGAGGATGTTTCCACCGCTGAGGGTGTAGCCGAAGGCTGAGGTGTTGGAAAACGTGATGCCGCCGATGTTGCGGTTGGCATCGACGGTGACCGCGCGCCCGGCGGTCAGGGTGAAACCGAAGGTGGCTGTGTCCGTGCTGTTGGTTGCCACGGTGGAGCCGGGAATGTTGCCATCGGTCCAGCTGGCGCTGTCATTCCAGTTGCCGGGAGCGTTTGCCTTCCACGAGTCGCTTGCGGCATGGGTCACCGTAGCCATGGCAATGGTGAGGGTGATGACTGCCAGGCTTGATTGATATTTCGGTTTCATAGGGAGTGTGTGCGGATGGGTTTTCGAGGAGGGGAATCAGGGTGCGGGGGTGAATCCCACGCGGAAGAACTTCTTTGGATCGGACTGGGGCCCGCTGGTCCAGGTGGTGGTGGTGGCAGGGGGCGCGGCAGCAGGGACGGTCGCTTCGGGTGTTTCGAACCCGGTCAGGGTCGTGCTGCTGGTCACGCTGAAGGTAAGACCGGGTTGTGAGGGCCAGGTGAGCGTGATCCCGCCATCATTGGCGTCTCTGGTCGAGGAGGTCTCGAAACGTGAACTGCCATTGTTGGGGGCAAGCCCGAGGCGGAATTCGGCGAGATTGGAGGTGCCGTCGCCGTCGAAATCGTCGTCTGGACCACCGTCGGGTCCTTGGGGGGCGATGCCGAAGCTTTGGGCCCAGAAGTCATAAGCGCTGCCCTCGACGGTGGTGAGGGTGACAAAGGTGCTGGCTCCTGATTGCTCGGCTGCGAAATTCGAGCCTCCGGTGGTGTCGTCGTATTTGATTTGCCAGTTGTTGCCGCCGACAGAAATGGTGCCGCCGTTTGGCAGTACATTTCCCTGATAGGTGAAGGTCACCTCGTTCCATGCACCGGAGTAGCTGATCAGGGTGAGCTTGTTGCCCGGCGCGAGCGCGGCCGTCGACAAGTCGGAAACGGATAGGGCCGCTCCTTCGACGATTGCGAGGTCGCTGGTCGAATGAGTGAGGTCTCCGGTCGCGCTGGAGGAGTCGAGCTCGTAGGCATAGGTCGAGGTTTCGCCCAGCACAAGGTAACCGAGCCTCAGGCTGCCGATTGATTCGCCCGGTGCCAGGCTGCCGCCTGCAAAGACCGACCCGCTGATTGAGCCGTTTCCACCGAGGGTGCCGGCAGTCTCAACGGTGGTGAAGGTGTCGCCCAGGGCTCCGTTGACCAGCAGGGTGCCGGCGGCAACCCGGGTGTCGCCGAAGTAGGAACTGGTTCCGGTGAGGGCGAGGGTGCCCGGACCGGCTTTTCTCAATCCGCCGTTGGTGAGCGTGCCGCTGAGCGCGCCATCAATGGCCGCAGGGCCGTTGTTCACATGCACGTTCCTTTCTTCCAGATTCAGATCGATGGGGTTGGTGAGGGTGAGGGTGCCATCGGCCTTGGCTTGGCCGAAGATGAGATTCTGGGAATTTGCGACGAAGCTGGCGGTCGAAGCCCAGACCAAGGTTGCCCCGCTGTTGAGGGTGACCGAGCGATTGGCGCCGAAAGCCGCGAAGCCGCCCGATGTTGCGAAATGAACGTGTCCTCCGGTGGTGCCGAGGTTGGCGGTGAGATTGTAGCCGAGACCGAGAATGCCGCCCAGCGTGCCGGCATTCGCACCGTCCAAGTGCATCCAGGCGTTAGGGCTGAAGGCCTCGGCAGAACCGATTATGACGGCCGACTGGCCGCCGGCAACGGTGCGGCCGGCGTAGGTGTTGGTACCTGATAGACGGATGTTGCCGTTGCCGAACTTGACGAGAGCGTTCTCCGTGCCGCTTGCAATTCCGCTGCCGGTGATCGCGCCGGTGAGATCGGCGGCGAAGGCTGCCTGACCGTTGACGACCATGACCAGACTGCGGTCTCCGGTGCCAAGGTCGATTGGGTTGCGGAAATCGACCGTGCCGAGGGCCGTGCCGTTCACGTCGCCGAAGCTGAGGCGTGAATTGTTACCGCCAAAGGTTCCTCCCGCGAAGCCGGCGCTGCCGACGGTGAGGGTGTCGGGGACGACATTGCCACCGACATTGACGCTGCGGGTGGCGGCATCCATCACGGCGAAGCCGCCGGAGACATTGAGGCCGGTAGCCCAGGAGACACTGCCTGGGTCCGTGCCGAGCGCACCGTTGAAATCGGCAAGAAGGCCGAGGTTACCGTAGTTGAACGTGGCGTTGGCGGTTCCCAGAATGAAATTGGACGCGGTGTTGTTGGACTGCAGGAGGCCGTTCTGGATCTGGGTGCTGCCCGTATGCGAGGCGTTGGTGAGGGTGATGACGCCGGCAGCCGTGTTCAACCTGACGCCACCGGGCCCGGTGATGCTGTTGTCGAATGTCGAGGCGTTGTTCTTCGCGAACAGGAGAGTGGTGGTGGCATCAAGATTGACGGAGCCGCTGCCGAGGGTTCCGGTGGCGGTGTTGACGCCGACCTGCAGGGTTCCTACGTTGACGTTGGTGCCGCCGGAGTAGGAATTGTCCGCCGCGAGAACCAGAATTCCTGTTGCCCCCGTGGTGCCCTTGGTGATCGAGAAATCCCCGCTGGTCGGGCCCAGGATGAGGTTGGTGGCGGCATTGATGGCGAAGGACGCGTTGCCGGTGAGGGTGGTGGCGCCGAAGGTCAGGGTGCCTGCGGTCGTGTTGAAAAATTTCGCCAGGGTGAGTGTGCTTTCACCGATGCTCAAGGTTCCGAGCCTGTGGGAAATGTTGCCGGATTGGCCGGAAGCCTTGGTGGAAGCGATTGTGGCGTTCCCGGTGACCAACACGTCATTGGTGTAGGCGGTATTGGCATTGTTGATGAGATGAAGCGCGCCACCTGCCAGGTTGACCTGTCCCGAGCCGAGCGACCCGGCGGTGAGTGCCTGGAGGATGCCGGCGTTCAGGGTGGTGCCGCCACTGAAGGAATTGTCGGTATTCTGCAGACTCCAGCTTCCCCCATCGGACTTGGTGATCGCCAGGCTTCCTCCGCCACTGCCGTTGCTGATGATTCCGGTGAGCGCGTTCGTGCCGGTGTTCGCGCCCTTCAGGGCGAGCTTGGTGACATTGGTGCCGGTGGACGCGCCGCTGACATCGCCGATTCTCAAGAGCCGGGTGGCGAGCGTGGAGGAGTTGTCGAATGTGGCTGAACCTCCGTTGCCTTGGATCTCGACGGGGGTGGTGACAGCATCGGTGTGGGCACCGTTGTTTCCGGTCATTTCAATAACTCCATCGTTGCTGAGGCGAAGGCTGCCACCTAACAAAGTGTATCCGAAGGTCGAGGTGTTGGCGAAGGTGATGCCTCCGACGTTCCGGTTCGCGTCAACCGCGACGAAGCGTGGGGCGGTCAGCGCGAAATCAAAGGTGGCGATGTCGGTGCTGTCCAGCGTGGCGGAGGAGCCGGGAGGGGTGCCTCCGACCCAGTTGGCGGGGTCGATCCAGAGGCCGTCGTTGTTGGTTTGCCACGAGTCGCTGGCGGCGCTGGCGGATGCGGTCACGGTGATGAGGGTCAGCGCGGCGAGGAATGTCGAATGTTTGGGTTTCATGGTGGTTCTATGGGCTTTTGTTTTGAAATCTAGCGAACGCGAAGGAAAAGGCGCTTGCCGTCGCCGGGGTCCGCGAAAACGTGCGAGGTTTGGGAATTCCCGGCGGCGGGGACGATTTGAAAAAGCTTCCAGTCGAGCAGGTCGGAAGACCATTCGAGGCCATATTCGAAGCCGTCGCGGCTGGACCAGGCGAGGCTGCAATCACCGCCGGGGACGAAGCCGGAGTTCTGGATTTCCAGTAGGTCGTCGAGCGCGTGGTTGTAGATCACAATGTCGGCGATCTGTCCTTCGTAATTGCCGCTGAAGGAACGCATCCGGCCGATCATCCACTCGACGGTCTGGTTGATGGCTCCCGGGGAGCTGCCGGAAGCCACGGCGAGGCCGTCGCGGAGAAGGGTCCATTGGTCGCCTTTGCGCATGACGCCGACCTGGTGCCACTGGTCATCGAAGAGCGGGCTGTTATTTTCCGTTAGGGTGACGCCGCCGTTGTGGAACCATTGCAGTGCGCCGTCGATGAGCACGAGGTTGGCGCGTCCGGCCTGGCCGTTGTTGTTGGAGAAAAGGTGGCCCTGGGAGACGTGCGGGTCGGTGGTTTTCATCCGTATGAGAAGCGTGAAATCGCCGGTGGCAGGGAGGGCGTCGGGGCGGTTGGTGTTGACGCCGCCGATGCTGCTGTCCACGGCGAAGTCGTAGGCGCGATCGGATTCGCCACCGGGTCCGGGCTGGTTGATCACAGAGTTTTGAACGAAGGCCTGGTCAGCATCCGAGTAGCCGAAGAAAACGCCTTCGGTGCCGGTTGTGGCATCCAGGATGCCGCCGAATTGGGAATTCGCCAACGGGAGGGTGGTTTCGTCGAGTTTCCAGTGGCCGGTGGCGCGGCGCATGGCATTTCCCGATTGCAGCATGCGCTCGGCGTAGCGGCGGCCGAAATCGAGCATGCCGATGGTGTCGAAGTGGATCACGGTGCTGTCCGGCTTGAGCGCGATGGAGGAAATGAATTCGGCGCCCTCGGTTTCCGCGGCGGCCTGCTGCTGGGCGGCGCGGGTGTTGGCGTAGTTGCTTTGGATGAGTTCGCCGATGAGAAAAGGAAGCCCCGGTTTGCCGAGATCCACCCGGATGGCGGTGATGAATTCCTTGAGCCGTTCCTTGTAAACGGCGGTGCTCAGCCCGCTGTCCGCTTCTCCTTGGTGCCAGATCATGCCACGGATTTCATGGGTGTGGCCTTGTTGGGTCAGGTCTTCCAACGATGTCCGGACGAGTTGGAGGAGGCCAGCATAACAGTGCCCGGCATTGGCAAACGTGTTGAAATTGTAACTGCGGCCCGCGGTGAAATCCCACGCTCCCGGCGCGGCGGCAGTGCCCAAGCTGGTGGCTCCCTGCGAGTATTTGATCACGGCGACTTTCCGCCCCGGCCGCGCCTGCCGCATGCGTTCCGCAAAGGTGACTTCCGCACCGAACGGATGGTTGACGGTCTCTGCTCCGAGCGCGCCCGGGTTCGTGCTGTTGTAGCCAAAAAGGCTGTAACCGGCTTTCATCGGGATCCAGCCGTCGCTGCGTGCATCCCACAGAACCGGCCGGCCGGCGCTGGGATTTCCACCGCGCCAGTGGTTGAAAATCACACCCGGTTGCTCTTCGAGGTAACGGGTTTTCCCAAGTTCTACCAGCCCGTCATCGCCCATTGGGCTGAACTGCGAAAATTCCCGGCTCACGTAGCCGTGGCCGCCGGCATTTGATTGGCCGGCGAGGATGTAGACTTCGTAGTGGCCGGCGCGGACGAGAGGCGTGACCCATAATGTGGCCAAAAGAAGATTTAAAATGGGTTTCACAAGGGAGAATGCCAAGCGGGCAGCAAGGTTAAAACAGTGGATTTCAAAGAAACAAATTTCCGGATCGTGTCAAATATATTCGGCTGTAGTCGTAATCTTGAGGTGGGTGGCTTGCCTCGGAAGGCATGAAATCAAGGGGCTTTGATGGGTTTCTGGGGTTTCTCGGAACCCGGACGATCCTTGTAGGAAATGGAGACGAGCCGCTCGGTGCCGGGGCGGACGTAGACAAGGATGAGCAGGCGGTTTCCTGCGACGAAATGCCACTGGGTTTGAGAGACCACCTTCCATTCGTCTTCGATCAGGGAGGCCATCGCAACGTTGGCCTGGTTGAAACGATCGCGTTTCGGCAGCGAGGTGAGGGATTCGATTTTACCCGGAGGAAGGTCGACAAGCTGATCCTCAATCCTGATGCGAACGGGAACGGGAGCGAGGTTGACGAAGCGGCTGTGATCGGCGCGGAATTCCAAGCTCCCGTCCGGGATCACAAAAATCCGGTAAGGAGTGTCGGTGCCGGGGATGAAAAGCAATGTGACGGTGGCAGCGGCGGGGGGGATCTTGGCGATCGCCACGGGTGAGGCACTGCCGGTGTCGCCCTCGCGGAACGCGAGAATCTCACCCTCGGCGATTTCCACGGGAAAGGGCAACGAATAGTCCCCGATGAGGAGTCGTTGGGGCTCGCCGAGTTTTTCCGAGTTGGGTCCGAAGCGGACGGACTTGATGTCCTGCTGGTGTTGTAGGCAAAGAATGCGGGCGGAAACCCTGCGGGTCGCGGTTTCCTGACCTGAAGCGGGCAGAAGGGATAACGCGAGGAAGGCGGTGGCGATGGCGATCTTGGTCTGGATCATTGGATTGGAGTTCTTGGGGGGATCATGCGTCGCCCGGCGAGTTGAGGTAGCGGAAGCTGATCATCACAAACTTTCTGCCGAAATTCCTGTTCACACCGCTGGAAAGGGCGGTGATTGCCGTTTCCGCCGGGTCCGCGCGGTCGATGAAATCAGGGACTCTTTCGACCACGGCCTCACACCAAGCCTGCGCGAGCAATTTCCCGTTCGGGGCTTCGGCCCGGCCGTAGCTGCGGATGACGAAGGTGTCTCCGCGGACATGGATCGCGGGGCCGAGGTTTCGCAGGACGTCCTGCTGCATCACGAAAGCGGGCGAGCCATAAGCGGAGTTTCCGGCCAAGGCCTCCTTGTTCGGCGCGACGCCGCCGGCGAGGAGCACGCCATCAATCTCAGCGGGTTGATTGACACCGCTGTCGTTGATGGCCTGCTGGAGCGCGCCGCGCTGGGTCAAATCCGAGGATGGACCCAGCCGCCGGTTGACAAACTCGGCGAGTGACAGGAACGGGCCGCGTTTGCGGATTTCCAGTACGATATTCTCTGCCAGCAGGCGCAGCTCGGATTCGGATAGCTCGCGGGCGGATTGCTGCCGCTGGTTGCGTGCATTGACGGTGTCCTCGCCAAGGATCCCGCCGGATACCGTCGCGCCGTTGGGCATGTGGAAGCGGCTCGATGAGAACGGCAGGCGGACGGTTTCCATCTGCCCGGTGAGCGAGTTGAGCAGGGGAGCATCCACCTCGTTGAGTGATCCGAGCACGGCGATCCAAGCGTCGACCGACACGGAGTTGACATTGAATCCACCGACGAGCCGCTGATGCGCGGAGGCCTTCAAATAGCCGTCAGCCGAAGCGAGGATGTCGCCAGCCTGCTGCGGGGTGGCGCCGTTGGCTACATAAGGCGCCAGCCGCTCCGAAAACCCGGGGTCGCCGGTGGTGAAGTCGTCGATCACCTTGCGCAGGCTTTTCACCTCGGCACCGCTGAAGATCCCATTGTCCCTCGAAGTGATTGCGGACAAATACCAGTCGTCCCACAGCGCGTCATTGGCGAGAAACGTCTGGTCCAACGCCATGCCGGATGCCGTTGGCTGGCGGAATGTGGTGGTCGGGATGGCGGCGGGTGCGTCGGAACTTCCGACCACATAAGTGACCCTTGGATTGGCACTGGAGCTGGCGAGATTGGCGTGGGCGAGATCAGCGAGCGTCTGCGGCGGTGCAATGGGGAAATCGTATGTGGTCCCGAAATTTGCGCCATCAGACGCTTGGTGGCCGGTGATGTGGAAGCCGAGTTCGCCGTTGCGCTCGATCGAACCGGGCTGGCCGGAATCATTGCCCGACCCGTTGGTCTGGTGGAACGCGACTTCATAAGGCCCAGTCCGATAGTCGGCGGAGGAGACGTTGATCCGTGAGTTGGCGGTGATGGCTTTTCCGCTGGACCACGGGCGCACAGGGAACCGCGAGGCATAGTCGCCGGAGGGGTCGAACGCGGCGTTCTGGGTTCGCAGGGAAAGCACGCCGAGGTTGATGACGTTGGAGAAGTCCTTGAGTGGTTTGACGGCGCTCTCTGTCATTTCAGTCCCGACGAGGTAGGCGCGGGGAGTAGTGTTGATGTTGTTGGGAGGGATTCCCATCGCGGCTTCCAGTTTGGCCACATTGTCGTAGAGCAGTTGGTGGGTTCGCACGGTCTGGTCCGCGCCGTCGGCGGTCTGGTAGTTCACCTTGATAGGGATGTTGCCAGCCGTGACACCGGCGGGCTGGACGATGCCATAGTGCAGTTCCACCCGGTCGTCGGGTTTGAGGGGGATGGTGCGGGTTTGAAAGCCACCATACCAGCGGCGGTAGTCCGGGCTGTTCTGATAGCCGCCGGTCGGGGAAAGGTGCCAGAAATAGAATCCCGCGCCGCCTCCAGCCCAGCCGCGGCGGCATTGGATTTCGCCAACCACATTGCTGTCATTTTTGTTCACCTCCGCAAATTGTTGATCGAGCCCCCGCTCGGGGTCGAGATCGGGGGAAAAGATCGCCACTTCGCCAGGTGCGAGCGTTTGGGGTCCCTTGGTGCCGCCGATGATGGCGCGGAACGATTGTTTTGCCGCACCCTTGTCGTTTGCCGCGACATTCAGGAAATTGAAGGGAACCAGTTTGTTGCTGAACGGGCGGCCATTCACGAAGGCCCGGAAACCCAAGGGAAGATCCTCGAATACCACGGCCATCCGCGTGACGGTGACCGGCACGTTGTAAGGGTTGTGCAGAGTGATGACTGGCGCGAAACGCAGCACCAAGAAGGTGTCGGTGTTGAAGGTTTTGTTCTCCACCTTGTCTTCCACGGTCCAATTGTTGTTCAGCCAGCCTTTGACCGCCATCGCGGCGAAATGGATTTGAATTTTGGCGACTTCCGGCAGCAGGTTCGGAGCGGTTTCGGGAGTGTTGGTGGCACTTGCGGACGGCACGGAGGCCAAATTGAGGCCAGGCGCGCCTTGGGTCATCGCGATGTTCCTCCACGCACGCAGCCACGCATGGAGGTACTTCCAACTGGGGTTGGAGGGAGCGCCCTGCTCGCCTTGATAGACGCGGCTGTTCGCCATCGCGGAGGGCAGCGAGCTTTGCTCGGACAGGAGCGAGAGGTCTTTTCTGAGTCCGCCCTTCACCACGTTGGTCATCAGCGAGTTCGAGTGGGTCGTGACGCCACCGTCGAGGTGGGATGACAGGGTTGAATTCAGCAGTGGAAGCGTTGCCAGTGAAATCAATCGATCCGACACGCGGTCATTGACCGGGAAGTCGGCGAGTGAGGATATCGCTTCGGCAGCGGTGCGCCCGCTGTCTCCCATGTGAGACCATTTCGATGCGATGGAGAAGGCGGGATTGTGGCGGCGATTGTCGATTCTCGCCTTCTGGTTTTCATCGACCACCATCCATGCCAGTGCCCCCCCTTTGGTGGAGACAAGGGGTGCCTGAACCTCTGGCGAACCCGGCGTATTCCCGTCTTCCGACAGCGTGATGGAGGGGAGACCCGCCGCCGTCTTCCAGCCATCCGCAGTGCCGGCACCGGTGGGGTTGGGGTGGGAGACCAGCCATTGGCGAAAGCGCTGTTCCTTCCTTTCTTCGTAGTCGGATGAGGCCAACGTTTTGACATCCCAGTCCGCCGAGTTCCACGCGCCGGCCCACGGAGGAGCTTGCGCGTCCAGCAGTCGGGCGCTCGCCGTGATGTTCTGGTCCGGACCAACCGACTTTTGAAGATCTCCCAGTGCCAGCATCAAGCCAAGCTTGGCGTTCGCACGCGCAAGCGACATGGCCTCTCCTTGACTGGCCGAACGCAGGCTTATGCTCGACAGAGTGAGCAAACCCACTGCGATCACCGTGAGCAGGATCATCAGAGTGAGCGTGACGATCAGGGCGAATCCTCTCGGTGGGTGGCTTTTGGTGAACTTCATGAACGTGACGGGAATTACCTCCTAAGCTCGCCAATTTTCGAACCGAGTCAAATATATTCGAATACAGCAGGGTGTTTTTGGTGGTGATTCGCTGGGCATTGCGTCGGATTGGAGTGGGATCAGCAGGGCATGGCAGGCATGCATTGTCGGGCGTGTGGAGGGATTTCAATACCTTCGCGCTCGAACCGATTTATCCTGTTGATCATGGAATTTCCGCGCCAGTCAAACCGCTGCAGAACGCCTGCGGCGATTTGCCACCGATTTAGTCTTGGTCAGTAGGGACCGCGACAACGCAGACCTGCAAAAAGTCGCTACCATCGGGATGAGGCAACAGTCGGTTGAACGCGATCAGCGACCCGTCAGGGGAAAAAGTCGTGCCATGCTTCGGTTCCTGGCCTTGGGGGAATTGCTTCGTCAACTCCCTGCTGCGACCGGTTGCCGGATCGATCAAGCGCACGCGTCCTCCTGAGGAACAAGCAATCCACTTGCCATCCGGAGACCAGGAAAACGGGCAATCGACGGATTGCTTGAGGCGCGAGATCTGCCGGGATGGCCCGCCGTTGGGTGAGACGCCGAAGATCTGTGCGATTCCGTTTTCGTCTTCATCCAGGAAGGCGATGGTGGATCCATCCGGCGAGGAGCGCACCCAGTGGCGAGGCCCTTGAAGGCCAGGTTGCGGTGTGCCGCCGGTGTGGGTGAGGCGGCGGATCTTCACTCCTGCTGGTGGCGATGGCAGGTGGGTGGCGTTTCCCTCCGCAACCCGGGTCAGATCCCTCGGCAAGTCCGCGATGAAGACTTCCGAGTGCGGTTCGCCATTGGCCTTGAGCAGATTTCCAATGAAGGCGACGGCCTTGCTTTGCCGTGTGCCGTCCGATTTCAGATAACCGCGATTGCCGACCCATCCTTCCTCGTAGGCGCGGGAGATTTCATCACTGCCCGGCTCGGGATCCGCCGTCACCGGGACGATGAGCACGCTGAAGCCTAGCCCCGAAAATTCCTCGCCCGGCATGGCATTCACGACGTGGACGGGTTGGTCGCGGACGATCACCCCCACCGTTCGCAGATCCGCCGGCGCTGGTCCGGGGGGCGGGACGAGGGCGTCATTGTAGGTGAAGGAAACCATCGTTCCGTCGCCCGACCAGTGGTGGGCGTGGGTGCCGCCGCGCAGGGCGCCGGGGGTGAACGGCGGGCTGACGTCGCGCGCGTCAAGGCGGGACATCTTTCCCGGTTTGCCAATCGAGACCAGGCCGGCGGTCCGGCGGGTGGCACCGTAGGGCCTGGACTTGGAGACAGGTTCAAGACCATGGATGAAAATCACCTCGTCGGACACGGGGCTGAATGTCGCCGCTCCCACTCCGGGACCGTATGAATTGGCAGCAGATACTTGATAAAGGGTGGTTTCCTTCCCGGTGAGCAGGTTGACCATGCCGATGGAGGTGGAACCGGCAAGCTGGGTCTCATCATTGCGCGAATCGAAGACGATGTGCTTTCCATCAGGCGAAAACACCTGGGTATTGTGAATCAGGTGGCCACGCGCGGAGTGGGTCACCCTCTGTTCTTCGGTGGCGGACAGAGTGACTGGCATGATGGCGAAAAATGCGGTGAGAATCAGTTTCAAGCGACGTTGGAACAGGGCTGGGGTTGTCTGATGTCGGCACTCGCCAGGATCTCGCGGACGCATTCCAACTCCGCTTCGGTGCAACCGGTCAGGGGAATTGCCATCTGTGGCTCGCACAGGCCGAGGGCGGCGAGTCCGGCCTTGATGGCGCAAAACACCGCGGAAGGGCGCCCGGTGATTCCAAACAATCGTTCACCCAGCCAAGTGATCCGCTCCTGCAGACTGCGGGCGGATTCAAGATCGCCGTGGTCGCAGGCATCCTGCAGGGATCGGAACAAGGCGGGATAAATGTTTGCTCCGCCGCCGACGACGCCGTGCGCGCCGAGCAGCAGACCCTCCAGGTAGAAATACTCGTTGCCCACCAGCACGGTCGCGCCCTCGCGGGTGGCTGCCACCTCGATCATTTGACGGAGGTAATCGATGTCTCCGGAAGAGTCTTTGAAGCCGATGACTTGCGGGTGATCGAGCGCGGTGCGCAGGCAGTCCATGTCGAGCACATGGCCGGTGAGCCAGGGCATGTTGTAGAGCAAGGTCGGACGGTCGAGCTCAGGCAGGATGGTGGTGAAGTAACGTCTCAATTCGTCAGGGGCGAGGTCATAGTAGCAGGGCGCGGCCATCACCAGGCCGTCAGCACCGAGATCACTGGCCAATCGGGCGAGTGAGATCGAATCCGCCGGGCAGTTCGCGGCGATTCCCACGAGCAGCGGGATCCGTCCCGCCGCCGCTTCGACAGCACTCCGGATGGCCGTCTCACGCGAATGGCGCGGCAAGGAGGCGAGTTCTCCGGTGGAGCCGAGCACGAAGGCCGCGTCGCAGCCACCATGCACCAGATGGTCGAAGATGCGGTGAACTGCCGCCACATCAACCTCGCCGGTGGGGGTAAGCGGCGTGGGGACGGGAGGCACGACACCGTGGATGCGGAGGGATGGATTCATGAATTGAGCTCCTTTCGACGGATTAAAGCACTGAAGGTTATGCCTCCGAATAGGATCACCATGGTGCCAAGGACGATCGCGAGGAAAGCATGGAAGGGGCTGCGGGCAAATTCCAAGGACACCGGCCACAACCCTGCGGTGGACAAAGTGATCCAGGAAATTGTCAGCAACCCGCAAACCACTGCGGTTGCGGCGGCTGAATTGGTGGCATGGCGGCAGATGATTCCGAGCAGAAACAGCCCGAGAATGCCGCCTGAGAAAATGCTGGAAAGAGTCCACCAAGCGTCCAGCGCGCTGGCAATATTGAGCAGTAGAAACGAAACCGAAGTCCCGATGATTCCAAAAGCCAGGGTGGCCAGCCGCAGGACCAGCAGCGAACCCCGCTCACCCGCATCCGGCTGAATAAAACGCAGGAAAAAATCCGAGTGGATGACGGTGGCTGCCGAATTGAGCGAAGTGGAAATCGTGCTCATTCCCGCAGCAAAAACTGCGGCAATCAACAGTCCGGTCACCCCGGCGGGCAGATGCTTGCCGATGAAATGCGGGAAAACCCCGTCGCCGATTTCGGCATTCCCAAGGGTCGCTGATTTTGCCGCCACCGCCGCCGCAAAACCTGACGACGCAGGGTCCACCCCTTCTCGGATCAGCTTCTGCGCCGCCACCGTGTCGCGGACTTCCGCCAGATCGACCGGTCGCGAGAGGTAAAAGGCGAACAACGCGGTGCCGATCAGGAAGAACATCGCACTCACCGGAATGTACAGCAAGCCTCCCAGCCACACGCTCTTGCGCGCCTCTTTTTCTGACGACGACGCGATGTAGCGCTGCACAAAACTCTGATCGATGCCGAAATTCTGCAGGTTCACAAAGAGCCCGTTCAGCAGGACCACCCAGAACGTCTGACGCGCCCAATCAGTCACGTCCATCGATCCGAACGAAAATTTGTCATATTCCGCCGCCACCGTGAAAAGCTCGCGCGGACCTCCCGGCAGTTGGAAAACCATCAGCGCCAGACACACCAGCGCCCCGCCGATCAGGACGATGGCTTGCAAGGCGTCCGTCCAGATCACCGCCACGATTCCGCCCACGAACGCATACGTCGTGACCACAATTCCGGTCACCACCAGCACGCCAGCGATGGGCACTCCCATGATGACAGAGAGCGGCATCGCCATCAGGTACATCACCATCGCGATCCGGGCGATCTGGGTCAGCAAATAGAAGGTGCTGGCATAAACGCGGGCCCACGGTCCGAAGCGGTGTTCCAAGTGGGCATAGGCAGAGAGCTCCCCGCTTGCCCGGTAAAATGGCAGGAACCACTTCACCGCGATCCATGTTGAAATCGGCAGCGAAAGCGAAAATGCAAAGGCCGTCCAATTGCTGCCAAAGCTCTTCCCCGGCAGGGCCAGAAAGCTGATGCTCGACAGAAACGTCGCGAAAATCGACAAGCCGCAAACCCACCCGGGCAGTGAGCGCCCGGCGGCTGTAAAGCCTTCGCTCGACTGGCTCTTGCGCGAAAAAAACAGGCCGATGCCAATTGTCGCCGTGAAATACACCAGCAAAACAATCCAGTCGATAGTCGTGAAATGGCGGGTCATGAATGGACGAGAGCTCGTGTTGTCACCCGTCTGGGGGCGGCCTCTCGAAGAGTCAACGAATCAAGCTGCGAGTCAAATATATTCGGATATTAAATCCGTCAGTCCGCCTCATAAAGGTCTGTAAAACCAATGAATTCAGCCCTCAAGTGAAGCTTCCAAATGCTCCAGAGTGAACTCGAGCGACGTCTGGATGTGCTTGCGCATGGCTTCCGCGGCGGCGGGTCCGTCATGGTTCTCAAGCGAGGCAAGAATTTCCGCATGTTGCTGGCAGGCAAGCTGGAGACGGGGCGCGTCATGCACCCCGCGGTCGGCGTAGAAGATGCGCGATTGGATGTGGCTTTCCTCGACGGTGCGGGCGAGAGCCGGATTGCGGGCCGCGACCAGAATGGTCTTGTGGAACGCGATGTCCGCGTCGAGAAAGGTGAACAGGTCCGCGGATTCCAGCCGTTGGGTGCCGCGCTCGGCGGATTCATCGAACATCCGGCGCATGGTGCCCAAATGGAGGCGGAGTTGATCCAAATGTCGTTCGGAAAGCCGTTCGGCGGCCTTCATCGCAGCAAAGGTTTCCACCGCCTCACGGACTTCATAAAATTCCATCGCGGAGTTCCGGGTGAGCGATCTGACAACGGCCCCGAGGCGGGGAATGAGTTCCACGAATCCTTCCGCCGCCAGCTGGGTCACCGCCTCGCGGACGGGGGTGGTCGAAACGCCGAGTTCGACTGATAGCTGCTTGTAATCAAGCCGGGTGCCTGGAGGAAGCGATCCATCCAGCAAGCGCGAACGCAAGGCAAGGTGGACACGTTTGGGGAGAGGTTGTTTCACTCACCGGAGATTAGTGGCAGATTCCAAGAGCTTACAAGCTCGAATCGTCGACTCCCCGAGCCGCATTTCAAATGTTCCGAAATTCAAATGTTGCGCGGCAACAGCGATTCCGGCGTCATTTGCCCGGGAGCCAAAAAAACTTCGGAATCATGCCTCGAAGTTCTCCCACGAGGGTGGGATCGCTCGGCCGGTCTAACACAAGGTGTTTCTCGAGACCCGTGGCATCACCGCCGAACTCACATCCCCCACGCGCGTCGGATTTGGATCGCCGACGGTGATTTCAGATAGGGGACTCTGCCAAAGGGGATCACCAGAAGATGACGTAGAGGGCCAGCGTGCAGGCCACCACGACGTATCCCCAGAACTTCGCGCTCTTCGAGGATTCCAAGGGGATCAGATCGGTGGTTGGCATGATCACCGGGACCTTCAACGGTTTGATCAGGGTGACGATGGCAAGAGTTGCGACGATCACGCCGAAGCAAATCGCCATCCGGTTGAGGAACGCCATGTCGGGAACGATGAACCACTTGAGCGCCCCGTAGAGGACCACGTTGATCATGATACCCACCCAGCCCATGTAGCGTGGGGTGCGCGGCACCAGGAAGCCAAAAAGATAGACCGAAAGGATGCCGGCGCTGATGAAGCCTTGGAACTCCTGAATGAAGGTGAAGATCCCTCCGAATTTTGGATCTCCGAGACCCGGTGCGATCAGACAGGCGATGAAAACGAACAGCACCACGAACGAGCGGCCGCTGAAAATCAACTGGCTCTGGGTGAGATCCGTTTTCTTGAACTTGTGGACCAGCTTCGCGGTGATATCCATCGTCGCGATGGTCGAGGCGGAGTTGAGCATGGAGGCGAGAGAGGACACCACCGCTCCGAAGATGGCAGCGAGCACGAACCAGGCCATGCCGGGCTTGAGCAAATTGCGCAACAGCGTCGGGAATGCGGCATCGTAATCGTAGCCGATCAGCTTGGTGCCGATGCCGATTCGGTTGCCCGCGGGGAGATCCAGGTTTGCGATGGTCACGGCATTGAGAATCGTCGTATTGGCGTTCAACAATTCGAGTGGAGTGGCAACCCCTCCGGCGGGAACTTCCCGTTTGGCGACAGCCGCATTGTGAGCGAGAACTTCCTGTGCCTTGGCGGGATCGGTCAGGCCGAAATTTTCCGTGAAGGGGAAGACGGTTGCGGTGCCCTTGGCGGATTCCATCTGCGTCAGCGTGACCTGGTTTTTGGCCACCGCCTCGGCCCGCAGGTCCTTGCTGTAAAGGTTGAAACAGAGGATGCCCGGGATCACCACGATGAATGGAATGATCAATTTCAGCGCGGCAGCGAAAACGATGCCTTTTTGACCTTCCGCCAGCGATTTCGATCCCAGAGTGCGCTGGACGATGTATTGGTTGAGGCCCCAATAGAAAAAGTTGGGAATCCACAGGCCGATGATCAGGGCGGTCCAAGGAATGCTCGGATCATCCTTCGGCCGGACCATGTGGAGTTTGCCTCCGGCGAGGTTTTCACCGGTGACGGCCACGGCTTCACCGTTGCGGCCATCGTTGAGTAGCATGAAGCGCTCCCACGCGGACGCGTCCCTGAGGTTCTCCACCGTGGCTTCCGAGTTCGCAACCTTCGTCCGGATCAACTCGTTGGGATCCGCACTGCTCAGGACCCCGAATGCCATCCACATCACAATGGCCCCTCCGGCGATCAACGATGCGCCCCAGATGAGGTCGGTCCATGCGCAAGCCTTGAGACCACCCACGAACACATAAATCGCGGCTGATAGACCGATGATCCAGCACCCGGTGGTGAGATCGCCGAGATCCAACCCGAGCACCGAGTGTCCGGCAGAAAAGATCGAGACCACTTTCGCCCCGGAATAAATCACCGAGGCGGTGGGAACCCCGACGAGAATGACCAGCGTGGCAACGGCCATGACAGACCGGGAGAAGACACCATACCTGTATTCGAGAAATTCAGGGATGGTGTAGATGCCGCAGCGAAGCAGTTTGGGGAGGAAGACGAACGCCACCACCACGAGCGTGATGGCCGCCATCCATTCATAGGAGGCGATCGCCATGCCCAGCCAGTCGGCAGCCTGTCCCGACATGCCCACGAACTGTTCGGTGGAAATGTTGGCGGCGATGAGTGAAAACCCAACCAGCCACCAGGTGAGGCCGCGGCCCGCGAGGAAGTAGTTTGCGGCGCCTCCATGGTCCTTGCCGCCGGATTCCTTGTTTCCCTGCCAGATTCCGAAAGCGATGACGCCGATGACAGCGACAAAAAACAGGACCATGTCGAGGGTCCCCATCGCTGTGGACGGAGGCGGCATTTGGGCAAAGGGAGGCATGTGCGATATCATGGGTTTTTTGGTTTATGGAATCAGGGGAGACCGAGGGCTGTCCGTCTGCCCGGGAAGGCCTGGTGTGATGATTTGAAGCGGTTGAGAATTTGCCGATGATGCAAGGGCTGGGGCTGGAACCAGTCGCGCGAAGCGCATACGGCACGAATAGCTATCGTTTTCAGGGGAGATGGCGGGAGAAGAATCGCAGCGTGTCGCCGAGGTGATGTTCCCAGTATGGCCACTCGTGCCCGCCTGGGTGTTCCGCGTATTCGTGGTCGATTCCCGCCGCGCGGAGTTCCAGATGCAACCTGCGGTTGGGTTCGATGAGCAGGTCGTCAACGCCGCAATCAAACCGAAATGGCGGGAGGGAATTGCGGTGGCTGAGCAAGGTCCCGAGAACCGATTGATCGGATTGCGGGACTTCCATGAAGGACTCAAGTGGTTCCTCGACAAACAAAGGCATCTGTGAAATATCGGTGATTGAGGAGTGTCCGGCGAACGCGGCGAAGCAGCCGGGATGGGAGGCTCCCAGCCGCAGCGCACCGAAGCCGCCCATCGAGAGGCCGTTGATGAAATGCGGGGCTTTCAGTGAATTTCCAGTCGCCTCGGAAACCGCATGCGCCACATCCTCGGTGATCCACTTCCCGAAGTCTTGGCTGCCGTGGAGCAGGTAACCGCTGCCATCGCCCCATAGCCCGTCGGATGGCATGGCGAGGATCATCGGTGGCACCTCGCCTGCGTCGATCAGCTCCTGAAGCGTGAGGTGGGCCCGACCCTTCAGGCACCACACCCAATGGCTGCCCCAGACGCCGTGAAGCAGGACCACGACCGGAAGCGCTTCGGGTTCAGCGATGCCTTGGGGAAGATAGATCGAGAGGTCGGCGCGCGCCCGGAGGGCGGGGCTCTTGACGGTCATCGATAGCAGCGTGCCGGTCTCGCACGGCAGTGTGCCGAGTTCGATCGTCCGGAAATGGGATCGTGGCTGGAAACTCATAAGAGAGGGTTAGTCGAAAACGATGACACCCTTGGCGTTGCGGCCGGCAATCATGTCGTCGAAGGCCTGTTGAAGATCCTCCAGTGGATAGGTCCGGGTAATCATTTCGTCTAAGAGCAGCCGACCGCGGGAGTACAGCTCAAGAATTCTTGGGAAATCAAACTCCGGCATGGATTTTCCGTAGAGCGGGTTGATGTAGATCTTGTCCCATTCGAACAGGCTCATGTCGAAGGGAATGGTTTGCTCGATCCCCGAGACTTGGACGGCGGTTCCCGCATTGCGGATCATGGCGAGCGGAGCGGAGCCGAGGGCGGGGATGCCGGTGCACTCAAAAGAAAAATCCGCGCCGCGTCCATCGGTGAGCTTTTTCACCTCGCTTGCGGCCTTGATGAGGCCCGCATCCTCCCGCGAGGCCAGGATGAGGTGGGTCGCACCGAATCGCTTCGCCATTTCGAGGCGCTCTGGATTGACATCGACGGCAATGATCCTGGCCGCTCCGGAAATGCGGCATCCCTGGATGGCATTGAGCCCGACCCCGCCGGTGCCAAGGACGACGGTGCTGCTGCCGGAGCTAACTCTGGCGGCATTCACCACTGAGCCGTAACCGGTCATGACGCCGCAGCCGATGATGCATGCGGAGGCGAAGGGGATCACGACCGAGTAGGGGATCACGGCCTCCTTACGGACGACCGTGTGCGTGCTCATCGTGCCAAGGTGAAACGAACGTGTGATTGGCTGGTCACGCCATTCCGTAGCGCCCATGCGAGCTGCTCCGCGATGACCTGGCGCGGTGACCTCGTTGTTGCGTTCACAAATCGAATGGTTCCCGTGCTGACATTGGAAGCACTCCTTGCACGGGATGGCCCAGTTGAGCAGAACGCGGTCGCCGGGGCGGACATTTTCCACGCCTTCACCGACGGATTCGACGATCCCCGCACCTTCGTGGCCGAGGATAAATTGATGATCGCGCTTCAGTGTATCCCAATCGGTATGGCAGACACCGGAGGCCTTGATCGCGACGAGCACTTCGTCGCGGGAGGGCGGGTTCACTGTGACTTCATCGATGGAAAACGAGCCTTGGGCGTCGGAGATGGCGGCTTTGGCAATTATACTCATATTTTGGCAGATTTAGGGTTCCCGCTTTTCCCCGCTTCAGGTGACTCCCAAACGAGAGTCATTTCCCTTGGCGGGGGTCGATGGCAAGTCGCAGCAAATGATAGGCATTGTGCCGCTCGTAGTCGGCCTCGCGCTCGATCTTCGGGTGTTCCTCGATGATCTTCATCGAGGAAACATGCTCTGCCAGCTTCCTGATCAGCGTCCGCAACAGCAGCCTCGCATGAGGCGCACCGAGACAATTGTGGATGCCATTGCCAAATGCGATGTGGGGGTTCGGCTTTCGTTCGATAAGCACCTCCTCAGGCCTTTCAAACACGGTTTCATCAAAGTTGGCCGAGGCCCAGCCGAGCGAGATCAGGTTGTTGGCCTTCACTTTGACTCCATGCACATCTGCATCGACCGGACATAAGCGGCCGATGTGGGTGAGCGGAGTTGCGAATCGGATCAACTCCTCACCGGCGGTGAGAATAAGTTTAGGGTCCTCCCGCAGACGCTCGAGGTCTTCGGGATGTCGCGCAAAATGGGCAAAGGTAGTCGCAACGGTATTAATAATGGTGTCTCGGCCGCCCGCGAAGGCGATTCCCGCGTAGCCGAGCATTTCGTCGCGGGTTAGTGGCCGGTCCATGAAGCGGGCCTGAGTGAGAGCGGAAAAGAAGTCCTCGCCGGGATCAACCAGGGCCTTGTCGAAAAGCTCGTTGCAGTAAGCCTCCATTTCATGGCCCTTCGAGACGCCGCTTTCGTCGCGGAAAACGTGAGTACCCCACTGGATCCAAACCTTCGCTTCGGATTCGGGCATGTTCAGCAGATAGGTCAGCGAACGGGACTGTAGCGGAATCGAAAATTCACGCACAATCTCGATCGACTCACGTCCGCAGGCATCCGTCACCAATCCCTCCACCAACTTCTCTATCCGCTCGACATACTCCGGTTGGAGGGGGCGGCGGAAAAACGGTTCGGCGATCTTGCGATATTCCGCGTGAACCGGCGGGTCGACTTCCAATGGATACTGCCTAACCGTTCTCACGTCCTCTTCACGTGGGATGGGAACCCGGAAAGGCGCGTCACTGCTGAACGTCTCGTAGTCTCGCGCGGCGGCCTTCACCTGCTTGTAACCAAGGATCATTGCCACAGGCTCGCCATCGAAATCGGTGGCCATCACCGGGGATTGTTGACGCTTTTCCTTGAAGGGGTCGTGATAGGGGCATCCGGACATGGCTGTTTGTTTTGTGGATTTTGACATCAATCGCGCGGTACCACTTCGACGATGATGCCGTCCAATTTGTCACTCATCTCAATCTGGCAGCAAAGGCGGCTGCGTTCGTCGGTTTCCGATTCGAACTCGAGGCAGTCGCTTTCAATTTCCCCCGGCGAGCCGGTCACCGCCAACCATTCAGGACGAATTTTCACATGACAGGTTGCGCAGGAGCAAACGCCTCCGCAGGCTCCATCGATTCCTTTGATTCCGTGATCCCTGGCGATCTCCATCAACGTGCCCTCGGCATCTTCGATGGTTGCTTCGATCCCGTCCGGCATGATAAATGTGACTCTGGGCATATGGGTATGGGTTGCGGTGATGTCAACAATGGATTCAGTAGGGTAATTTCGATATATTGCGGAGCTTTGCAAGTCGTTTGACCCTGACCGGATCTATCACCATTAGCAGTGTTTTCTTCTTTTAATTGAAAAATGTTCGTGTCACGGATTGATGATCTTGAACCGATAGAACGCGCGCCCCGGTGGCGGTGACGGATCCAGCATTGACTGGAGTGCGTCGGATTGCAGCAGCAGACTCCGTCCCAGTTCTATCCAGTCGTCGGCAAGATTGCTGCTGCGGTCGAACGCGTAGATCCGCCCGGCTTTACCCGAAATGCTTGCGGAGATGATGCCTCCGTTCATGGAATCGAGGGTGATCGTGGGAAAGTCCCGGCCGTCGAGAGGATTTGTTAGTGCGAGGAATTCATCGGCATTGTTAAGGCCATCGCCATCAGGATCCGCGGCGGTGCCCGAGACGGAGGGAATCGCGGCGTCCGCGCCAAAAATCGCCGTGGCCCAGGATTCGTAAGGTGTGGGCAGCAAAAGGGGCGTACCATGCACCTTGAGCGAGAACTCGTCGAAGCGGATGGTTAGACTGGCGGTGCTGAAGGTGGCATGCATCAAGCCGACCTGAAGTGGCAGTCCCGCGAGGTCAGGCCGGTCCAGCGCGCTGTTGAACCGCCATGAATCGCCCGATCCGGAGCGATGATAGAACGCGAACTGATCGCCGCGACGGACGATTTTCAACCAGTGGCGGGCGATTCCACCCGCCGGCACGCCGAAATCCCGTGACACTCCGGCGGCGGTGCTGCGGAGGAAATTTCCATAGCCCCCCTGATCGAAAACGCCCCATGCCAGGTAATCTTCGCCGGGACCCGCGGCGGCGAGGTCCGGCACGCGGGCCATGAGCCCTCCGAAGTTGAAGTTTCCGGGTGCGAGATCCGTCACATGGACTTCCGCTTCGAAATCGCCTTCGACGGTGCGATAGAGGAGGAATCCGTCGTTGTTCACCTGTTCCCAATCGGTCCGCGTGGTGGTGACGGTGAGTTCGCCTGCCTGCGGGGCGTTGGCAGATGCGACGCTGGTGGAACCGGCCCCCGAACCACCGAGCCCGGTATTCGGAACGGAGCCCGCTCCGGTGAGGATTCCGGACCAATTGCTGCCAGCCGTTCCGTCGGCCAGATAGTCGTGCGTTGTCCCGAAGTCATCCGTGTTAGAAACTTTTTCAGTTACCGCGGGGCGCGATTCGATTTTCCCGGTGAACCCTGCCTCTACCGTATCGAAAAACATCCCCTGGAAGCGCCCGGCCGCCATGGCCGGCACGGTGACCGAGAATGTGTGCGGCGTGTCCGCCGGGAGCGAGGAGATGTCCGCATACCATCCGGTGAACGATAAGCCCGGTGCCTGGCCGGTGATCGTCGAGTAAGCGGGCGTCAGTGCTTTCGGCTGGCCGTTGATGGTTAGAGTGACGGGTTGCGACGGGTTCGGATCGGCAATGTTGACAAAGAGCAGCAAGCGATCCGAACCGAGCCAGGTGGCCTGGAGGTCCTGCGCGGTGTAGTTCACCGGCCACGCCGCCGCGCGGTCGGCGAGTTGTTGGAAAACACGTTGTGGGATGGAAATCGTCGCGCTGAACGCGCCGCCAGTGAAGTTCGGGTCGTATTCACCGATCTGCTGGCGCGCGGCGAAGCGGTCGCCAGGAAAGATGACAGGCACCGTGACGGTGTTTCCCTGCTGCCGGTAGCGGCAGGTAACGCCATTGACGGTCACCAGGCTGACCGGCTGGCTGTCGGGCAGCAGGACGGTTAGATCCATTGCGGTTCCGGGTTCTCCAAGCGCGCCGCTGATCTGGAGGCGGCCGGAATTCAGGGTGACGATTCCTTTCGAATTGAACAGCAGTGGTCTTGAAGAGGGTATTGGCATCACCTCCAGAACGAGTGCGTCTGCTCCGGGAATGTCGAGGATCACCTCGTCCCCGGAATGCCACGCGGTGCCTTCAGGTGGCGCGAATTGCTTGCCCCTCTCCGCATCCGGATAGAGCTGCCGCAGGAGAAAGGGGCCGCCCCCTTCCAGTCCGATGGTGGAATCCAGCCGGAAGCGGGTGGTCAGCGCGCGGTAGTTCGGATTGAACAGGAAAACGAAGCCGCTCCCATCCTTGAACGCCGCGGTGCCGTCCACCCGGCCGAGCTGCGGCTGGTTGAGGATGGGGCGAACGTTGCGGAGCGTCTCGATGTGCTCGTCGGTCCAATCGAACCAGCCCCGCATCCACGCCCGGTCGGCGGCGGTGAACGCGGCGAACTCCTCTGTGTCGCGCGCGGGCAGCAGGTTGACCACGTGATTGAAGGGGGCGGTGGCGACCGACGAGATCACCGAATACTTCCACCCTAACAAATCCCAATCCTTCGCCCTGAAGCGATCGCGGCGGACGACATTCGATGCGTCCTCGCGGGGCGTCTGATGCGTCATGTAGCCCGGCATCAGCTCGATGGGGCAGAACTGGACGTTGCGGAAATACCAGGCCGCATACCGCTGGCGGTCCGCGGAGGAGCGGCTCCAGTGAAGGTCCGGAAACGATTCGAAACTGATCGGTTGTTCATCGGAGAACAAGGGATGCGGATAGGTGCCACCGAGCCATGACCAGGGGCCGAACTCGTGATAGGACTGCCGACCGTCGATCAGCACGTCGGGAATCAGCCTGCGCAATTCCTCAAGAATCCTCCGGCAGCCATACCATTGGGCGTATCTGCTGCTGGGAGCGTCGCTATAGTTGATGAACCAGTGGTCGAAACTATATCCGCTGATGCCGGTGGCAGCGTGGAAATCGACGAGTTTTCCGATCATCCAATCCTGAAAGCTCCGCTGTCCGGTATCCGCGCGGTTGGCCGGGAAGTTGGTCCACGCGGGATCCTGTTCGAAGGGCAATGTGGGAAAAACATAGGCCAGGAGGCCGACGCCCTTGGTGCCGGCGTAATCCAGCATTTCAGTGACTTCCGCGGGAAGCGGATCGACGCCCGGCGTCCATTCGTCCTTGCGAATTTTCTGGCCCAGGTTCAACCAGAGAATGTTCTCGAAATCCCAGAAATCGGTGTTTTGCGCCATGGATGCCAGCGAGGAATTCGCCGGAGTGTAGAGCACGTGCTTGCAACCCACGGCCGCCGCCTGGTCGATGATCCGTTTGTATTCCGTCCGGCCGGCAGCGGTTGCCACGTCGATCTGGAAATCATTTCCGGTCCAACCGACATGCACCCGTTCCGACGCGTTGCGGTCCTGTTTCATCAATGCTTTCACACATCCCGCGAATGCCTCCACTTCTGCCCTATCGATCACCGGGTTTCCCACCGCGCTGCCGTCCGGAACATACAACCATGACCCGATCTGGTTCGGATAGCCATGACCGCTGAGGGTGTAGGGCGCGAGAATAACCTTGTCGGTTAGAAAGGCCCCGTCGGCGGGATTCCACGACATTGAGGGAGTGTATGCGGCGGCGATCTGTTGTCCGGTCCGCGTCCACTCGAGATAGGGATTCTGGACAGTGAACAGCATGCCGCTGTTGTTGAAGCGTATCATGCGCCCGTCCCGCACAGCCAGATCCGCGGTGATCGCGGGACCGAGTTGGGAATTGATCAACGTCAACCTTCCCAACTGATAGGTTGAACCCGCGGATGAGGTGATCGAGAGGTGTTTGGTCACGAAGCGCCATCCGCTTTCGAGTTCATATACCGCGCGCAGGGTCCAAGTTCCCGACTTGAATGAAAACACCCTGCGGCTGGAGGAGTCCTCCTCAATGACTGGAGTGAGAGAGGCGCTGTTGATCAGCGAGCCGTTGAGCGTCACGGAGAATCCATCACCACTCAGCGCGGTGTCCGTGGACAAGGTCTTGTCGTGGATCATCGTGAGTCCGGACCCGTTGAAATCCGCGCGGATGTGGTCGTTTTCCAACGAGGCCGCGGAGGCGGGAAGATGGCCGGCGATGGCGAGGACGACGATAGCGGGAACGAATGATGGATACCTCATGAATGCGTGCGATTGCCGGGAAGGACACATGGCCCCTCCCGGCGTATGGTAAGACTGGATGGATGCTAGATTGGGTGATCCCCATCAGCGACGACGACGGAGCAGGACAATCGCTCCCCATGCCCCGGACATCAGGGAGGAGACCTCGGGAACCGGGGCGAAACTGAGCCTGATGTTGTCATAGCCCCAATCCTTGTCCACGCCGCTCACCGAGTCGAACCAGATTCCGATCGGCTGGCCGATGTAGGTGTCGGTGGCCGAGGTGGTGACGCTGAAGGAAAAGTCGGTCAGGCTGTCTGCGGTCACATCGCTTCCGAACACGGAGAGCAATCCGTGAACGTCCGCGCCGGCGTCGATCGCGGTGCGAGAGAAGAGCTTGATGTCCATGCGGTCCGTGGCGAGGGCCGCATTGTCACTGCGGGTGAAAACTCCGACAGTGAAGCTGTAAACCATGTCGGCCTGCCAGTATTGATCGGCAAGTCCGGTGCCATCGTAGGGGGCGATGTCCTGGAACACACCGGTCGCCGCCCTGGTGGTTTGATCGCCGAACTGGGTGCCGTCGAGTCCGGTGGGGGAAACACCATAGCGTCCACCCTCTACGACCGCCCCAAAATTACCGGTGCCGTAACGGACCCAGGTGCCGATGATCGGAGTGCCGGATTCGGTATGTTGAGCGAAATAGGGGGCGATGCCCGTCACATTCGGCGTCTCGAACGAACCGCTAGGGACGGTGACGGTGGTTGCTGCCAGGGCGCACGAAGCGACAGCGCATGCGCTGATTGCCATGGTGGAGGTGATGCTGAAACGAATCAGTTGGTTTTTCATGGTTTTGTTAGGGATATGTTCAGTGAGTGAACCCGACGCGGAAGAACCTCTTGTCACCGGGGGCGAAGGGGCCGGTGCTCCACGAGGTGGTCGTTGACGGACTCGCCGCGGCGGGCACCGTGGCTTCCAGAGTCGGAAATCCGGTGAGGGCTGGACCGCTGCGGACCTCGAAGGTGATGCCCGGCTGGCTTGGCCAGGTCAGGATGAGCCCGGTGGCGGGCGTGCCGCTGGTGGTGATCGCGAAACGTGAGGTGCCGTTATTGGGAATCAATCCGAGCGTGCGTTCCACTTCGTTGCTGGTGCCATCAGCGTCGAAATCCTCGGCCGGTCCGCCATTCGGCCCGGCGGGGTTGATGCCGAAGGACTGTGCCCAGGTGTCGTAGGGTGAAGCTGCACTGATCAGGGGTTGCTCTTGCGAGTAGATCGTGGCGATGTCCCCGGCGGGCAAGGAACCGCTGAAGATTTTATATTCGTCGATGCTGCCGATGAAGGTCCGGTTGGGATCGGTTTCCGAGCCGAAAAACACCGGCTGGATGGGCATCGTGGGCGGGGCCATCGGCAGGGAACCGACTTCGGCACCGTCCACGTAGAGGCGGGCGGTGGTGCCGTCATAGGATGCCGCGACATGCTGCCATTGCTCGGCGGTGATGGTTCCGCCGGCCAGGTCGAAGTTGCCGTTGACGATGAATTTCCAAGCGTTGTTGGCACCATCCTTTCCGAGAAAAAAGCCATCTTGGAAGCGGCTGGTGATCATCCGCGCAAAGGCCGGCTGCGGATCGGCCGTTGGCCGGATCCAGCCCATCACCGTGAAGCCGTAGCCCAGATCCAGCGCGGGCAGGGCCACCCGATCGGTGGCAGCCACAAACGCGAGTGCGCCGCCAATGCCTTCGCCGGGTTGCCAGACCGCCGTCACCGGTGAGTCGTCCACGCTGCCGATGACACCTGGCAAGGTGGGGTCCGTCGTGGAAGGCACGATTCCGCCTGCGGTTTCATTCATTCTCCACTGCGCGACCAGCGCAAATGGCGGAGGGGTGGAGTCGCTGTCGTTAGGATCCGAGCCGCGTGCGACTTCCTCTCCATCCGGGAAGCCGTCCGTATCGGAGTTGACAAGCAGGGGATCGCTGCCGGTGTTGGCTCGATTGATGTAGATGCCGGTATGGGTTTCGGCCCCGTCGGAAAGCCCGTCGCCGTCGGTGTCCTGCTTGCGGGGATTGGTCGGGGCCGGGTTTCCAGCGACCATGCGATTCACCTCGTCGCTGTCACTCAGTCCATCCCCATCGGTATCGTCTTCGAAGGGATTGGTGAGCGCCGCGTATTCGGCCTGGTTGTCGAGACCGTCGGTGTCGTCGTTGCCGGTCGGATCCACGTTGCCAATCGAGAAGTAGTGGATGGATTCCCAACCGTCGCCGATGCCGTTGCCATCCGTGTCAGGCTGCGAGTATTCGTCTTTCGGGTTGCTGGCGTCGATGGCCCAGTCGTCAAGGTCGAAGGTGCTCCCGAGGAACTCCTCGAAGTTGTAGGAGCCGTCGTTGTCGAAGTCATCGTAAGGCTGGGCCGCGATGGATCCAAAGTGCAGTCTTTCCCAATCGTCCGCCATGCCGTCGCCATCCTGGTCGGTGGGAAGGGAATTGAAATCGTTTGGATCAGAGCCGCCAAGGAACTCCTCGCGGTTGGTGTAATTGTCCAAGTCCGGATCGCTGGTGTCGGGATCGCTGCCGGAGTATTTCGCGAGGATGACGGCGTCGCTTTCCGGTGGATCCGCGAAAGGATCGCGGAAGTTGGCAATTTCCCATTCGTCGAACAAGCCGTCGTTATCGCTGTCGGGATTTTTCCATGATGGGTTGGTGCCGATGCGGAATTCGACCAAGGACGACACGCCGTCGAGATCGGGATCCAGGTCGGCGTCGCTGGGATCGGCGGGATTGAGCTGGTGAAAGATTTCGAAGAAGTCGGGCATGCCATCGAGATCGGTATCGTCGTGGCCCAGTTCCGCAGGTGTCAGGGAGCGATCGTGGATGGCGAGTTGCGCGATGCTGAGACTGGCTGGCGCGCCGCCAAGCGCGCCGTTGGCGGAATTCTGCCCGCCGATGCGGATCGGGAGGGCCTTGTTCGACACGTCGGTGGCCCAGGTGTTGAGCGCCTTGGTTTCCTGCTGGGCAAGCACGCCATCGGCATAGATTTTGAAGGAATCGGTGATCGCGTCATAGGTGTAAGCCAGATGGGTCCAGCGACCGGATTTCGGCGGAATGGCGTCCCAGCCGGCATCCGCGACGTTGCCCCAACCGCCGAACGCACCGAAGTTCGGATCCGTGCCATGGAGGAAGGCGCTGTGGGTGCCGTCCGGCCCGTCACGCCGGCCCCAGGCGACGACGGATTCGACAGCGGCCACCGCTGGATTGAAAACCCAGGCCTCCACCGTGCGCGAGTTGTCGCCAGCGATGAAGGTGGGTGCGGAGGGGCCGCGCAGGGAGTTGACGAGTCCATCGAAGGTGACGGCCTGCTTGCCTTGCAGAGTGGTGACCTGCGGCGGGGTGGTCGCCGCAGCGTTGAAATCGCGGGCGAGCACGCCGGTACTGGTCCAAGTGGCGAGGCTGCCGGGGGCGAGACCCGAGGCATCCAGAGAGATCAATGGTCCGGCCGCCGGGCTGGTGGGGACATCCGCAGTAAGGTTGGGATCCGACCCAAGCAACACCTCGTCATGGTCGGAGAAACCGTCGTTGTCGCTGTCTTTCACCAATGGATCGGTCCCTGTGTCAGTGGGGCCGGAGTAGAGGTTGGTGTTGGTTTCTTCATTGTCGAAGAGCCCGTCATCATCGGTATCGCGGAGCTTTGGATCGGTGGGGGCGGGGATTCCTTCCACCATCCGGTTGAGCTCGGCTCCGTCGGTTAGGGTGTCGCCGTCGGTGTCGGGGTTGTCCGGATGGGTGTCTTTCTGGAATTCCAGAAGATCCGGCGCGCCGTCGTGATCCTTGTCAGCCCCACCCAGTCCCGAGAGCTGGGTCAGGTCGTCAGGAAAATACTGGTATTCCCAGTAATCGGGCAGATTGTCGTTGTCCGTGTCGGGAGCGGTGCTCGTGGTGACCGCGATGCCGCTCAGGACCGCACCGTCTTGCGGACCGGCACCTCCGTATTCGCCCGACGGACGCAGACCGACCACGAGCTGCCCGTTGGCATTCGCAAAGCCGGACACGGTGGTGACTTGGGCGTTGTTGCCTTGGCTGAGGAGGACGTTTTCCTGGAATACACCAGCGAGCAGGATGGCCTGCTCCCGGCTGGAGAAACTGCCCACCGCTTGAATGAGATCGATCTGATAGTAGCCGCCGGGTGTGAGGGAGTTGAGCGTGACATCGAAGCCGCCGCCGGCAAAGGCGAGGGACTTCACGATCTCCGCCATTGCCAAGTCATTGGCGGAGGTCTCGCCGGTGCCAAAAGTAAAAGCAGCGGCGAAATTCCCAACCCCTGCGATCGTGAAGCCGGGGTTTGGCGCACCGTTGAACACCCTGCTTTGAACGGTGCGGGGGGTGACCGAGCTGACGTTGAGCGCGCTGAGGAAATTCACCGCGTCCAAGGTGATTCCTTGGCCGGCATCACCGCCGGTGAGCGGGACGGTCACGGCTTCAAGGTGGGCCGTGATGGCAAAGAATCCGGTATAGGCAAAAAGCGTGAGCTGACTGGGTTTCATGGGTTTGATTGAGTTGAATGGATTTTTACTCGGAGCGTGGCCGCACGGCGGTGCCCCGGATGACGGATTTAAACATTTCGATCTCATGCGGGTCGTAGGGACTATGGTCCGGCCGGAAGATGTCATGTTGCCACGGACCAGTGTAGGTGATCGCGGAGTGATGGCCCCAGGGCAGGTCGGTCTGAGTCCTGCCATTCACCATTCCCCAATGGAGTGCGCCGACACCTTCTTCGATGAAGACAGGGAGGCAATCCTCCACCGTGGATTTGAACGGGCGGTTTAGCCATTCGGTGCAGACCACCGGGCGACCGAGCCGCTTGAGATCGCGGATCTCGTTTCGCAGCTGGTCCGGCGGGTGATAGTTATGGAAAGTGATGATGTCCGACTCGTGCTTGAGTAACTGGGTGACGCGCTGCGAGCCGCCCCATATTCCGGATGTCACCGGTTGGGTGGGATTAATTTCGCGGGCCCAGCGGAACACATCGCGGAGCAATGACAGGGATGCGCTACCCATGCCGGAGTTGCTGGGTTCATTATACAAGTCCCAGTAAAGGATGCGCCGGTCGCCGCGATGGGCGGTCATGATGTCTTTGACGTAGCGTTCAAGTGCCGGACGGACCAGCGGATCCTTGGCACGGGCATGTCCGGGACTGGGCGTCCAACCATTGGCATACCATCCCTTAACCACTTCGGGCTGCTTGCCGAACACCGGATCCACGATGGAGCCGAATACGCAATCGTCGAAGAAACATGGAGTCACCTTGATTCCCCGCTTTTCGCAGAGGTTCAGGAATATTTCAAAACGGCGCTTGAAAGCATCGGCTTCCGCCTCCCAGACGACGAAGGGAAGCACCACGCGCAGGCAGTTGAATCCCACGGTCTGGGCGACCGCCAGCTCACGGTCGATGAGCTCCGGGTCAAAGCCATCGTCCATCCACATTTCGGTGTAACTGATGGCGTTGGCAGGCACATAGTTGAAGCCGATGGGCAGCGGTTGGCTGGAAAACCACGCGTTGGCGCGTCCGGCTTCCCAGCGGGTCTTACTGGCTGCCGCAGGCGCAAGCGAAACCAAGCCGGCATCGATGTATTGGCCTCCGCTTGTCTGGCGGCAATGAATGGCGAGACGGTTGCGTCCGGATTTCAACATCTCGCGGACGGCCGTCGCGATGGGGAATATCTGATAATCCGTGGTCCAGCCGGAAACCCGGTGCGCCAGCCGCCCGTTGAGATAGACCTCCGCATCCTCGTCATGGTTCATCCACAGGTGGAGGTTCGGTGGCAGCGGGTCCGGTAGCAGGAAGTCACGCCGCAGCCATATTCGCGGCGTCTCCCATTGGGTGCCGATGATCGCCCCGGGAGTGCCGGCCGTTCCAAAACCGGCATTTCCCTCAGACCATGATCGGTCATCGAAATCCGGTTCAAACCAATTCCGGGCGGGAGCGGAGGTGGTGAAGCGCCAAGCGGCCGGTTGCTCATCCGCAGCAGCGACCACCATGTTGATGGCGGAGTCGCTGGTTTGGGAGACAGCGAGACCGTGGAGGAGCGCAGCCAGCAGTAGTGAAAATCGGATCGTAGGAATCTTCGGCATAATTCTGCGGTTGGCTTTCGGGGTGGGGAGAGGGGTAATGTTAGATCACCTGATCGTTCTCACGCCGAACAAGCCCCCAGCCAGCTTGCCGGGGTGGGCCTGGAAGCGGATGGTTATCTTGTTTTTTCCGTGGGTGAGGTCCTCGGGGATTTCATGGACCACCTCGAAGAATTCGCCCGGCTTGTCCTGATAGAGCCTGCGCGTGGCGATGACGGTTCCATCCACCACGATGTCAAACTCGCGATCGCCGGTCTCTCCTCCCCAGTAAGTGCAGTGGAGTTCGTTCGGCAGATCCGGGGCGACGGCCATTTCGAAGGAAAACCATCCACCATCCACCGCATCCCGCCATTTCCTGCCTCCGCTATCGCCGGCGCGGGTCTTCTCGCCCTGCAGATTGCGGTCCTTCTCCGGCTGTTGCTCGCCGATCCGCAGCAGATCGACGGTGCGTGCGGCGAGCTCCGCTTCCCGTTTGCGTGCGGCGAGAATTTCCGCCTGGCGGTCGGTCCACTCGGCGGTGTCGTAGATGTCGAAAAACACGGTCTGGCGGCGGTCATGGATGGCGAAAAACGGGATGAGATCGACATCGCGCGGCTTGCCCGCCCCGGCGGTGCGGAATTTGAGTTCCGCGAGGGAAACTGGTTTCACCCAGTCGGCGGGAGGCTTGCCATCGGTAACCATGGCCGGCACGTAGTCCGGCTTGGACGCGTCGGGATCGTTCCATGGACCGAGGTCGCCGGCGAGCAGGGTGGGTCCGTAAAATACGCCGATGCGCTTCGGGTTGTCCGGCATGGATTCGCTGCGCAGCTTCATCGGGTATTCCAGCACGACACGATCTCCGGATTTCCAAGTGCGGGTGATTTCGAAATATCCCGCCGGCTTGCTGTTAGCTTGAGGTTCTTCGTCGTTGATCCGGACGCGGATGCCGTCGAGTGCCCAGTGCGGGTGGCGGAGGCGCAGGGTGAACGGCTGCGACTGTTTCGTTTCGATGATGAACGTCGATGTGTCGCCGTAGGGCCAGCGTGTTTCCTGCCGGAGCCGGACGCCGCGTTCCTTCCAATCGAGTTCGGAGGCAATGAACAGGTTCACCCATAATTGGTCATCGTGGTGGAAATAGATCGCTTCGCCATAGCGGACATGGTTTTCCAGGCCGGATGCGACGCAGCAGGTGAAGCTGTCGAAGAGGGTCTGATAGTGTTTGGGACCGCCGGGCCGGAGGGTCAGGTTGTAGATCACACGGCCGTCCGGGTGTTGTGAGGCGCGCATGTGGTTGAGCAACGCGCGTTCGTGGAAATCCGCGATTTCGCCCCGCGGCTTCCATGAAAACAGATGCCGGCTGAGTTTGAGCATGTTGTAAACATTGCAGGTTTCGGTGGTGTCGTTGCTCAGGCGGTGGTTGAGTTTGCCCGGCTCGCCGAAGTGTTCATGGTCGCAATGGCCACCGGTGATGTAACTATGGTGGTTGACCACGCGGTCCCAGAAAAACTCCGCGGCAACCTGGTCCGCGGCATCGCCGGTGATTTCGTAGGTCCTGGCGGAACCGACAAGTTTCGGGATTTGGGTGTTGGCGTGGGTGCCGGGCAGAATGTCCTCGCGACGGGCAAGCGGATCGGTGATCGCCTTGTGATGAAATCGCCGCGCCAGTTGAAGGTAGCGCTCGTCGCCGGTGTCTGAATAGAGGTCGGCGAAAGTTTCATTGAGCCCTCCGAACTCGGCGATGAGGATGTCCTGCATTTGATCCACGCTGAGCTTGGCGTGGGTGGTTTCAAACCAATCCGCAAGCTTGCGCGAGACTTCGAGAGCCTGATGGTTTCCGCACAGGCGGTAGGCATCGCGCAGGCCGGCAAAGATCTTGTGCAGGGTGTAGTTGGGCACCCAACCGCCGTTGAGGTCGAAGCCGCCGCTGCGGATATTCCCGGCGGCGATTTCCGCGTAGATTTTCCTGCCGTCCGGGATGGCCGCGACGTAGCCGTCGGCATTGGCCTTTTGGCACTCCGCCAGCTCGGCGGTGATGTAGTTGACACGGTCGAGGAAACGCTTGTCGCCGGTCGAGGCATAAGCTAGGGCGCAGGCGCTGAGATAATGGCCGCCTGTGTGGCCGGAGACACCTTGGGATTCCCAGCCGCCGTAATGTTCAGCCTTGGGCTTGAGGCCGGCGTCCTTGCGGAAATTGGCGAGGAAGCGATCCGGTTCCAGACGAAGCAGGTAGTCGACGGCGATTTCCTGACCCTTCTTGAACGGTCCATCGAGCAAGCGGACCCGATGCAGGCTGAATGGCTCCGCTTCCAAGGCCACCGCATCCGCTATTTTAGGATAGGCCGGTGGCAGCGCTTGTGCGAGGATGATCAGCGACACAGGCAGCAAAAGGGAAAGGTTGAGGATTTTCACGGAAATTGGCGGTGGGTTGAGAGTGCGACCCTGCCGCATGGAACACCAGCTGAGGGATTCATGCTACCAGTCCATTCACCCGGAATGGTGGCGCATTGACAATTCCGGCCGTGAGGTGTCCATTTCTCCGCACCCTGCTTCCGAATACGGCAATGCTCATGACAACTCGGATACGACATGGACCGCGGAACCCGAAATTCTCCATTGCCAAGTGAAAGCGCACTTCGAACCTATTCCCAGCGCCGCCCGCGGATCCTTCGCGGTGCGGGAGTTTCTCACGGAGAAGTTTCCCCTCGGCTGGCATTTTCATCCGGAAGTTGAGCTGACCTGCATTCTATCAAGTTCAGGGCGTCGTTGGGTGGGTGACCATGTAGAGAACTACGGGCCGGGCGATCTAGTGCTGATTGGCAGCAAGGTCCCTCATTATTGGATAAACGATTTGCCGGCTGATCCAACCGAAAAGGCCCACTCGCTGGTCGTCCAATTCCGCGAGGATTGCTTCGGGGCCGGATTCTGGGGCTTGGTCGAGCTTCAACCGATCGGGAAACTGCTTCATCGCGCGCGCCGCGGACTTCAGTTTCACGGTGAGATGCGCGATCGAACCATCACGGCGATGCGTGGAATGGCCGATGCCAGCGGAGCGGAACGCATGATTGCACTGCTTGGCATTCTCAACCAACTCGCGGTGGACGATGGTGCGGTGCCGCTTTCCAGCCCGGACTTCGCACCAAGCTTGGATGGGATGAGCGCCAGCCGCATGGACGCGATTCACGAATACATTTCAGAAACCTACTCGGGCGACTTCAACCACCGCGAGCTGGCGGAACGCGTCGGCATGAAACCCTCGGCGCTTTCCCACTACTTCAGGCGTACCTTGGGAACCACTTTGAGCGCGTTTCTGGCGGAATACCGGATCGGTCAGGCGTGCCGGCGCCTGATCGTGACTGACAAGTCGATCTGTGAGATCGCCTTCGAGTGTGGATTTAACGGCTTGTCCGGCTTCAACTCATGGTTCCGGCGATTGCGCGGGATGAGTCCCAGCGAGTTCCGCCGCACACATCAAGGCGGCGGATCATGAGATCCAAGCCGTGAGGAATGCGTTCATGAGGCGGCAGTCCGGAAGCGGAGCCAACCCAAAGAACCGCCACGATCAAACGCAGCCTCAGGAGCAACCGAACGGGGAGTTTCATGCGCCAAGCATGTGCTCACGAATTAAAATGCTGTGGCAGGGTGACGGCACCCGGAGTGGTTTCGCGGAAATGGGTGTCGAAGCCCCAGACTCACAGAGTGTCAGGACGAAGGCCGGTGAAAAGCGAGGCGCGGGTGGAACTGCAAATGGCATGCTGGCAATGGGCGTTGGTGAACACGCGGGATTACTTGGCGAGGCGGTCGAGATTCGGAGTGAGCGCGAGCATGTACTCCGCTGATTGTCGGCGACCGGATCTGTTTGTGCAGGTGCAGGGCCGTCGCCAGCCCCATGGGCTGGACGCGACGGATCGAGGCATCGGCGCACCGTTTGACCAACCGTCCGCCACGGCGGGGGTGGTCCACGGTCCTGCAACCCAGAGCCGAGTCCGACCAGCGGGAGGTCGTCGGCGGCGGGTGGAAGGCAAACCGGATTTGCGACCGGCCTACCGGTGCGCAAACCCGGTTATCGGGTGGTTTGCCGGAGGTAGCCACCCGCAAGCCGATCCCCCGGGAACCGGGCATGCCGGAGCAGCCGGTCGTGCACGGATCCGGGCAAACGCGACCGCATGGAGCGTTGGGATCGGCGCGCAGCAGCCTCGACCTTCGGGCGGGCGCGGAGCCAACCAGAAGATCGACGGCATTGTCCGGTGACCTTACTGGTTGAGTCTCCAGCCGGTGGTCGCCGCATAGGCGCACCGGATGGAGACAGGCCCTCGGCCAGAAAACGTGGTGAGGCGGAGCCGAATCCCGTTTTTGAGAGAGCAGGAGCCAACGACTCTAAAAAGCGTGCTTTTTAGGGAGGCGGCGGATGGCGGGGGACACCCCGCCCATCCTGCTCTTAAATAGTGGACCAGATCCACTATCTTTAGATACCAATTATTCAGATAGTGGCCTCCCGAATCAGATCCATTTTGCCGAAAAACGGCGTGTGAGCCGGGTAAAATGGTCTGATTTGGGGGATTAGTGACGATAAATGGTATGAGTATACATACAAAATCACTTATTCATGGTTTATGGTTGCATATTTGAATCCATAATGGGTAATTACGTTACCAAAAAGGCACCAGTATTATGATAAGATATCAATTTCAAGGAGGTTATGTAAAAAGCATAAAAACCAGCAAAAAGGCAGTAAATATATCTTGTGGGATTGCCGGAAGTCTTCTAATGTAATTGTATGATAAGCAAGAAAGGTCATGTGAGTGAATCCGACGTGTGCTGGCCTCCAGCTGGCAAATGGAAATCTCCATCATTGAGGGGTGGAGCGAGGACCGCATATCTCAAGAGCAGGAACCAGCCTGATTGCTTTGGCCCTGGGCGGCCCAAGGTAGTCCACCCGGTGTGTGACGAAGTGCGCGCCATACTCAAAGAGCGGGCGGCAGATATTGGTCCGCGGGGACATGATCGCTTTCTCCCATTTCGCGTGGAATTTTCGATATTGTTCCTGGCTACGTATTCTCCGTCGTTTGTCTCAGGACTTCTGGATGACGTCTTTAGCGAAGCGGTAGAGAGCGGTTGCAAAATTGACTGGAGTAAAACTCCGCCCTCTGTTCCAACGATCAGAAACGCCTATCGCTGCGTACGTGACGAGCTTGAAAATGCAGACTTGGTGGCCAAGATTCCAAGAGAATGGCAGCTGCTACTGAGCAAATATCACCTCGGTCCATGGCATCGAGATGCGCCGGAGTGGATCCTAACGGCGTACTATCTTGCTGGAGTTCCGGCGCCAGCGCCTCGCTTGATGACAAACAGGCGACCAGAAAGAGGAAAAAGGCGCGATCTGGGGGAGCATGCAGAAAAAGATCACCTAGCCTTCAATCCGATACCTATCTCCCAAATGATTACCAACCAAACCCGCGAAGCAGCAGCCGCGATCTCACCTACTGAAAAAACCAGGAGATTGGCACGTGAGTTGGCAGCGATTCGTAAAATATTTCCAGATTTCCAAATAAACAAAGCGGAGGAGCTGTTGGCGTGGGAGTTCGGTCTCTCAGCAGTGAGAGAGCAGCGTGAAAAGCCAAAGTCGAAGGAAGAGGAATTTTATCAGACTTTGGGTAGGAGGTCCAAATCGCCAAAGAAAACCCTTTCGGTGGATATTTCTCTGAGTAGAAATAAGCAGCACGCAACTCCCACCCAAACGTCGCTTGGTCAAATCATCTCTTCCCAATCGATTTCGCCGAAATCTTCAGACGAAGTTCCTATCAATCAAGCGTGGAACGAGAATTCAACAAATCAGGTTGATGAGACGAAACTCCTGGCGGAGGGCGATGCATTTCCGCATTTCGAATTTGACGAACCCGATCAAGGATCATGGGCACCTGAAGGAATCAAGTTAAGTGAATTTTTCCGCGACCTTGAGAAAATACAAGAAGACACTTGATTGTATTTCTTCGCAAACTGAGGCGTACCCCGAATTTCGGGCCAAGTGCTAAGTGATGACTGTGGTCGCCGGGGACGGGTCTTGAATTCGCCCTAAACCACGCAAAAAAGAACGCCAAACGAAGAAGGCACGTTCCTGGATTTAAAGCTTGCGTAGCCCTTGAGTCGCTCAAGGGTATCCAGTCCATAAGCAGATCGCCATGTTGGATGAAATCTACATGCTGGATCCGTACCTCGGCAGCCGAACATTGGTGACCCATCTCAAGCGCGGACACGGCGTTGAAGTCATTCGCAAGCACGTGCAGCGGCTGCGCCGGGAGATCGGTCAGAGAAGCGATCTAGTGTAAGCCACGCACCAGCATCCCCGACCACGGGCACCGCAAATGAGCAGCTGTGACGAAGCATCAAATACGGGAAAATCTACTAATCGAACACACCATCGTCTCGGAATTGCGGGCCGAAGTGGGGGAATGTTCGCTCGTTACGACGATTGGAGGCCCCATGAGTTGTGACCTCACCCCGGCGACATTCTATTATTGTGCCCTCTCAGCCTCTCATGAGCGAAGTTGCGTGGATAGCAGAATAGTCGCGGGGGGGGGGAACGTACGTTACCTCTCCTGTCGGCTGCCTAGCGACCCCGAAATTGGGTGTCGGAGTAGGTCTTGATGAAGCTCGCCACGGGGGCCTAGGCGTGTGGCCGGTCATCGGCGTTTAAGATGGCGCGATGTCGGCGGCGACTTTGTTTTTGAGCTCTTGCTTGATGATGTGCTGCGGTGCGTTCTACTGGAATGGAAATGGCAGCGTTGCCACGGGTTGGCGCCGAAGCAGGCTTAAGCGCGGCTTTGAGGCCGGTTCGGCATCCGAGTTCTTTGGTGAGGTAGGAAGACCTGGCCGTAAGAGACTTGGAAGCCGCAGACTTTTCCATGATTTTGGTTACGCGACGGGTGCTGACGGCTTCGCCATACGGTGCGATGGCGGCGCTCGCTCGCTGGGGATTTCTGTTCAAGAAGCCAGGTTCGAAAAGTGGCGTCAGTCACGCGGAGTTGAGGGATCGCGAGCTGGAGCTTGTCCATGGCGACCTGGGGCAAGCGGGGCTTGATGCCGTTGGCTGTCCACTGCGGCCTCCGACGTTTCGCTCGTTCGGACGTGTCGCCGATTGAGGCGAGTCGTTGCGACCCAAAAGGCTGGACGGAGGCATTTTCGGAACAACATTTAGTTTTGCTGTAAACCTGGAGGAACTTGAGCGTCTGAAGTGGCAGAGGGGAATGTCGCATATTTAAGGCGGTAAATCGTTGATATTCCGAATAAAAAGCGGGTGGAAAACCCCGCCGGATGGCAGCTTCAGACGTGACTTGAAAAAACCATTCCTGACAGGATTTTCGAAACATCTTCGTGCAGCGCGAAGCGTTCGAAGCAACGCTCGATTTAGATTTTCCGCCAGAAAGCTCTCGGTAAATCCACATCCTCCTTCGCCCGCCTGTTCGAAAACGTGCTGCCGGCTGCTTGGCTCGCGGGAATCGATCCGACCCAGCGGGTCCGGGATTCTCTGCTCATCCTCGTCTTTTGGGCCTGGTTCGCCCAGATCATCGAGAGCAACGCCTCATGCTCCAAGGCACTGGGCAAGTTCCAGTCATTGTCGATCGCCGCCGGGCTGGCCGGCCCCCAAGGCGGCACCAGCGGATACGGCCAGGCGCGGATGCGGCTCCGAGGATTTCCTGGAGCGGATCGACACCCGAATCCTCGGGTCGCTGCACGGTGCAACCCGCCCGGTTGATCTCTGGCACGGGTTGGTAGTCAAGGCCTTCGACGGCACCTCGGTCCAGCTCGACGACACAGCACCCAACCAGGAACTCTATCCACAGCCTTCCGGCCAGAAGCCCGGATGCGGCTCCCCCGTAATAGATGTCGTCGCACTGATCAACCTAAGCAACGGCGGCTGGGAAAATCATGTCACCGGCAGCCATCTCCATGTCGTGCGGGGCGCGCAGGGCTTGGTCGGACTGATTGGCGAGGGCGACATCGCGCTCGGCGACCGCGCCTTCAGCTCCTATGAGTGAATTGTCCGGATCCGGGCCAATGGGGGACGTCGCGATGCGTCTCCACTAGGCCCGCCACGCCAAACTGGACTGGCGGAAAGGCAAGCGCCTGGGACCGTTGGAGCGGTTGGATGGGTGGGAAAAACCCGCCGCCCAGCCGAAAAAACAAGCGATTTGAGCGAGTCGCAGTGGGCGGCCCTGCCGGATAGCATGCCACTGAAATAAGTGAAGATCGGCTACGAGGCCCGGGCCGGGGAAAAGCGGATGATCGTGGTGGTCACCACCCTGCTTGATCCGGCTGTTCATCCGGCGGAAGACATCCTGACGCTCTATGTGAAGCGATGGGACATCGAACTGAGATTCCGCGACGTGAAAACCACGATGGGGATGGAAATCTTCCATGTGAAGAGTCCCGAGATGGCGCACAAGACCCTGAGGATGATAACCATCGCCTACAATCTCATGCGCATTTTGATGCAGAAGGGAGCGGCGGAAGCCGGCAAACCGTTGGTGGAGATGAGTTTCAAGGGCTGCCTCGATACCGTAACCTCCTCGCAGGTGATCTTCGCCGGACCCTGGTGGCATATGATGAGATACGAGAAGATGGTGGTGGAGGAGGTGGTGCTGATTTGCGCGGGGAAGCTGATCGACATCCGGCCGTTCAGGCAGGAGCCGCGGGCGTTGAAACGAAGGCTTCCCAAAATCGCCGCGCCGGGGGTGCCATTGTTTACGCGGCGTCCAGAGTTGCCGTCCCAGCCGTCCCAGCCGCCTCATGAGGGGCGGAGAGGGCGTTTTGATAGAATGCCGCCGGGGTGAGGTTGCCGTGCGTCTCATGGGGCCGCCAGTCGTTGTAACGAGCGAACCATTTCCTCACTCCGGCCTGCAATGCCGGGACGGTGGCGTGTTCGAACAGATAGATCTCCTCGTATTTGATGCTCCTCCACAACCGCTCGATAAATACGTTGTCCATCCAACGCCCGCGGCCGTCCATGCTGATTTTCACGCCGAGATCCAGCAGGCGGCGGGTCCACTCCGAAGAGGTGAACTGGCAGCCCTGGTCGGTGTTGAAGATTTCAGGGACCCGGCCGGTGGCGGTCAGCGCGTTTTCCAAGGCTTCCAGGCAGAGGCCGGTTTCCATGGTGTTGGAAACGGCCCAGCCCAGCACCTTGCGGGAGTACCAGTCCATCACGGCGCACAGGTAAGCGTGGCCGCCGGGCATCGGCACGTAGGGATGATTGTTTTCGACCAACTCGACACGTTCCCTCACAGACCGAGTTGTTTCGACTTTTTGCGCAGGAAGTCCACCTCGACGGTCAACTGCCCGATCTTGGCGTGGAGCTCGTCGCGCTAACGCTCGAAATCCTCGGCATCGGCTTTCTCCCGGCCGGGACCAAAGATCCCGGTGGCACCTTCCGTCATGGCCTTTTTCCAGTCGGAGACCTGGACCGGATGGACGTCGAAATCCTTTGCAATCTGCTGGATGGTTTTGATGCCCTTGAGCGCTTCGAGCGCTACGCGGTATCTGGATCCGGATTCGTTGGCGTTCCGTAAGACTTTTAATATCAAAATGTTACGATGTATGAAAGCTGTGATGAAGCACTTGTATTCTTTGTTCAGCTCGCGACGGAATTCTCGGGAAAGCATAGAATGTGAACTCGGTTCTGAGCGCGAAAGTTTTTTTTGAGAATTCTCTTGGGGCAAAACATGAACCAAAAGTGTGATTAGGCTGAGAATCAATGTAGTTGGGCAGGGATTTTTGGACATCAAGCACGATTGATATGTCGGGAGGAAAAGAAGATAGGCATCCAAGCAGGAAAAACTGAAAAAAGTGAATTGTGCTAGTGTTCAAACGTTATGAAAACATTATCTCAAAAAATTGATTACAACTCTGATCAAGATGCATCTGAACCAAACCACGAGGAGTCGACTATTACAAATCGTAGTCTCGATGGCTTTGGCGACGGGGAGAACGTTGTCCCGCCAAAAGGAGAGGCAGCGATGCAAACTTGTGAAATTGCAGAAGATAAGGATTTCGCTCCGTTCGACGTGCAAGCTATCCCAGAAGTGGAGCCAAACATCCTCATCGAAGAGAATGAGAAAAAGGGCATTGGTGCTCCACCTGCGAAAAGAGAAAAGTTGCTGAAAAATGCTAATTCCGCAGTGAGATCGGATGGAACAAAGCAAGTTGATTTGGAAGACGCTAAAAAGTTGAGGAAACTGGAAAGCACGGTCAAGCGCGGTTCCGGCAAGTTCGTTGAGGTCGGTTTCGCACTTAAGGAAATCCGAGATTTTGAACTTTGGGTGCATGGCGGTTACACGTCGTGGACCAATTACTGTAGCAAAAGCATTGGCTGTTCCCGTCAGAATTGCAATTTGCTTATTTCCGGTGCCGAAATTGCATCACCGTTGCTTGATCTTGAGGTGGACGGGCTGAGCTCTGACGCGTTGAGGCCGCTCTCTGAAGCTCAAGTCCGACATCTTGTAAGGTTCGATGATCCCGAAAGGAGAAAGGCAGTGTGGGTAGACGCCGTTAAGGCAAAAGGAGGTTTGCCCACCGAAAAAGAGATGAAGAAGATTGTAGACGATATTCTTGGCGTCGAAAATCCAGACGGAGGCGCGACAGAGAAAAAGAACCGGAAGATCAATTCACTGATCGCAAAAATTCAAATGGGTGTTCTCGCGATTGATGACCCGAGACTTCGTCACGAGTTGAGTGTTTCGGTCGACGAACTCTTCGTATTGTTGAACAAAGGTCGAAATTCGTAGACCAAAGTATACCAGTGGCAGTTTGAGGAATTCTTATGTTACTGAGTTGTCTGTTAGCTTAAAGTCGCGCGATAAAGCGGGCTTCGTGCGCGGCCCGGAGGGCTGCGGGCGAAGCCCGTGCTTCTTGCTCTTCAGGGAGTGGTGATTTTCGCGTTGGCGACGGGGACCTAGTGCATGGCGCTGTGGATGTGCTCGGGATGAATGCGGGCGGCGGCTAGCCAGGCGGCGTGGGCCAGCAGGTTGAGGCTATGCGGATTGCCTTGGCTGGCTTCGGCGAGCAGATCAATGGCAGCAGGTTCCAAGATGGCGCGTTCCAGTCCGGCGCGTCCGTCCTGCCAGTTGAGGTAGGGGCAGCTGGCTTCCCGGGCCATGGGGGCGAGCATGGCGGCGCTGATACGCGTGAGGAGGGCGCGCTGGATGGAGAGCCGCAGGCTCCCAAGGAGGTGTTTGGCGCCGGCAAGGATGAGGACAAACGCGCTTCGCAGGCGACCGCCGAAACCTAACAATATGCGGATCTCCTCCAATGCGGGCGCGGGGTAGTTCTGGGCGTCGTCGAGGATGAGCACCAGGGTGAGCGGGTCGATATCGGCATAGTGCTTTTCCAACAACAGAACGCTGGAGCGTTCGAAGCGGGAACGTTCGCCAAGTTTGGCGTGCAGGACTTCGAGCACGCTGTTGGCGGAGATGGAGGATTGGGTGATGAGCAGGGGGAAGTGGCGTTTGGGTTCGAGGCTGCGCATCCAGGTTTTGAGGAGAGTGGATTTGCCGCATCCGGGGGCTTCGGTGAGGAGCATGACGCCGCGAAGCGCGGCGGTGGTGTCGAGGAGGTCATGGACCTGACGGTGGCTGTCTGCCGGGAAGATGGCCGGGCGTTTGTCGGGCACGGCTCGTCGCTGTGCGCGCCCGTGCTCATCACCGAGAAGAAAGAGGAGGGCAGTAAGGGCGGCGTGATCATCGCCGCCGCCGCAGTGGGGGCCCTCGTCGTCCTCGAGGACGAGCGGGAGACGCCGATCGCCGCGGCAGGCAATTGCTGCCGCTCGGCCAGACGGTGCCGTCGAGCGCCCCCGCGGCGACCCCGACCTGACGCCTGAGGCCGCCCCGTGGTTTTGGCTGAGATTGTAGTTTTGGTTGTTGAGGTGGAGGTCGGCTTGGGTGGAGGTCGGCTTGGGTGGCGAGGCCGTGGAAGGAGCCTTTGTGCCAGACTTCGACGCGGTCCAGCCGGAGCGTGTCGTAGCGCAGTTGGACAGACAGGGCGCGCAGGGAGATGGGGACTTCGTTGAGGGTCTTGCCGAGGGTGACGGTGCCGACCTTGCGCACGACGCGCTCGCGCGGGTGTAAAAGAGCGGGTCGATTTTGTCAGAGTCTTCGACGTGGCGCAGGGGATGGGTGCCGCCGGTGAAGCGTTGGCCGGGGATTATGCCGGTGGAGCTGTGGCTGCGGAGGTGATAGAACGTTTCAATCCAGCGGGAGAGCTGCTGGTTGAGTTCGAAGAGTGTGTGGACGGTTTGATTTTTCGAGGCGCAGGGTGGCTTCGAAGTCTTGTTGGATGGTGCGGATGAGCCGCTCGACTTTGCCCTTGGACGAGGCGTGGTAGGGCTTGGCGTGGAGCAGGCCGCGGCGCAGGACGGCTTGTTTGATGCTGTGGAGGAAGGTGACGGTGTCGCCGGTTAGATAGTAGGCGGCGTGGGTGATGAGCCGGCTGATCATCGAGGATGACGCAGAGCGTGGTGGTATGGGTTTTGCCATCGGTGCCGCGCGGGGTGGGGCTGGTGGCGAAGTCAACCATCCAGAGGTCGTTGGGCGTGGGGGCTTCGAAGCTTTTTGCGGACCGCTTTCGAGCCGGCCGGCGCGCAGGGTGCGGCGGTCGTAGCCGTGGGTTTTGAGGAAGCGGTGATAGCTCCCTGACCGCGCCGTTTCCGATCACCCGGCGCACGCGGCGGAATCCTTAGGCGTGCACGGACGCCGGTCACCTCCCAAAGATGATTCATAAACCTGCATTGCGCGCGACATCATGGACCTGCCGGGCCACCCCGAAAAGTCGCCATCCCCCCCAACGACCGCGCCGCACGGCAGGCCGCCTCCGCTCCGGGCTTTTCGCCTCCGGCTCAAAGTCCTGCGCTCCGTCGGCCTGCCGTGCCGGAGCATACACATTCCCCACGAATCACGCTACGCCTACCCCGAAATTATCATGAAATGCAGCCCACCCGATTTCCCATGATTTGTGAGGCGCATTACATGAGTCGAACGGCGCACACGGCTTTTTCGAGCTGCTAGCTGCTGAGTGGCAAGGCAGGCCGGACATGCAAAGGTCTCCCACACGTATGCTATGGGGTTTAATGGGTGTGAGTGAAATGGGCAATTTGGCTTTTTCGAGGGGTGTTCAGCGACAATTAAGAATCCGTTCGACGAGAATCAGAATTACTCCCGCCAGATGGGCCAAGGAGGGTTTTTAAAAGGCCTCCCTGTTCCCCTGAGGAACGGGAGAGGAGAAGGGCAGTCGGGATTTTAGGGTGAAGCAAATGGGGTTGAGCTTCCTTAGTTCGGCGGGGTTTGGGGCGGCAGCCCCATGTGCCTCCCCTTCTATCTGCCGTCCAATTTCGCTGTTTTCCCGGTCCCCTTCTTCACCCGCTGGCTCGCCCAGTCGAACTCCGGGATGATGGAGTGGTGCACCAGCCGGTAGATGGCCGCCAGGGTTGTCATCGGATCCTTGAAGATCGGGGCCAACTGGCTGAACACAATGTTAAAACCGATCAGCCAGCTCCGGCGCTCATAGCGTTCGGCCAGCAGCGTGAAGAGCGCTTCGGCCTGCTCGATTCGCAGGTCGCGCTTCGCCGTCAGCAACTGCCCCACCAGCTTGAAGGCCTGACGTAACAGCACCCGCTTGGAATGCACTAAAATAAGCTCCCTGCCCACTGCGGCGAGGAAAGGCGTCTTGCCTCGCCGCGGCAGCCCTGAGGCCAGCACCTTGATCGACCGCTCCGTGAAAGCTCCTTCTATCCGCGGATTCGGCACCGCCGCGGTTCGAAGTCTTAGTCTCAGAAACGGCTGATCAAAAAAACGGCAGTTTTTGGATTGGGCCGCATATGGGCAGTAAGAATATAACTGCTAGATAAAAAAGCCTGTAACCTTTTGATATTAAAGGTGGGCCCGCAGGGATTTGAACCCTGGACCAAGGGATTATGAGTCCCCTGCTCTAACCGCTGAGCTACAGGCCCTTCAACGAGTTACGAAGATTTCTGTTGGAAATGCGTACCGAAAATGCATACCATCTGCCGCACAGCTTACAACGCCATGCAACAAAAGCAGTTCAGCAAATCCAAGGTTACCAGTCTTCTTCGTCATCGGGGTGGCAATTACTACGCCAGCGCCAAGGTAGCGGGCAAGGTCATTCGCAGGTCTTTGGAGACCGATGACTTCAACGTGGCCAAGAACCGCCTTCCTGGGGCCTTGGCGGAAATGAAGGGCGCGAAAAACGGCTCCAAGGCCACATCGCTTGGAATCGCTATCCACGAGGAGGCCAAACGAGAAGATGCCACCATTAAGAAAGCAACCCGACATTATTACCAGCAGATCGCGGTCGCTCTCCCCAAGGTGGCGGTCACCCTCGAGGACAACCCCCTCGAGAAATCTATTTCCAAGGTAAAATTGGCCGACCTGAGGAACCTTATGGACGAATTCGCGAAATCCTACTCGGAAAGCCGCTACAATGGTGCATTGGCGTTGCTCCGCCGAACCTATGACCGGGCCATCGAGGCTGGATTTGTCGCCACCAATGTTCCAGATGGCTTGAAGCGCCTTTATCCGAAGAACAAGGAATACGATCTGCCCACCGCCGAGGAACTGGCCAAAATCGTTGCGGACATCCTTTCTCAGAAGAAGCACTTTAGCAAAGCGACCGCCGCAGCAGTAGAATTCATGGCCTACACCGGGCTCCGGATTTCAGAGGCGCGGAAAATCCGATGGAAAAACATCAAGGCGGATTGGCTCACGACTGCAAATGCGAAGAACGAAAACATCAGGCAGGTTCCGCTAATCCCTGCTGCGTTGGATCTGCTCAGCCGCCTCCAATCGGTGGGATTACCTACCGGACCGAACGATCCGGTGATGTTGGTCAAGTCGCCGCGGATCGCTCTCGACAATTCCTGCGAACGGCTTGATATTCAACACATGCGAATCCATGACCTCAGGCACATTTTTGCGACAAGATGTATCGAAGCGGGCGTCGATTTCAAAACGCTGGCCGAGTGGTTGGGACACCAGGATGGTGGCGTGCTTTGTGCCAAGGTGTATGGGCATCTTTGCAAGAAGCACTCGAGCGAAATGGCTAAACGGGTCCGGGCATGAAAAACAATCTAGCGAAAAGTAGCGGGAGCGACATTGGAGATTTGGAAAATCTGGAAGAAAGTCACGTAAAGATCTTGGCCGATAATGAAGCAACCCTGATAGCGACTCTGGCTAATCTCGGCCGATTATCCGTCCGGGGTAGCGCTGATGCGGCAAAAATGATCGCAGACTTGGGTTTGAAGTGTGCGAGTTTGTTGAGTGAGGGACTGGAATCCCCTCAGTCTCCGTCCCACAAGGAGGCCGTGCTGGAGGCAGCGCGGTGCGCGGAGGAATGGCCGATTAGCTGTCCTGCGATTTTTGATAGGAGAGCGCGCGCGATCGAGAATCAGATTCCGGCCATGTTGGGGGAGTGTCAGCCTTATTGGCTCGGAAAGCTCGAAGGAACAGGAGGGCGACGAGATAGTCACCCAGACAGTCGCACCGGCTTTGCGCGCCGCTACCGACAGGATCTTGAGAGAGGCCGGCAACTTGCGAGGATTTATTCTACCCCAATGGAAGCCACTTGTGCTTTGTTGGCAAATCAAGGGAACGATGCATTGAGAATCGTCTTGCAACGGCATTTGTTGAAAGATCCAAAAGGACCGTTGTTGGCCGAAGATGCAAGTGGAATTGAATCCATCGGTGATCTGGTAAAGTTCGGGCCCCATGGACCGGAAATCGATTTTGAGAAAATTGGTGACTTGGCGACTTGTCTCGTAAGCCATGTGGACGATTCGGTTGTCGATGATTTAATAAATGTCGTCCCCGAAGGCATCTCGCAAATTTGGGACAAAGTGGCTGCTCTGGAAGACTTCAGCGTGCAAACCCTAGAAGCTTGGATACTTACGTCCATTGCGCTTGCGGAGGCGCGATGCGGAGGTGATTGGGCTAACGGGCCATGGCGAGAAACCTATAAAGTCCAAGCATCCAAAAGACTTAGTAAAGACGAGAAATCGGCATATAAATATATAATAACGAATTTGATACAAGGAGGGTATCCCCAATTATTGGGGAAGGAATGCAAGTCCTCATCGGCATGACCTAATAATAGTATGGCGGCTGTAGGTGGTGCCTATTTGCCCACGCCGAGTTCTTGTGCCGGAAGACCAATGCGGCAGCGTGTTGAAATCCACGGTTGATGGAGTAAGTTGTCCGTCGAGATCCGCCCACCTGCGACAACCCGGGTGGTTATTGCTATAGTAAAATGTTAGGGCGGGAACACACCGTGGTCACGTTGCAGAGGGCGCTACTTCGCTATGGGGTTTGAGGATGCCGATGTTTGCCTGCTAGGTTGGCTGGTAAAATGGGGCCGGCGTCGGTGATGTTGGCGAGCATGACGCAAAGGACTTTTCGGGCGTGGAGTCCGAAATTCTGTCCGTCGACGACGATCCCTCTTTGGCTGGCCAACTTCACTGGGGTGCCGTCAAATTGAGTGACTGGCTGTGCCGGAAATGACCCTTGGGTCTCTCCTTGCGCCCGCTGCCCATCCAATAGACTCGCCCACTTGAATAGGACGGCTTGGAATTGGCAATAGTCGTAAATTGTCGTCGCTCGGACGCACAGACGAGGATTGAAAATCGGAAGCGAAACGATTTTCAGCACATGGATTCCAATGAGAACCGGTTTGTGTGAATGGTCTTCCCAATGAAACCGAACACGAACCCCGATGGCCCGAGCTGCCGCGTCGCATACACCGTCGCCGAAGTGTCGGCGATGTTTGGAAAACACCGCACCTGGGGCCACCGCCAGGTCAAAAAAGGACGCATTCACGCCATTGATGGATTCGGTGTGACTTTGATCTCTGCTCAGGAGCTCAAGCGGATACTCAATGAGGCGGATGACTCGTGAAGCTACCAAATCATCCTGATGCATTGTCCTGATAGGTGGCGAAATCACATGCCGTCAACTCTGCCAAAAAAATTAGAATCTCACACTCAATCACCGACATGAACTCTGAACTTGAAAACAATGAAACCACCGTGGATGCACTATTGCATGCACAACCCGAAGTCGATACTACATTGGCCGACGTGGTATCCACTCCGGCCGTAAAGCAGAAGGTCCCCTCCAAAGAGCTGCCTGTGTTGTCGAAAGCCGAACGGGATGACTTTCGAAAACTGGCTCTTCAGCAAAATCTGTGGGTGAACTTTGGTTCGGGCAGGTCTCCAAGTGTGTGATAGAGAGATGTTTGTAGCAGATCAAAGCTGCGATAACCATAAGCTTTTCTCATGCACAGATTGATCCGCAGGTTGAGG